>NZ_JALKAS010000002.1:300000-387500 GCF_023015695.1 Jannaschia sp. S6380
GTGGGAGATGGCGGCCGTCGCGCTGTTCATCCTGCTGGTGCGCCCGGCCCTGCAGGCGGCGGACGTGCTGCTTCTGAACAACACGATCCTGCCGAACTACGGCACGGCGATGCGCTGGCGCGCGCACAAGCATGTGTTGCGCCAGTCGGTGGGCTGGTTCGAGAACGACTTCGCCGGACGCATCGCCAACCGCATCATGCAGGCCCCGCCCGCCGCCGGCGAGGCGGTGTTCCAGGTGTTCGACGCGATCACCTTCGCGCTGGCCTATCTGGTGGGGGCGGCGGTTCTGCTGTTCGGCGCGGATCCGCGACTGGTGATCCCCCTGGCCATCTGGTTCGTGCTCTACGGGGTGCTGGTCCGCTGGACGGTGGCGCGCGTGGGGCCGGCCTCCAAGGCGTCGTCGGACGCGCGGTCGATGACCACGGGGCGGGTGGTGGACGCCTATACCAACATCCATTCGGTCAAGCTCTTCGCCCACGAGGGCAAGGAGCTGGACTATGCCCGCGACGCGATCGAGACGACGCGGCGCACCTTCGCCCGCGAGATGCGGATCTTCACGATCATGGATGTGGCACTGGTGATGCTGAATGGTCTGCTGATCGTCGGCGTCGTGGGTTGGGGCGTGGCGCTCTGGGTGTCGGGCAGTGCGACCGTGGGCGTCGTGGCGGCGGCGACGGCGCTGGTGTTGCGCCTGAACGCGATGACGGGCTGGATCATGTGGGCGCTGACGTCGTTCTTCCGTTCGCTCGGCGTGGTCGAGGAGGGCATGGAGACCATTGCCCAGCCCATCCACCTGACCGACGCACCCGGCGCCGCGCCGCTGCGGCTGGAGCGGGGCGCCATCGCGTTCGAGGGGGTCACCCATCTCTATGGCGGGGCCAAGGGCGGCGTGACCGACCTGACGCTGCATATCGCGCCGGGCGAGAAGGTCGGCGTGATCGGCCGGTCCGGCGCGGGCAAGTCGACCCTGGTGAAGCTGCTGCTGCGCTTCTACGACCCCGAACAGGGGCGCATCGTGCTGGATGGCCAGGACATCCGCCAGGTCACGCAGACGTCGCTGCGCCACGCGGTCGGGATGGTGCAGCAGGATTCGTCGCTTCTCCACCGCTCGGTCGCCGACAACATCCGCTATGGCCGGGCCGATGCGACGGACGACGAGGTCCGGGCCGCGGCGCGCAAGGCGCAGGCCGAGGAATTCATCGCCGACCTGCAGGACCAGGAGGGGCGGACGGGCTATGCCGCGCAGGTGGGCGAGCGCGGCGTCAAGCTTTCGGGCGGCCAGCGGCAGCGGATCGCGCTGGCGCGCGTGATCCTGAAGGATGCGCCGATCCTGGTGCTGGACGAGGCGACGAGCGCGCTGGACAGCGAGGTGGAGGCGGCGATCCAGGACACGCTCTACGGCATGATGGAAGGCAAGACGGTGATCGCCATCGCGCACCGGCTGTCGACCATCGCGGCGATGGACCGCATTCTGGTCATCGACGACGGCCGCATCACCGAGGAGGGCACGCATGAGGACCTGCTGGCGCAGGGCGGCCTCTACGCGTCGTTCTGGGCCAGGCAGTCCGGCGGCTTCATCGATACGCGCGGCGCCCCGACCGAGGCGGCCGAGTGATCCGCCCGCTGGCCGACCGGTTCGCCGCGCTGATCCCGCCCTTCGCGCCCGCCGCGGGGCCACCGCCGGGGACGCTGATGGCGTTCTTCGGCTGGTGCCTCGCGGGGGCCTGGCCCGTCCTGATCGCGGCCTTCGCCGTCTCGGCCCTGGCCGGCGCGACCGAGATCGCCACCGCCTTCTTCCTGGGCGCGGTCATCGACAGCGTGGCCGAACCGGCGCCCGGCTACCTGGCGCGGAACGCCTTGCTGCTGGCGTCTTTCCTGGGGTTCTACCTGGTGGTGCGACCGCTGATCTTCGGGACTTCGGCCGCGTTCAACGGCATCACGGTGGCCCCGAACGTCTATCCGCTGGTGCAGTCGCGGCTGCATCGCTGGACGCTGGGGCAGGCGGTCACCTTCTTCGACAACGATTTCGCGGGGCGCATCGCCAGCAAGCAGATGCAGACTGCCCGCGCCGTCACCGACGTGACGGGCGAGTTCATCAATGTCGTCGCATTCTCACTGGCGTCGCTGCTGGGCTCCGCGATCCTGATGCTGGCTATCGACTGGCGGATCGCGCTGGCCCTGACAGTCTGGCTGGTGGCGTATCTGTCGCTGTTTCGGTTCTTCATGCCGCGCATCAAGGCGCGGTCGGGCGCGCGGGCTTCGGCACGGGCGATGGTGACGGGCCAGGTCGTGGATACCGTCACGAACATCAAGACGGTCAAGCTGTTCGGCCACACCGCGCATGAGGATCACGCCGCGCTGGACGCGATGGACACGCTGCGCCACCGCGCGCTGGCCTTCGGGCGCGTGTCGACCGCGTTCCGGTTCGGCCTGATGTTCTGCGCGGGGTTGCTGCCCATTCTGATGATCGGCGGCACGCTTCTGCTGTGGCGGTCGGGCGCGGCCAGCGCGGGCGACATCGCGACCGCAGGGGCGATCTCCTTCCGGCTGAGCCAGATGACCGGCTGGGTCAGCTTCACGCTGATGGCGATGTACGCCAACCTGGGCGAGATCGAGGACGGAATGCGCACCCTGACGCCGCGCTGGACGCTGGCCGACGCCCCGGACGCGCGCACCCTGCCGCCGGTTGCGGGGGCCATCGCCTTCGAGGGGGTCACCTTCACCTATGGCCGCGAGGAGGGGGGGATCCACCGTCTCGATCTGTCCGTCGCGCCGGGCGAAAAGCTGGGCATCGTCGGCGCGTCGGGGGCGGGCAAGTCGACTCTGGTGAGCCTTCTGCTGCGCCTCTACGACGCGGAGGCGGGCCGGGTGACGCTGGACGGCCACGACATCCGCGCGGTCACGCAGGACAGTCTGCGCCACCAGATCGGGATGGTCACGCAAGAGACCGCCATGTTCAACCGCACGGCGCGGGACAACATTCTCTACGGTCGGCCGGACGCGACCGAGGCGGAGGTCGTCGACGCCGCCCGCCGTGCCGAGGCGCATACGTTCATCACCGGCCTGCGCGACCACAAGGGCAACACCGGCTATGACGCGTTCCTGGGCGAGCGGGGCGTCAAGTTGTCGGGCGGTCAGCGACAGCGGATCGCGCTGGCCCGCGCCATCCTGAAGGACGCGCCGATCCTGGTCCTGGACGAGGCGACGAGCGCGCTGGACAGCGAGGTGGAGGCGGCGATCCAGACGGCCCTGCGCCGGGTGATGGAGAACAAGACCGTGATCGCCATCGCGCACCGGTTGTCGACCATCGCCCGCATGGACCGGATCGTGGTGATGGAGGGCGGGCGTATCGTCGAACAGGGAACGCATCGCGACCTTCTGGCGCGCGAGGGCATCTATGCGCGCTATTGGAACCGCCAGTCCGGCGGCTTCATCGGCGTCGAGGACGTCGCGGCGGAATAGCGCCCGCCTGCGCCTTGGGCTAGAGGCGGGCCATGACCCTGAAGATCCTGCGCCTCGGCCAGCATGGCGATGGTGTCGCCCGTGACGAACTGGGCGCGACCGTCCACGTCCCCCGCACCCTGCCCGGCGAGATCGTCGAGGGCGACCGTGCAGGCGACCGTATCCCGTCGCCGCGGGTCGTCACGCCCGTGCCCGAACGCGTGGCGCCGCCCTGCCGGCATTTCCGGCGCTGCGGCGCGTGTGCGCTGCAACATGCATCGGACGGGTTCGTGGCCGACTGGAAGGCCGGACGCGTGATCGAGGCGCTGGGCCGGGCCGGCATCGCCGCTCGGATCGCCGGTGTCGCCACCTCTCCGCCCGGAACACGGCGCCGGGCCGCGCTGGCCGGGCGCAAGACGAAGAAGGGCGCGCAGGTCGGGTTCCACGTCGCCGGGGGTCACGAGATCGTCGAGATCCCCGACTGCAAGGTCCTGGCGCCCGGGATCGTCGCCGCCTTGCCGGCGCTGGAGCGTGTGACCCGTCTGGCCGCGCCGCGCGGCGCCGAGGTGACGCTGCACGTGACGCAGGGCCCCGAGGGGCTGGACCTGTCCATTGGGGGCGCCGGGGCGATGGACCGCGACGTGATGGAGGCACTGGCCCCCCTGGGGCGGGACTTCGTGCGCATCGCCTGGAACGGCGAAGTGGCGCTCCAGCAGGTGCCGCCGGCGCAGCCGATGGGACGGGCCCGCGTCGTGCCGCCGCCCGGGGCCTTCCTGCAGGCCACCCGTCATGGCGAGGCGGCCCTGGTGGGCGTCGTCGGCGCGACGCTGACGGAAGCCACGCGGATCGTGGACCTGTTCGCGGGCTGCGGCACCTTCACCTTTCCCGCGGCCGAAACCGCACCCGTGCATGCGGTCGAGGGCGATGGCGACCTGCTGGCCGCATTGGCCGAGGGTGCGCGTCATGCCACCGGCCTGAAACCGATCACGACGGCGCGCCGCGACCTGTTCCGCGACCCGCTGGACGAAGGCGAACTGTCGGATTTCGATGCCGCGATCATCGACCCGCCGCGGGCGGGCGCGGCCGCGCAGGTGGCCATGCTGGCCCGGTCGGATCTGCGCACCATCGCCTTCGTCAGCTGCAACCCCGCGACCTTCGCGCGCGACGCCGCCACGCTCGTCTCGGCGGGATGGCGCATGGGGGCCGTCCGGGTGGTGGATCAGTTCCGCTGGTCCCCCCATATCGAACTCGTTACCCGTTTCGACCGCGAAAGCCCCGCCAGATGATCCGAGCTCGCCTGAACGCCATCCTCGACCGTCCCGAGACGCGCACCGCCATCATCGTCGTGATCCTGTTCAACGCCGTCCTTCTGGGGCTGGAGACGATCCCCCCCGTGATGGCCCGGTTCGGCCAGGCGATCCTGATCCTCGATGCACTGTGCCTGGCGATCTTCGTGGTCGAACTGGGCGCCAAGATGATCGCGCAGGGCCGCAGTTTCTGGCGCGACGGCTGGAACCTGTTCGACACCGCGATCGTGGGGGTCGCGCTGATCCCAGGGGCGGGCACGTTCGGGGTGCTGCGGGCCCTGCGCATCCTGCGGCTTCTGCGCGTGATCTCGGTCTTTCCGCGCCTGCGCCGGGTGGTCGAGGGGTTCGTGACCGCCCTGCCGGGCATGGGCAGCGTGTTCGTCCTGATGGCGGTGATCTTCTATATCGGCGCGGTGATGGCCACGACGCTGTTCGGCGCATCCTTCCCGGACTGGTTCGGCAACCTGCCCCGCGCGGCCTATTCGCTGTTCCAGATCATGACACTGGAAAGCTGGTCCATGGGCATCGTGCGCCCGGTGATGGACGTCTATCCCTATGCTTGGATGTTCTTCGTGCCGTTCATCATGATCACGACATTCGCGGTCGTGAACCTGCTGGTCGGCCTGATCGTCAACTCGATGCAGGAGGCCCATGCCGCCGAAGGAGTGGCCGCCACGGATGCCTATCGCGACGAGGTGCTGGCCCGGTTGGAGGCGATCGAGGCGCGCCTGCGCGAACGCTAGACGAACCGGCCCTTGCGCCTGGGCCGGATGCGGCGCGGGAAGAACTTGGCCGTCGTCCAGGAGATCAGCTTGACGTCCATCCAGAACGTGCGCCGCCGCTGATACAGCAGATCGAGCCGCGCCTTTCGCGGGATGCAGATGGTGACGTAGGCGCGCTCCGTCTCCTCGGGCGTGCGGCAGGCCGACAGGATGCGATCCTCGTGCGGCGCGTAGATCAGGCTGGCGAGGCCGGTGACGCCGGGGCGCGACCGCAGCACCAGTCCGTAGAGGTCGGGAAACATCTCGACATAGCGGCGCAGCGGCGGGCGGGGGCCGACGAAGCTGACATCGCCCTTTAGGATGTTCCAGAGCTGCGGCAGTTCGTCCAGGCGGCGCTTGCGCAGGGCGGCACCCAGCGGCGTGATGCGGCCCGACTTGTGCCCCCCCGTCACGCCCTGGTCGCCCGGGTCGTGTGCCATGGTGCGGAACTTCCACAGCGTGAAGCCCTGCGTCGGCGTCTTCATCCGTTCCGAGCCGTAGAGGATCGGCCCGTCGCCCTGGCGCCAGACCTTCCACGTCACGACCGCGATGACCGGGGCCAGAAACGCCATCAGATAGAGCGAGAACAGGATATCGAACAGGCGTTTGCCGGGCGTCATGTGCCCGCCTCCCGCCATTCGGCGACCAGGCGTGCGGGCCGCGCCGTGGCTGGGTCGAGGGGAATCATCCGCTGCAACCGTGTCGTGTCCAGCGCCACTTCGGGCAGGGCGTCGTCCGGCGCGGGCACTTCGATCCAGTCGCGCCCGGCGGCGCGCAGCAGGTCGGCCATGTCGACGAGGCCCGGTGTCCCGAGGTTCAGGACCGGCGGCAGCGGCATGTCGTCCAGCGCGAGCCGTTCCAGCACATGGGCCAGCGTGACCGGCCCGATATAGTTCCGCCGCGGGCCACGCCCGTCGTCGAAGATGTCGAGCCGCGGCACATCCGTCCCGAGACGTCCCAGAAGCGCATCCGCCCCGGCGACGTTCCCCAGCCTCAGGCAGACGGCCTGGGGCCCATCGGGACGGGCGGCCGACCAGTCGGCGACAGCGCGTTCCATGTCCAGCTTGGCGCGGCCGTATTCGGTGGCGGGCGTGATTGCACGGTTTTCGCCCAGCGGACCATGCGCGCGGCCATAGACCGCCGAGGATGAGAAGAGGAGCACGCGGGGGACACCGGCTATTGCGGCCGCATCGAGCGCGGCAACTGCAATCCGCGCGTTCGCGGCCAGATCGGCCCGGCTGCCACGGACGACGCCGGCCAGGCAGACCAGACAGCGCCGGGCCTGCAGCACGGGCACCAGCGCGCCGTCGGCGCGGCCATGCCAGGCGACGCCGCGCCCCCGCCACGGATGCCGAAGCAGCCGGCCCAGGCGACCGGTCGCGCCGGTCACGGTGATGGAAAGGGGGGGTGTCGTCACGATATCACGGGGCCTCGCTGCACCCCCAAGGGCCATACCCGTCGCAGTTGCAATTTCAAGACACTCCGCCGCGTGATCCTGCCGATGCGTGTGCCGAGGCTTTCGGCGAGGCCGCGAAAGCCGCATGAATATGGTCAGGAAAACCCAGCGAGAGCCGCCGCATGCCGATCTGGACCAGACCCGCCTTCGCCGCGTCGATCCTGGCGGTGCTCGCCGCGACGGCGCAGGCGCAGCTGTCCGATGTCCGCTCGATCAACACCTATGGCGTGCCGGGGCTGATCGACATGCCGTCGGCGCAGATGCAGCCCGATGCCGAACTGACGACCAGCCTGACGCTGCTGTCGAACGACAGCGGCCGCACCCAGATCGCGTTCCAGCTGGCCCCGCGCCTGCAGGCGGTGTTCCGCTATGCCACCGTGCCTGATTTCCTGCCGCGCGACGACGGGTTCGAACGGACCTACGACCGCAGCTTCGATTTGCGCTTTCAACTGCTGAAGGAAGGCGCGCGGCGCCCGGCGATCACCGTGGGCGTGCAGGATATCGGCGGGACGGGCCTCTATTCGGCGGAGTACCTGGTCGCCACCAAGTCGTTCGGCGACCGGCTGACGGTGACGGGCGGCCTGGGCTGGGGGCGGCTTGCCGCGCGCGGCGGGTTCGGCAACCCGCTAGGCGCGCTGGACGACCGGTTCGACACGCGCCCGAACGTGCAGTTCGGCACCGGGGGCGACGTCTCGCTCGACCGGCTGTTCCGGGGGGATGCGGCGCTGTTCGCGGGGGTGCAGTACGACTGGACCGATCGCCTGACGCTGAAGGCGGAATATTCGTCGGACGACTACCGGCTTGAACAGACCCGCGATCTGATCGACCCGAAGACGCCGCTGAATTTCGGCATCGATTACGCGCTTCGGCCGGGCGTCCGGCTGGGCGCCTATGCGTTGCAGGGTGCCGAAATCGGCGTGACGATGCAGTTCACGTTGAACCCCAAGCGCGCGCCCCTGGGCAGCGGCCTCGACGGGGCGCCGCCGCCGGTGACGCTGCGGCCGTCGCCCGAGCAGCAGCCACAACTCTGGACGACCGCATGGACGCAGGACGCGACGATCACGCGGGCGGTCCGGTCGAACCTGGACGAGGCGCTGGACGGCGTGGGCCTGCGGCTGGAAGCCAGCCGGATCGACGCGAACCGGGCCGAGATCCGTTTCCGCAACCCCACCTACGAATCGCAGGCGCAGGCCGTCGGGCGCGCCGCCCGGGTGGCCAGCGCCAGCCTGCCCTCCTCGGTCGAGACTTTCGTTCTGGTCCCCCTGAACGAGGTCGGTCTGGCGGGCGATGCCGTCGTCCTGCGGCGCAGCGATATCGAGGCGCTGGAGAACCGGCCGGACGGCGCCGACGAGATCCTGGCCGTGGCGGGGCTGGTCGATGCGACCTCGCTGGGCCGGGCGGGCCTGGTGGTCGAGGAGGACGCCTATCCGCGCTTCAGCTGGCGGCTGGGACCCTATGTCGAGCTGAGCACCTTCGACCCCGACAACCCGCTGCGCGTCGATCTGGGCGCCCAGCTGGCCGCCGAGGTGCAACCCGCGCGCGGTGTGTTGCTTGAGGGGGCGATCCGTCAGCGCGTGATCGGCAACCGCGACGAGTCGACCCGCTTCTCGGTCTCGGCGCTGCCGCGAGTGCGCACCGATTCGAACCTGTTCGCGCGCACCGATGGGCCGTTCATCCCGTATCTGACGGCGAACTACATGTTCCGTCCGGCCTCCGACTTCTACGGTCGCGTCTCCGCCGGCCTGCTGGAATCGCAATATGGCGGCCTGTCTTCCGAGCTTCTTTGGAAGCCCGATTACTCGCCGCTCGCCGTGGGTGTCGAGGTCAACCGCGTGCGGCAGCGCGATTTCGACATGCGGTTCGGCTTTCGCGACCTCGATGCCACGACGGCCTTCGTCACCGGCTACTGGAACCACGGCAACGGCTTCCACAGCCAGTTGGATGTCGGCCAGTACCTGGCCGGCGATCAGGGCGCGACCTATGAGCTGGCCCGAGAATTCGCCAGTGGCTGGCGCGTCAGCGCCTATGCCACCAAGACCGACGTGAGTTCCGAGGAGTTCGGCGAAGGCAGCTTCGACAAGGGCATCCGGCTGGAGATCCCGCTGGGCTGGCTGACCGGGCGTCCGTCGCGCCAAAGCTCGGACGTCGTGCTTCAGCCGATCCTTCGGGATGGGGGCGCGCGGCTGCGGCTTCGCAACCGGCTCTACGACACGGTGCGCGATCAGACCGCGCCGGACCTGACGGACGATTGGGGGCGGTTCTGGCGATGAGCATGCGACTGGGACTTCTCGGCGCGCTGATGCTGGCGCTCACGGCCTGCGGCAGCGACGATCTTCCGGATACGCCCCTGGGCACGGCGGCCCGCACGGTCGGCGGCCTCGTTCTGCCGGGCGAGCCGGTGCCCGACGCCCGTGCTGTCCTGACGCCTGAGATGCTGGCGAATTCGCCCACGGCGGTGATGCTGCTGGTGACGGAGAGGACGGATCGGGGGCTGACGCTCGTCCCGCTTACGGTGAACCGGGGCACGGAACAGTGGATCGACGCCAATGGTGGCGGCATCCTGCGCCGGGACGGGATCCTGGTGGGGACGCGGGGCCTGGGCTTCGATCTGCTGACCGCCGACGTCGCGCCCTTGGCAGCCGCGCTTCGGGCGGGGGGCGGCACCAACGTCCTGCGCGTGAATCGCCATCTGCGCGGCGACGACCGGATCGAGGTGCGGCGCTATTTCTGCGACGTGCGGCCGGTCGGCGGCGAAACGCTCACGTTCTATGGGCGGAACTTCCGCACGACCGTGTTCGAGGAGAGCTGCACGGGCGAGGGGGACGCCTTCGTGAACCGCTATTGGCGCGAGGGTGACGGGACCATCCGGCGCGCGGTCGAGCGCGTCAGCCCCGAAACGGGCCATGTCGAGCTGAGCCTGCTGGTGCAGTGACGCCGCCTTGCGCGGCATTGCGGCAACAGCACGGCCTGGATCGAGCGGAGGAGCGGCGCCTAAGCGCCGGATAAGAATGTATGCGCTTGATGGAGGCGTTCGACTGACCTAGGTTCGCGCTGTGCACGTTTCCTAGGAGAGCAACAATGACGAAATTCATCGCTTCCGCCGCCGCCGCGCTCGTCGCGCTGGCTCCGGTCGTCGCTTCGGCCGATTCGTCGGTCCGCACGCTGAACACCACCAAGTCGTCCGGCAACCTCGAAGCCGTCGGTTCCGACACCATCGTGGTCAACGAAGCCCCGGTCCTGGCCGGTGGTGGTCTCAGCACCGCCGCCGCCGTCGGCCTGGCCGCCGCCGGCCTGCTGATCGTTGCCGCCATCGCGGATGGCAGCGACGGCTCGTCCAGCACGACGACCGACTGATCCTTTCGACTTATCGAAAGTGAAGGGGCGGGCCTGACGGTCCGCCCCTTTCTCGTCTCCGATGGCCCCGGGGTCCCGGATCAGGCGCGCTTGCCGATCTGGCCCAGGTCCAGGACCGTCAGGACCTTCGCCTCGATATCGGCGGCGGTCAGTCCGGCCTCGATGTACATCTCGGCGGGGCCGGCCTGATCGATGAACGCGTCCGGCAGCACCATCGACCGGAACCGCAGCCCCTCGTCGAACAGGCCCGCCTCGGCCAGAAGTTGCGCGACATGGCTGCCGAAGCCGCCGACCGCGCCCTCCTCGATCGTGATCAGGGCCTCGTGGTCGCGGGCCAGCCGCAGGATCAGGTCGCGGTCCAGCGGCTTCGCAAACCGCGCATCCGCCACGGTCGGGCGAATGCCACGCGCCATCAGACGCTCGCGCGCGGCCTCCACCTCGGGCAGGCGGGCGCCGAAGGACAGGATCGCGACACGCTCGCCCTCGTGGACCATGCGGCCACGGCCGATCTCCAGCGGGGTCCCGCGCTCGGGCATATCGACGCCCACGCCTTCGCCGCGGGGAAAACGGAAGGCGATGGGGCCCGCATCGTGCGTTGCGGCGGTAGCCACCATGTGCCGCAGCTCCGCCTCGTCGGCGGCGGCCATGACGGTGAAGTTGGGCAGGTTGGAGAGATAGGCGATATCGAAGCTGCCGGCATGCGTGGCGCCGTCGGCCCCGACCAGCCCGGCCCGGTCGATGGCAAAGCGCACAGGCAGGTTCTGCAACGCCACGTCGTGCACCACCTGGTCGTAGCCGCGCTGCAGGAAGGTCGAATAGATCGCCGCGAAGGGCCGCATCCCCGCCGCGGCGAGGCCCGCGCAGAAGGTCACGCCGTGCTGTTCGGCGATGCCCACGTCGAAGCATCGCGCCGGAAAGCGTTCGGCGAACAGGTTCAGGCCGGTTCCGTCGGGCATGGCCGCGGTGATGGCGACGATGCGGTCGTCCTCCGCCGCCTCCCGGATCAGGCTTTCGGCGAAGACCTTGGTATAGCTGGGCGCGTTCGAGGGCGCCTTGGTCTGCTCGCCCGTGGCCACGTCGAATTTCGATGTCGCGTGACCGCCGTCGCGTGCGCTTTCGGCGGGGCGGAAACCCTTGCCCTTCTTGGTGATCGCATGGATCAGGATCGGCCCGGTCGCACGCGCCTTGACCGTGCGCAGCACGCCCAGCAGGCTTTCCATATCATGGCCGTTGATCGGGCCGACATAGCTGAAGCCCAGCTCCTCGAAGAGCGTGCCGCCGACGGTCATGCCCTTGAGCATCTCCTTGGCGCGGCGGGCGCCTTCCTGGAACGGCGGTGGAAGGAATCCGACGGCCCCCTTGGCGGCGGCCTTGAGGTCCTGGAACGGCGCACCGGCGTAAAGGCGCGACAGGTAGGACGACATCGCGCCCACCGGTGGGGCGATCGACATGTCGTTGTCGTTCAAAACGACGATCAGGCGCTTCTGCAGGTGCCCCGCGTGGTTCAGCGCCTCGTAGGCCATTCCGCCGGTCAGCGCACCGTCGCCGATCACCGCGATTGCGTCGCCCACCTCGGGCGCGCCCAGCTCGCGCGCCATCGCGAAGCCCAGCGCGGCGGAGATGGAGGTGGAGCTGTGCGCCGCGCCAAACGGATCGTAAGGCGACTCGGTCCGCTTGGTGAACCCCGACAGCCCGTCCTTCTGGCGCAAGGTGTCCATGCGCCGGCGGCGGCCGGTCAGGATCTTGTGGGGGTAGCATTGGTGGCTGACGTCCCAGATCAGCTTGTCGCGCGGCGTGTCGAAGACGGCATGCAAGGCCACCGTCAGTTCGACCACGCCCAGCCCCGCACCCAGATGCCCGCCCGTCCGGCTGACGGCGTGGATCGTCTCGGCGCGCAGTTCGTCGGCCAGCTTGCGCAGGTCGCCGTCCGACAGCGGCGCCAGGTCGGAGGATCCGGCGATGCCGTCCAGCAGCGGGGTTTTCGGTGCGACCATGGAAGCCTCAATTGTCACGGTTCACGACATAACGTGCGACCCGGACAAGGCTATCAGCACGGTCGCCGAAGGGCAAAAGGCTGGCCTGCGCGGCCCCGACCAGTTCCGTGGCCCGTGCGCGGGCGCCTTCGACCCCCAGATGGGACACGAAGGTGGCCTTGCCGGCCCGCGCGTCCTTGCGCGCGGCCTTGCCCATTCGGGCCGGGTCGCCCTCGACATCCAGCAGATCGTCGGCGATCTGGAAGGCGAGGCCCAGTCGCGCGGCGTATTCGGTCAGGGGTTCGGGATCGGCCCCCCCGAGGATCGCGCCCGCGCGGCAGGGCCATTCCAGGAGGCGACCGGTCTTGAGCCGTTGCAGCGCCGTGATCCGGTCCAGCGACAGCGGGGCATCGGCCGTTTCGGCGGCGATGTCGCGGGCCTGCCCCGCCACCATGCCCGCCCCGCCCGCCGCCCGTGCGAGCGTCAGGACGAGATCGGCGCGCACGCTTCCGTCGGGATGCGTCGCCGGATCGGCCAGGACCTCGAACGCGAATGTCTGCAGCGCGTCGCCGGCCAGGATCGCTGTCGCCTCGTCCCAGCGGCGGTGCACCGTGGGTTGGCCCCGGCGCAGGTCGTCATCGTCCATGCAGGGCAGGTCGTCATGGATCAGGGAGTAGGCGTGCAGGGCCTCGATCGCCACGGCGGCCCGGAGGGCACAGTCGCGCGGCACGTCGAAGAGCGCGGCGCATTCCAGCGCCAGGAACGCGCGGAGCCGCTTGCCGCCCTGCGTGGCGTAGCGCATCGCCTCGCCCACGGGGCCCTCGAACGGGCCCAGCAGCGCGTCCAGCGCCGCGCCGGTTTCCTGCTGCGCGCGGCACAGGCGTTCGTCGAATGTCACGGGTCGGCGGGCCGCGTTCCGACCGGGCGGCCATCGGCGTCGAGGGTAATCTGCTCGACCTTCTCCTCGGCTTCCTTCAGCTTGGTCTCGCAGCGCGCCTTGAGCGCGGCGCCACGCTCGTAGAGGCGGATAGACTCCTCCAGCGGGACGTCGCCACGGTCGAGCTGGTTCACCACCTTCTCCAGCTCGGCGATCGCCTGCTCGAAACTCATCGTCTCGATCTCGTCAGCCATTTTCCCGCCTCCGCAGAACGTCCACATGGGCCCCGGCCGCATCGGCCAGCGCGTCGAGGTCATAGCCCCCCTCGAGGCACGACACCAGCCGTCCGCCCGCATGCGCGTGGGCCAGATCGCAGAGCCGTTCGGTCACCCAGACGAAATCCTCCGTCGTCCAGGTCAACTGCGCCAGCGGATCGTCGGCATGGGCGTCGAACCCCGCCGAGACGAGGACGAGATCGGGCGCGAAGGCGTTGAGCCTTGGCAGGATGTCATCCTGCATCCGGGCCCGGAAGACGCGGCCGTCGGAGTTCGGGGGCAGGGGGACGTTCATGACGTTGTCATGCGCGCCTGTTTCACCCGCGGCGCCGGTGCCGGGCCAGAGCGGCGACTGGTGGGTGGAGACGAACAGGCTGCGCGGCTCGTCCCAGAGAAGGTCCTGCGTGCCGTTGCCGTGATGGACGTCGAAGTCGACGACCGCGACGCGGCCCAGTCCGTGATGGTCGAGCGCGTGTTTCGCCGCGATTGCGACCGTTCCGAACAGGCAGAACCCCATCGGCGTCTCGGTCTCGGCATGGTGCCCGGGGGGGCGCATGGCGACGAAGGCGTTCCGCGCGTCGCCTTCGACGACGGCATCCACGGCCCGCAAGGCCGCGCCGGCGGCCAGGCGCGCGGCGCGCAGGCTGCCGGGGGAAAGGCTCGTATCGGCGTCGAGCTGGGCCCAGCCCTCGGCCGGCTGGGCCGCGGCCAACGCGTCCAGGTAGCGTTGCGGATGGCACCGCAGAAGGGCGGCGTCGGGCGCCTCCTGGGGCGACTCGCGGGTCAGGTCCATGCCGTCCAGCGCGGCGCGCACGGCCTCCAGGCGGGCGACCTGTTCGGGGTGCCCGGGCGGATTCTCGTGCCGGTCGGCATCGGGATGGGTCAGCAAGAGCGTCATCGGGATCCGTCAATCGGGGGCGAGCATGTAGCCCTCGCCCCGCACGGTCTGCAGATAGCGGGGCTGTTTCGGGTCCTGCTCCAGCTTGCGGCGCAGGCGGGTGATCTGGACGTCGACCGCGCGTTCGCCCGAGACCTCGCCGTCGCGGCCCAGTCGTTCGACCAGCGTGCCGCGCGTGACCGGCTCATGCGGCGTGGCGGCCAGGACGCGCATCAAAGTCGTCTCGGTCACGGTCAGGCGGACGGGGTCTTCGCCCTTGAGGAGTTCGCCCCGGTCGAGGTCGTAGCGCACATGGCCCAGATGCAGGATCTTGGGCATCGCCCCGCCCCCCTGCGGCGCCCGTCGCAGGATGGCTTTGAGGCGCAGCAGCAGTTCCTTGGGTTCGAACGGCTTGGGCAGATAGTCGTCGGCCCCCGCTTCCAGCCCGGTGATCCGGTCGGAAGTGTCGCCCTTCGCCGTCAGCAGCAGGATCGGCGTGTCGCGCGTCTCGCGGATTTCGGCGCAGAGGATGAAGCCATTGTCGCCGGGCATCATCACGTCGAGGATCATCATGTCGAAGTCGAGCCCCGCCAGAAGGCGCCGAGCATGGTCGGCATCGCGTGCCGCAGTGGTCAGATAGCCGTTCCGGGTCAGGAACTTCTGCAGCAATCCCCGGATCCGCTCGTCGTCGTCCACCAGGAGGACATGGGCCTGGTGGCTCGGCGGGCCTTCGTCGGACATCGGCTACCCTTCCTTCACGGCCGCGAAATGCCGCCTAAGTTCGGGGTCCATCATATGTTCAAGGACTTCGCGGAATCCAGCGACCGCGACCGGACCCGCCGCGCGGAAGGCCGCCCGCATCCGCGCGCGTTGCGCGTCCGACAGTTCCTGCTCCAGCGCGGCGCCGCGGGGCGTGAGGTACAGATGGCGTTCGCGCCGGTCGCGCGTGCCGACGCGGCTCTCGACCAGCCCGTCCTCGACCAGGGTGCGCAGGACGCGGTTCAGCGATTGCTTGGTGACGCCCAGTATGGCCAGCAGGTTGTTGACCGTCGTGCCGGGCGTGCGCTGGATGAAATGGATGGCGCGGTGATGGGCACGGCCGTAGTCGTAATCGGCCAGGATGCGGTCGGGATCGGCGGTGAAGCCGCGATAGGCGAAGAACATGGCCTCGATGGCGCGGCGCAGCTGTTCGTCGGTCAGGAACAGAAGGTTCTCGCTGTGATCCTGGGCCATGGCCGGTCCTCCCAAGGATGAAACTACGTCAGCCTTGTTGACATTCCAAGACCGCATTGTTACCCACGGGCAGATTTTGCGCAACATTATGTCCGAAACGGGCATAGCAGCGACATGAATGAAGCGGAGGGTATGATGGCGGGTTCCTATGCCGATGTCGAAGGCCGGATCTGGATGGATGGCAAGCTGATCGACTGGAAGGATGCGAATGTCCATCTGCTGACGCATGCCATGCACTACGCCAGCGCCGTGTTCGAGGGCGAGCGCGCCTATGGCGGCAAGATTTTCGAGAGCCGCAAGCATTCGGAGCGCCTGATCTATTCCGGCCGGCAACTGGACATGGAAATCCCCTGGACGGTCGACGAGATCGAGGCCGCGAAATACGAGACGATGAACGCCAACGGTCTGGACGATGCCTATATCCGTGTGCTGGCTTGGCGCGGCGTGGGCGAGGACATGGGCGTCTCGTCCGCGCGCAATCCGGTGCGGATGGCGGTCGCGACCTGGGCCTGGGGCAATTACTACGGCGACGCCAAAATGCGCGGCGCCAAGCTCGACATCGCCAAGTGGAAGCGGCCCAGCCCGGAGACGGCACCGAGCCATGCGAAGGCTGCCGGGCTTTACATGATCTGCACGATGTCCAAGCACGCGGCCGAAGCGAAGGGCTGTTCGGATGCGATGATGTTCGACTATCGCGGCTACGTGGCCGAGGCGACGGGGGCCAACATCTTCTTCGTCAAGGATGGCGAGGTGCACACCCCCGACCCCGATTGCTTCCTGAACGGAATCACCCGGCAGACCGTCCTGCGGATGCTGGAGGAGCGGCAGATCAAGGTGCACCAGCGCCATATCATGCCCGAGGAGCTGGAAGGGTTCGAGCAATGCTGGCTGACCGGCACGGCGGCCGAAGTGACGCCCGTGGGCCAGATCGGCGACTACAATTTCGAGGTGGGCGCGATGACGCGCGACATTTCCGACAGTTACGAGAAGCTCGTGCGGGCCTGATGCGGAAACGGCCCCGTCAGGGGACGGGGCCGATCCAGTCGGGGACGGCGGGGGGGACACCGGCCCGGTAGTGCGCTCCGACGGCGCGTTGGGTGGGGGCAATGATACGCCGCCGGAGTGCCGAGCTTTCGCTCCTACAAGGACAGTCTTGGCAATCCCGTCGGACATTTTCGGGGTCTGGAAACGGTTCCCGTCGGATCATTTCGTGGCAGCATTGGGGCAGTGGCTGAATTTCATACATGCCATGCGGCCTCTTGCGCGCCGCGCTTGAACTGGCGGGCGCGTCGCGCCACGTTGGGGCGGATGAACGCGCCCACGCCTTTCCCCCATGCCGAAACGGTCAGCTTCCATCGCACCGAACTGTCGGTGATCCTGTCGCTCTACGGGCGGATGGTCGCCGCCGGGGAATGGCGTGATTACGGAATTTCGGCGCTTCGCGACGTGGCGGTCTTCTCGGTCTTTCGACGGACCGCCGAACAGCCGATGTATCGGATCGAGAAGCGACCCAAGATGGCGGCGAAACAGGGCGCCTATACCGTGATCGGAATGGATGGGCGGATCCTGCGGCGCGGCCATGACCTGCGCACGGTCCTGCGCGTGCTGGAACGCAAGCTGATCCGTCCCGTCGACTGATGGGTCGTCAGCCCGGCAGCTCCGGCCGCCGGCGCGTGACGATGTCCCCCCGTCCCGTCGGATCGCCCTCCTGGATGCGTGCCCGTGCCTCGGCCAGCGGCTCATAGGCGACGGCCATGTGGTGCGCGTTCGCGTGCAAGAGAGTTTCGGCGTCGGACATGATCCCGACATGGCCATCCCAGAAGATCAGGTCGCCCCGCTGCAACGGCGCGTCCGCATGCAACTCGCGCCCCACGCCCCGCTGCTGGTCGCTGTCGCGCGGGCAGTCGAGGCCGCAGGCGATCAGCGCCTGCTGGACCAGGCCCGAGCAGTCCACGCCCCAGCGCGACGATCCCCCCCAGAGATACGGCGTGCCGAGAAACATGTCGGCCACGCCGACCGGATCGCTGAACCGGGCGCGCAGCGGCTGAAGATGCCCCGAGGGGACGAAATGCCCGGTCGAGACCTTTTTGAAATCGCCCAGGTCCGACGTGACGCGGACATGGCTGCCGAAGAAGATCGCCACTTCGGGCGGGGCCTTCAGACGCGCGCGCGGATAGAGATGCGTGGCCGGCGCGGCAATCCAGTGCGTCGCCGCCTCCTGCCGCGTCAACGCGCCCGAGATGACATAGCCGCAATAGCCGTCGCGGAGGGATTGGCCGAAGGCGAAGCCGTCGCGTTCGTCGATGACGCGAAACGCCTCGCCGAACAGCAGCTGGCTGGCCCGGTCGCCCCGCGGCGCGTCGCTGAGGTTGACGAGCGGTTGCTGGACCGTGCGGATCGTGCCCTTGACGTAGCGCGTCGCCTCGACCACGCCGCGCAACTCATGCGCGGCGGCATGGCCGTTCGCCGGGGTCATGCGCGAATCGAAGCCGGTCATGACGCCAGCACGCCCGGCAGGGCGTCGAAGATCGCGCGTGCCCCCATGCCGACGCCGCCCTTGGGCCGCGCGGGCGCGGGTTTGGGGTTCCAGCCGTAGATGTCGAAATGCGCGAAGCGCGGCGTCCGGCGCACGAAACGATCAATAAACAATGCCGCGGTGATGCTGCCGGCGAAGGCCCCGGCGGGGGCGTTGTCCAGATCGGCGATGCCCGGTTCGATCATCGGCTCGTAGGGTCGGTGGAGTGGCATCCGCCAGAGCGGATCGCGCACGCGGTGCCCAGCATGGGCCAGCGCCATCGCGAGCGCGTCGTCATCGGTGTAGTAGGGCGAGATGTCGGGCCCCAGCGCCACCCGCGCCGCACCCGTCAGCGTGGCCATGCAGATCATCAGATCGGGCGGCGTCTCGTCGGCCAGGGCGAGGGCGTCGGCCAGCACCAGCCGCCCCTCGGCGTCGGTGTTGTTGATCTCGACGGTCAGGCCGTTGCGCGCCGTCAGGATGTCGCCGGGGCGGAAGGCGTTGCCCGCGACGGCGTTCTCGACCGCGGGGACGAGGATGCGCAGGCGCAGCTCCGTCCCGGTCGCCATGATCATGGACGCGAGGCCGAGGACGGTCGCGGCACCGCCCATGTCCTTCTTCATGATCCCCATCGAGGCACCCGGTTTCAGGTTCAGCCCCCCGGTGTCGAAGCAGACGCCCTTGCCGACCAGCGTCAGCGCCGGTCCGGTTTCGCCCCAGGTCACGTCGATCAGGCGCGGGGCCCGGGCTGCGGCGCGCCCCACCGCGTGGATCATCGGCAGATTGGCGGCCAGCAGGTCGTCGCCGGCGGTGACCGAAACCGTGGCGCCGTGGCGTTCGGCCAGGTGACGCGCGGCGGCCTCCAGTTCGTCGGGACCCATGTCTTCGGCTGGGGTGTTGATCAGGTCGCGGGTCAGGAATTCGCCCGCCGCGATCGCCTCGATCCGGGCGGCGTCGATGCCGCGTGGCGGGCGCAGGCGGGCCGCGTCCCGTGCCCGGCCGGCATAGCGCGTGAAGCGGTAGGAGGACAGGAGCCAGCCGAGTGCCGCCTCCTCCAGCTGGTTCGCGGTCAGATCGCCGTCCAGCGCATAAGTGCCCGACCCCAATGCGGCGGCCGCGCGCCCGATGACGAAGCGCAGCCGCTGGCGGTCCTTCGCATCGCCCCATCCGACCAGGACCCGCGCCACCGACATGTCGGGGGCCGGCAGGCGCAGGATCTCGCCCGGTCCGGCGCGGAACCCGCTGGCCGCGACCCAGTCCCGCACCGGTGCGTCCTGTCCCGCCAGCCAATCCTCCAGCGCGGATTTCGACACGATACGAAGCGGGATGGCCCGGGTGTCGGGGGCGGCGAATCCGGGCGGGTCTTGCAAATACATCGGTCCTCGGCGGCGCAATCGGCGGCGCCGGCCACTCTAGCGGCGATGCCCCCCGCCGCAAGGTCTGCCGAGGCGCGTCAGGCGGCGCCGTCCGGTCGGCGTGACGGGCCTGACGCCCAGGCCCGCGGCGCCCGCGGGTCGCCCAGGCGCATCAGTCGCGCGTGACAGGCCGGGAGTGCCCGCGCGTCATGGGCGGCGAGGCAGTCCATGACGGACGCGGCGGCGCGGTGCATCGTCTCCATCCCGATCGTATCGGTCAGTTCGACGATTCGGCGGCAACTGCGCGACAGCCCCCGACGGTCGTCGCATTGGTGGCGCGCGGTGCGGATCAACATCTCGATCTCGGTCAGGACCTCCGTCAGGAAGGCCTCGGCGCCCTCGGCCCGCTCGTCGCAGATCCGGGCCAGCTTTCGCTGGTCGAACGTCATCGCCTCGATGGGGCGCAGGGCGGGGATCGCGGTCGTCATTTCGTTTCCTTGTCGGCAGGCACTCGATTTGGCGCCAACCTTTCGGCGAACCGGGGCGAAACCGTGACGCCGAACCGGCATCGAAGGCGAGAAATCCCTCGAATTTCGATCAAGCTTGGGGGTAGATGCCAGTCACCAGACCGGAGATCCCGATGACGAGACCTGCAAGGCCCCTGCCCGGATCGCTCGTGCAGCGATATCATGGCTGGAAGGCGACGACCTTCGCCGAGAACGCCGCCTGGTATCGCCGTCTGGCGCAGGAGGGTCAGCGCCCCCGCGCCATGGTCATCAGCTGCTGCGACAGCCGCGTGCATGTCACCTCGATCTTCGGGGCGGAACAGGGCGAGTTCTTCATCCACCGCAATATCGCCAACCTGGTGCCGCCTTATGAGCCCGACGGCCTGCGCCACGGCACCTCGGCGGCCATCGAATACGCGGTGACCGAACTGAAGGTGGCGCAGATCATGGTGCTGGGCCATTCCCAATGCGGCGGTGTCAGGGGCTGCGATGCGATGTGCTCGGGCAACGCCCCCGAGCTCGAGGCGCCGGACAGTTTCGTCGGCCGCTGGATGGACCTGCTTCGCCCCGCCTGGGAAGACCTGAAGGACATCACCGACCCGGACGCGCGGACCCTCGCCCTGGAGCAGCGCGCGGTCCTGACGTCGCTCGACAACCTGATGACGTTCCCCTTCGTGGCCGAGGCGGTGAAGGCCGACGACCTGGCGCTGCACGGCATGTGGAACGACATCACCACCGGCGCGCTGGAGGTCTACGACGCCGAGCTGGACCGCTTCGTCGCGGTCTGACCTTGCGGAAGGCGTCGGCATCCGTTAATTGAACGACCGTTCATTTAACGGATGGGCCGACATGACCGAACTGCTCGACCTGGCCTTGGCCAACCTGCTCTCACCGATCATCCTCAGCTTCGCGCTGGGTCTGTTCGCGGCGCTCGCCCGGTCGGACCTGTCGATCCCCGAGGCGGTCGCCAAGGGGATGTCGATCTACCTGCTGTTCGCGATCGGCTTCAAGGGCGGCGTCGCGGTGGACGCGGCCGGCCTGGGGCCGACGTTGATCGGCGCGCTGCTGGCCGGCGTGGTGCTGTCCTTCGCGCTGCCGTTCATCGCCTTCGCCTTGCTGCGCGCGATGACCGGGCTCAGTCGCCTCGACGCGGCGGCGGTCGCGGCGCATTACGGCTCCATCTCGATCGTGACCTTCGTGGCGGGCACCAGCGTCCTCGACAGCGCGGGCATCGCCTCGGATGGCTGGATGGTTGCGGTGGCCGCCGCGATGGAGGCACCGGCGATCCTCTCGGCGCTGTGGCTCGTGGCCCGGTCCGGCGAGGGGCGCACGGTCGATGCGGACCTCTGGCGCGAAATCCTCCTCAACGGGTCGATTGTCCTGCTGCTGGGCAGTTTCGCCATCGGTTGGATCACCGGGGCCGAGGGCCTGGCCCGGATCGAGAGCTTCATCGTCTCGCCGTTCCAGGGCGTGCTGTGCCTGTTCCTGCTGGACATGGGGCTGGTCGCGGGGCGGGGCCTGCGTGGCGCGGGCGGTCTGATCCGGCCGGGCCTGCTGGCCTTCGGCATCATCATGCCGCTGATCGGGTCGGCGGCGGGCGCGGTGGCCGGTCTTCTGCTGGGTCTGGGCACGGGCAGCGTGATGCTCTTCATGGTGCTGGGGGCCTCGGCCAGCTACATCGCGGTGCCGGCGGCGATGCGCGTGGCGCTGCCGCAGGCGAACCCGTCGATCTATCTGACGCTATCGCTGGGGGTTACCTTCCCCTTCAACCTGACCCTGGGCCTGCCGATCTATCTGGCCGTGTCCCGCATGATCACCGGAGGCTGAGATGCAGACCCACCCCGCCAAGCGCGTCGAGATCATCATCGAGGAGATGATGGAGCGGCGCCTGACCGAGGCCCTGCATGGCGCCGACGTGACCGGCTTCACGATCCTGCCCGTCAAGGGTGGGTCCGGCCGGTCGGGCAGGTGGAGCCGCGCCGGTCAGGTCAGTCGGGCCGGCGGAATGGTGGCCGTCGTCTGCATCGTGCGGCCCGAGCGGCTGGACGAACTCCTCGATGCCGCCTTCACGGTGGTCGAGCAGCATATCGGCGTCGTCTGCGTCACCGATTGCGGGGTCCTGCGGGCCGAACGCTTTTGAGGCGCGCGTACGCTGCCCTTGGCGGCGACGCCGGGCGCGGCGGCATCAGGGCTGCCAGTTCAGCGTCTCCCCCTCGGGCCATTCGATCCGCACGCCAAGCCGGATTTCGGCCTCGTCGCGGGCCGGGACGTTCAGGTTCCACTGCGCCACGCCGCGCCGCTCCTCCACATCGCGCAGATCGGGCGCGGGATCTGCCGCGATGGTGACGTCCAGGTCCTCTTCCTCGGAATAGGGCAGGGCGAACCGCGTCTCGACCGTCTCTACCTCGGAGGACAGGTTGCGCACCCGCAGCACCATGTCCTGCGCGCGCGTGCCCGACGTGAAGATGAGCCCCCGATCCCCGGTCTCGTTGTCCAGAAGCCGGAATTCCAGCTGCAGATGCTCCTGCGGGCCGAAGGCGATCTCGACCTCGTCGCCGGCAGGAAGCGGCGGCAGGAACCCCTCGCCGATCTTGGCGTCGTCGCGGAAAAGCGCCATCGGGCCGGCGAGCATAGGCTCGGCCGTATCGTTGGTCAGCTCCGCCATGAGGAACGCCGTGCGGTCGGTCCGGGGCGCGGCCCGGTTGAAGACGCGGGCCTCGAAGGTCAGCGTGTCGAGCGCCAGCGTGACCCGACCGCCATCCATCGGAATATCGACCGGGACCGGGAAATCGTAGGTCACGACCGGCCCGTCGGCGTCGACCTGGCCGCGGATCGGCTCCGCCGCGGCGGGGGCCATCCGCATCTCGACTATGTCCGCGGCCGCCATCTCCCGCGTCGCGATCGGCGCATCGGGCCGCGTCGTCACCAAGTCGGGCGCGACCGGGCGCGGCGCGACCTGCGCGAACGGGTCGGCCGTCGACAGCCGCAGTACGACGTCCTGCAGCGGCAGGCCTGTGGACTGGAACAGCTGGACCTTGCGGTCGAGCGTGACCTGCCCGCTCTCCTCGGAAAGGCGCGCATCGTAGAGGGGCGTCCATCCGGCCTGCGGCGAGAAATCCTGCAGCGTCAGATCCACCGATCCCGGCGCGTCCAGCCGCACGGCCACGGCCAACAACGTCACCGGCCCAAGATCGGCGCCGGTCGCGTCGAAGTCCCGCTTCGCCTGGGCGCGGTCCTGCGCTGCGTCCTCGGCTTCGCGTTCGGCGGCGCGAAGGGCGGCGCGGGCCTCCGACAGGTCCTGCTGGGCGCGGCGTACGCCGTCGCCCAAGGCTGTGGCCGTTGCCGCGATCGCGGCCGCGTCGAACCCGGCGAGTTCCTGGCCCGAGATGGATCGCAGGAATGCGAGGCGTGCGCCGGCCGCCTCGTGCGCGGCTGCGGCGGCGAGCCGGGCATCCTCGGCCCGCGCCTCCGCCTCGCGCGCGGCCTGCCAGGCGTCGTAGGCGGTCTGCTGCGCGGGGGTGAACAGGTCGCGCCCGTCGATCAGGCCGCCGACCAGCGTCTCCTGCGCCCCGAGCGCCGCGCCCGCGACCTCGATCCGGGGCGGGCCGTCCGCACCGGGCAGCACCGGGACGAGCACGCGATGCGACCCCGCCGGCAGGTCCACCGAACCCCGCCGCGTGATCGTCGCGCCGGAGGCATAGATCACCGCCTCGGCCGGCGGGGCCACGAGGCGCACGTCCTCGGCCAGGGCGAGGCCCGGCAGGCAGGTGAGTAGGATCGCGTATCGCATGGAAAAGGCCCCCGAACGGATATGTCCGGGGGCCATCTTGTCGTGCCGGCAGGGCGGTGTCAGCCCGTATCCGATATCAACCCTTCTTCAGCACGCGCGCGCCCAGCGTCTCGGCGATCTGCACGGCGTTCAGCGCGGCGCCCTTTCGCAGGTTGTCGCTGACGACCCAGAGGTTGAGGCCGTTGTCGATGGTGCTGTCCTGACGGATCCGGCTGATGAAAGTGGCGAAGTCGCCCACGCATTCGACCGGCGTGACGTAGCCCCCATCCTCGCGCTTGTCGACGACCAGGACGCCGGGCGCGGTGCGCAGGATGTCGCGGGCCTCATCCTCGTCCAGGAAATCCTCGAACTCGATGTTCACGGCCTCGGAATGGCCGACGAAGACAGGCACACGGACGCAGGTCGCGGTGACCTTGATTTTCGGGTCCACGATCTTCTTGGTTTCGGCGACCATCTTCCACTCTTCCTTGGTGGAGCCGTCTTCCATGAAGCTGTCGATATGCGGGATCACGTTGAAGGCGATCTGCTTGGTATAGACGTCGGGCGCGACCTCGGACGTGGGGTTGTAGACCGCCTTGGTCTGGTCCCACAGCTCGTCCATGCCACCCTTTCCGGAGCCGCTGACCGATTGGTAGGTGCTGACCACGACCCGCTTGATCCGCGCCCGGTCGTGCAGCGGCTTGAGCGCCACGACCATCTGCGCGGTCGAGCAGTTGGGGTTCGCGATGATGTTCTTCTTGGCGTAGCCCTCGACCGCCTCGGGGTTCACCTCGGGGACGACCAGCGGCACGTCCGGGTCGTAGCGATAGAGCGACGAGTTATCGATCACGACGCACCCGGCCTTGGCCGCCACGGGGGCGTATTTCTTCGTCGCGTCCGAGCCGATTGCGAAGAACGCGATGTCCCAGCCGGTGAAATCGAATTGCTCCAGGTCCTTCGTCTTCAGGGTCTTGTCGCCGAAGCTGACCTCGGTCCCGAGCGAGCGGCGCGAGGCGAGCGCCGTGATCTCGTCGACGGGGAACTGGCGCTCGGCCAGGATGTTCAGCATTTCGCGGCCCACGTTCCCCGTGGCGCCGCAGACGACGACCTTGTAACCCATGATGACCTCCGTAGGGACGCGCGGGACCTAGCCGCCGTCGCCGTCCGCGTAAAGGTCAACCCTGCGCGAGCGCTTCGACCAGCTTATTCTTGGTCATGTCGGAACGCCCCTGCAGGTCCCGATCCCGCGCCCTCTCCATCAAGTCGTCCTTCGTCATCACGGCGAGCGACGCGGCCGCGCCCTTGCCGCGCCCGTTCTCGTCCGTCGCCGCGTCGATGGCGTCCAGAAGCTCCGCCTTCGTCATCGTGCTGCGGCCGTCGATCCCGAGGTCGCGGGCACGCTCCTCCAGCATGTCCTTCGTGGGGCCGTCCGCACGGATTGCGGCGACCTTGTCGCGCACGTCCTCGGGCTGATCCACGAATTGTTCGTCGCCGTCCCGCTTGGCTCTTGTCGAGCGGGCGTATTCATCCTCGGTCAGCAGCATGCGGACGCGCCGCGGCAGGTAGCGTTCGCCCGTCTCGCCGGATTCGTCGCCGGACCTGGTGCCCCAATCGGCCTCGGTCCAGTCGTGCAGGTGGGTGTCCTCCTGCGACGGGCCATCCTCGTCATAGCCGCCGCCGCGCCGCTTGTATTCCTGCACCGCCATCTGCGCCTTGCGCGCGGACCACTGGCCCGGGTCGCCGCCCTTGTCGCCGGCGGTGATCTCCTCCTTCACCTTCTCCCACAGGTCGGGATCGGTTCGCTTCGCATCTGGCATGTCGGCCTCCTTCCCAGGGGAAACCGTTCGGGTGGCGATCGGTTCAGTCGGTCTTGTCGGGCGCGAAGGCATAGATCGCGCAGCCCGCCAGCAGCGCCAGCGCGAAGACGCCGAAAAGCGTCTGATAGCCGGCGACGCCGCCCCCCGCGCGTTCGAACAGCGGGCCGGTCGCGAACTGCATCAGTCCGACGCCGCCGATCGACATCAGGTTCAGAAGCGTCACCCCCCGGCCGATCAGATGCGGCGGGAAGAACGCGCGCCCATGCGCGATCCCCACCGCGTAGCTGGAGCCGAGCGCCCCGATCGCCGCGAAAAGGAGCGTCGCGGCCAGAAGCCCGGGCACCGGCATCCACCAGAGCGTCGCGCAGGCCGCCGCCCCCAGAAGGTTGCCCATGAGCACGACCCATTTCCGCGTGCCCAGGACCCGGTCGAGCGGGCCGTAGACGAAATTGCCGACGATCATCGCCAGCGCCATCAGCAGGGTGACCGTGCCGACATGCGCCACGCCGTGGAATTCTGCGATATAGGGCCCGGCCCAAAGCCCGCGCAGGCCGGCCGCGGGCGCGTAGTTGACCAGCATCATCGGCCCGATGAACCAGATCGCCGGGATGCGCAGGATGTCGAGGAGCGAGCCGCGCCCGTCGCCGCCCAAGGCCTCGGGGTCGCGGATCAGGATCCAGCAGCCGGCCGCCGTCGCCACCGTGATCGCCGACAACGCCCACATCGCGCCGCGCCAGCCGATCGCGTCGGCCGCCCAGCCCAGCGGGACCGAGGCCGCGATGTTGCCGATGGACCCGACGCCGACCAGCACGGCGGCCAGCGTGGCGAAAACGGCGGGGCGATAGACCCGCGCGAAGATGTAATAGCTGGCCATCAGGACGGGCGCGCAACCCGCGCCGATCAAGGCCATCGCGACCTCGATCTGCCAGCCGGCCTGCGCCACTGCGAAAAGCGCGGCCCCGCCGCCGCCCGCAAGGCCCAGAAGCGCCGAGGCCGTTCGCCGCGGCCCGACCCGGTCGAGCGCCCAGCCGATGGGCAACTGCATCGCCGCGAAGGTCAGGAACCAGATGCCCGACGCGCGGCTGAGCTCGGCGGGCGTCACGCCCAGCTCGGCCTGCAGGTCCGGCGCCAGCACGGCGAGGAACGCGCGATAGAACTGGCTGAGCACGTAGCCCAGCGTGAGGATGGCGATGCCGATTTTCATGAACCTACCCCGTTTGCCGGCCACGTCGCATGACGGCCGACCCGGCGGCAAGCGCGATCATCGCCCAGCCGAGCACCCCCTTGCCGTGATCGGACAGGTTGGCATCGCCCGTGAAGGTCAGAAGCCGCAGCAGGGTGCCCGGACCGGGCGGGCGCCCGACGACGATCTGCCAGGGCAACCCGTCGATGATGGCCACGTAGTAGAGATAGTAGACCTGCGGCGAGAGCCAGACGAACGCCCCGAACAGCGCCAGCGCCCACAGGACGCGATGCAGGCGTAGGGCGGCCAGGCCCATCAGGCAGGCCAGCCCGAGCGACAGGACGGCCAGCCCCACCTGTCCCGATGCGGTCAAGGTGAAGAAGCTGTCGTCCGCATATCCCGGGATGTAATCCATCGGCGCATCTTGCCCGCACGCGCGTGCCCGGGCTAGCTGGCACGGGCCATCGAGGGGTCGTCGCATGACCGAGATCGTCGTCACCAACATGAACCCGCGCTATACCGGCGTGTCGTCGACGGCGGCGCGGCTGATCCCGGTCCAGGCGCGCGACTACGAAGTGGCGCTCGCGGGCCATGCCCTGCCGGGATGCCCGCTGCCCGTCACCCTGGCTGAGGCGCGCCGCCTGACGCGGGTACCGCCGCCGGGCCGGCCCTTCGCGATCTGGCACGTGCGCCGCAACAACGAGATGCGCGCGGCGCTCTGGGCACGGGACGTGCTACGCCTGCCAATCCGGATCGTGTTCACGACCGCCGGGACGCATCGGCACTCGGCCTTTCCCCGCTGGCTGATGCGGCGGATGGATGCGCTGATCGCGACGATCCCGGCAGCGGCCGAAGGCAAGCCGCATGTCCGCGCCGTCGTGCCCCACGGGGTGGATTGCACCGTCTGGCATCCGGCCGCGGACCGCGCCGCCGCCTGGGCCGCGACCGGGTTTCCGGGGCGCCGCGGGGTGGCGGCCGTGGGGCGGGTGCGGATGTCGAAGGGAACGGATCGCTTCGTCGAGACGATGCTGCGGGTGCTGCCGAAACATCCCGACGTGACCGCGCTCGTGCTGGGTCTGGCGCGGCCGAAGGACGAGGCCTGGCTGGACTCGTTGAAGGCGAAGGCGCATGCGGCGGGGTTGGCGGACCGCCTCCTGTTCCCGGGCGAGGTCGGACCGGACGCGATGCCCGCCCTGATCCGGGCGTGTTCGTTGACGGTGCCGCTGCCGCGATACGAGCCCTATGGCGTCACGCCGCTTGAGGGGATGGCCTCGGGCGTGCCGTTCGTGGGATCGCCGACCGGGGATTTCCGCACGTTCTCCGAAGGCGGTGCCGGGATCGTGGTCGAGGAGGCGAACCTGGTCGCGGACGCGGCGGCGGCCGTCGACGCGCTGTTGTCGGATGCCGCGCGGCTGGAGGCGATGTCGGTGGCGGCACGCGCGAAAGCGGTGGCGGTGCATTCGATCGAGGCGGAGGCGGCGGGGATCGCCGGCGTCTACGAGGCGCTCTGGTCGGAGGGCCGGAGCGCGCGGGACTTCAGCGCGTCGTAGAAGGGCAGCGCGGCGGCCAGCAGGTCGTCGCGATCGACCTGCGGCAAGGGGCCTTCGGGGCCGGCGAAGCCCGTGGATCTGTGGACCGCGCCGTACCAATGCGCGGCCCAGACCCCGTCGGAGGCATGACCGCCCGCGGGCCATTCCAGCATCGCGTTCGACCAGTCCAGTCCAATTTCGGCGCAGAGTTTTCCGAGCATTCCCCGTGGGTTATTTCGGATGTCGGCGGTATCGAGGACGACGCCGCCGAAGCGGTCATAGAGCGTGGCCTGCGCGGCGAAGCCGATATCGGCCTCGGTCGCCGTTTCGCGCTTGGCGCCGTAGCTGGCGATGACCCGGGCAGGATGGCGGATAAGATGCAGGTGCACCGCGCCCTCGGCCCAACCGAGCGGGAAGGACGGCAGCATGTGATGGGCCATCTGCTTTTGGTAGAGATGGGGGTTTCCCCCGCGCCGGCATCCGTCCGCGACCGCGGCGGGATCGGTCGGCTGGCTGGCCAGGACGGCGTCGCGCATCGGATGGTCGAGGCCGGTGGCGGCCAGGTAGGCGGCGTAGAACGGTTCGTCCATGACTTCGAAATCCGGACGGTTGCCGAAGGAGTACATCATCGCGGTGGACAGGTTGCGAGGGCCGGACCAGGCGATGATGCGCATGTCGAATTCCGTAGATGTAAGCCGGATAATGCACGTCTGACGCCACCGGGCGCAGGGTCAAGGAAGATTTTCGGGACGATTGGCCAAATCGCCCCGAGCATCCCGTATCGGGGACAGACCGCGGACCACATCCGCCATGCGGCTGCGGGTGGATGTGCCATGGGTCCTGGGCATGCTCCCGTACCCGGCGGCGCGACGCGCGCGCCCGCGCTTAGTCGGCCACGGCTTGGATCTTGAGGCTGCCGCGGGGCGGCCCGCCCGAGAGGATCGGGTGCATCTCCGCCAGCGGCAACCGGTGCGACACGATCCGGTCGAGCGGTTCCCCGCAGGCGTCGATCGCCCGCAGCGCATCGGGGATGTTGTGGTTGAGCGAATGGGTCCCGGCCAGCGTCAACTGACGGCGGAAGACCTCGAATGGAGAGATCTCGATCCGGCCTTCGACCGGGCAGATGCCGAAATAGAGCGCCCCGCCGCCATCGGCCACGTAATCGGTCAGCCCGGCCGCCACCGCCGGCACGCCGGTCGCGTCGATGGCCAGGTCGGCGGCGCGCCGATGGGCGGTCAATTCGCCCGCATCGGCGGCAAGGGCCGCGAAGCCGAAGCCGCGGGCCAGCTCCACGCGGGCTTCGTCGGTATCGACGAAGGTGATGTCGGCCGTCCCGCGCATATGCATCGCCAAGGCCATCAGCAGACCCATCGGCCCGGCCCCGAAGATCAGCGCCCGCTCGACCTTGGCGTCATGGACGGCACCCAGCGCGTTCAAGACGCATCCCATCGGCTCGGCCAGCGCGGCGCGTCCGAAGGGAAGGTCGCCGATCGGGTGCAGCGCACCGGCCCGCAGGATGCAGAACTCGGCGAAACCGCCGTCGCGGGTCACGCCATACGCGCCAAGCGTTTCGCAGAGATGCGCGTGGCCGCGGCGGCAGGCGCGGCACCGGCCGCATTCGATGTTCGGGTCGACGACGACCCGGTCGCCCTCGGTCAGCCCGTCGACGCCGGGGCCGACCTGGGTAACGATGCCGGCGAATTCGTGTCCCGGGGTCACGGGAAAGGCACCGGTTCCGTAATTGGCCTTCAGCACCTCGAAATCGGTATGGCAAAGCCCGCTGGCCATCACGCGGATCACGGCCTCGCCGTCGCCCGCAACGCGCCGGTCGCGGGGGCCGAACGCGACGCGTCCACGTTCGGGGAAGGTGATCGCCTGCATGCGGTGTTTCCTCTCCGCCGGTCCGTCCGCTTTCGGTGTAGGACATCGTGCGGGGCCGTGCCACCGTGCGCCGGGCATCGAGGATCGGGGCGATGAGGGCCGAACTCGCGAAACATCTGGCCGATCTCGACCGTATCGCACCCCCGGACCTGTCGGAGGCGAGGGCCCGCTTCGGCAAGGGCCCGACGTATCTGGAGGCGCTGGTCGCGCTTTGCCGCTGTCCGGGCGCGCGCGGCAGTCGCAGCAGCGTGCGGCGCGGGGCGGGCGGGGCGACTGACCGGGTCCCGGCTTTGATTGCCGGCACCGCATGCGCTATCCTCGTGGCAAGGGGAAGGAGATCGGATGACCGTGCCAAGGCTGAAACGTGTGAAGGTCTCCTCCGAGCAGGAGCTCCGGACCTGGCTGGCGAAGAACGCCGACGGGACGCAAAGCGTGATGGTGGTGACCTGCGACCGGAACTCCCGCGACAAGTTCGTCGGCAGCGACCAGGTGCGCGCGGCGGCCGCGGCGCATGGCTGGGCCGCCGGACGGAGCTATACCCTGCGCGGAAATCTTGTTGGACATGTCGTCAGCCACGGCTGAATGCCGCGCCGGATCAACCCGCGACCAGTTCGCGATAGAGCGCGCGTAGCCGCGCCGTCGTCGGGCCCGGTTCGCCGGTGCCGATGACCCGGCCGTCGATCATGCCCACCGGGGTCTGGGCGCCGAATGTGCCGGTCAGGAACGCCTCGTCGGCGGAATAGGCATCGACGAGGGAGAAATTCCGCTCGAAGACCGGAATGCCGTTCGCCTGGCAGAGGTCGATGACCTTCTGCCGCGTGATGCCGTTCATGCAGTAGTCGCCGGTGGAGGTCCAAACCTCGCCCCGTCGGACGATGAAGAAATTGCAGGCGTTGGTCGTATTCACGAAGCCGTGGATGTCGAGCATCAGCGCCTCGTCCGCGCCGGCCTTTTCGGCAGCGATGCAGGCGAGGATGCAGTTGAGCTTGGAATGCGAGTTGAGCTTCGGATCCTGCGTCATCGGCAGGCCGCGCAGATGCGGTACCGTGGCGAGCGTCACGGGGCGTGGGATGCGGGGGCGCGAATGTTCCATGATGATGACCATGGTCGGGCCCTGGGTGGATAGGCGCGGATGCTGGAACGGCAGGCGCTTGACCCCGCGCGTGACCATCAGGCGGGCATGGGCGTCGGTGGTCATGCCGTTGGCGGCGCGCGTCTCCTCCAGCGCGGCGAGGACCTGGTCGGGGGTCATGCCGAGCTGCAGGTCGATGGCCTTGGCCGCCTCAAACAGACGGGCCATGTGTTCGTCCGCGAAGGTCCAGCGCCCGTCATAGAGGCGCAGCCCCTCCCACACGCCGTCGCCCAGCATGAAGCCGCTGTCATACACGGAGACGGTCGCCTCGGCCCGGGGCGTCAGCTTGCCGTTCACCCAGATTAGGATGTCGGCATTGCGGGCGTCTTCCTCGGCCTCGTGGGTGCTGATCTTGTCCATGGCGGATTGGTGCCGTCACGGGGCCGTGATTTGCAAGGGGCAAGACCCGCGCGCAGGATCGGGTGGATGGAGGGTGCGATGGACAGACGACACGATATCCGGCTGGCCCTGCTGGCGCTGGCGATCCTCGTGGGGCTGGGGCTGCAGGCGGCGGACGGCCACGCGGTGGCGACCTGCGACACCTGCGCCGCGGTCGTCGACGGCGCCTAGAACATCAGAGAGGCGCGCGCGTCGGCCAGTATCATCTGCAGGATGATGATGCCAAGGATGAAGACCAGCGGCGCCAGGTCCAGCGCGCCGGTGGCCGGCAGGATCGACCGGATGCGGGCATAGGCCGGCTCCAGTATCCGGTTCAGCCCGTCCCAGAGCTGCGCCACGATCGGCTGATGCAGGTTCAGAACGCCGAAGTTGATCAGCCACGACATGATGATATGCGCGATGGCGAAGAACCACGCGACATTGAGCAGCAGCAGGGCGATATCGATCAGCGTGGTCATGGGCGGCCTTCGGATTGTGCTGTTTCCCATCTAGGGCGGGGGTGGCACGGCCGCAAGCTGACGCCGTGTCCGCCTTGACGCGCGCGGCCCGCCGGGTCAGGCGCGGCGCATGTATCCGTTTTTCCGCCTGGGCTGGCAGATGTTCCGCGCGCGGCGCCTGCCGCCGATCTCGCCGCTGGACACGCACGTGTCGCATCACCTGTGCCTGCCCTGGGACCTGGACGGTTTCGGCGAGCTGAACAACGGACGCGTCCTGACGCTCTACGATCTGGGTCGGTTCACGTCGGGCGTGCGCATCGGGCTCCTGGCGGCGTTGCGACGGCGGCGCTGGGGTCTGGCCGTGGCGGGGGCCAGCATCCGCTATCGCAGGCGGATCACGGCGATGCAGAGGATCGAGATGCGGACCCGGATCGCGGGTTGGGATGCGCGGTTCTTCTATGTGTTGCAGTCGATGTGGGTCGACGGCGCCTGCTGTTCGCAGGCCCTGCTGCGAACGGCCGTCGTCGCGCGGGGCCGCGCCGTGCCCGCCGCCGACGTCGTGGACGAGATCGGCTGGACGGGTGATGCGCCGGACCTGCCCGACTGGGTTGCCGCCTGGATCGCGGCCGAGGGGACGCGGCCCTGGCCGCCCGTTGACCTGGACGCAGGGGCCACGCTGCCCGAAGGGCACATCCCGCCCGCACCCTGACGCACGATCGCCACCGCGCGGTTGCACAGGTCGGGTTTCGCCCCCAAGGTCCGCCGTGGGACAGGGGGGAGGACGGGCATGACCGACATCGCGCTTGGGCGCCGGGTGCGTGGCTGGATGATGTTCGACTTCGCGTCGCAGCCCTACAACACGCTGCTGCTGACGTTCATCTTCGGCCCCTATTTCGCCAGCGCGGTGATGGAGGACCCCGTCGCCGCGCAATCGGCCTGGGGCTTCGCGATCGGCTTCGCGGGACTGGCCATCGCGCTGCTGGCGCCGGTGCTGGGCGCGCTGGCGGATGCATCGGGGCGGCATCTGGGGTGGATCTGGCTGTTCTCGGGTCTTTATGTCCTGGGCTCGGGCGCGCTGTGGTTCGCCGTGCCGGGCGCGGAGGTGGTCTGGCCCGTGCTGCTGGTCTTCTGCCTCGGCCTGATCGGGATGGAGTTCGCGACGATCTTCACCAACGCAATGCTGCCGGGCCTGGGCGCGCGCGACGACCTGGGGCGCATTTCCGGCTCGGGCTGGGCGCTGGGTTATGTCGGCGGGGTGATCGCGTTGATCCTGATGCTGACCCTGTTTGCCGAGAATGCGGACGGCGTGACGTTGATCGGCATCGCCCCGATCCTCGGGCTGGATCCGGACATGCGCGAGGGAACGCGTTTCGTGGGCCCGTTCACGGCGCTCTGGTTCGTGGTCTTCATGGTTCCGTTCTTCCTTTGGGTCCGCCCCGTGGCGCGACCGGTCGGTGTGGCGCTGCCGCTGGGACCGGCGCTGCGCGGGCTCTGGGGCACGGTCCGGGCGCTGCCGGCGCGGCGCAGCTTCGCAAGCTATCTGGGCGCGTCGATGCTGTACCGCGACGGGTTGAACGGCCTCTACACCTTCGGGGGGATCTACACCGCCGGGGTGCTGGGCTGGTCGGTGGTCGATATCGGCGTCTTCGGCATCCTGGCGGCGGTGACGGGCGCGATCTTCGCCTGGATCGGGGGGCGCGCCGACACCGCAAGGGGGCCAAAGCCGGTCATCACGTTCTGCATCGTCACATTGCTGGTGGTGACGGTGCTGGTGGTCACGGTCACGCGCGACACCGTGTTTCTGGTGCCGGTCGGACCGAATTCGGCGCTGCCCGACATCGCGTTCTACGTGATGGGCGCGATCATCGGCGCGGCGGGCGGGGCGCTGCAGGCGTCGAGCCGGACGATGCTGGTGCGCCAGGCCGATCCGGCGCGGATGACCGAAGGCTTCGGCCTCTACGCGCTGGCGGGCAAGGCCACGGCCTTCCTGGCGCCGTTCCTGATCGGGGCCGTCACGCTGGCGAGCGGATCGCAGCAGGTGGGGATCCTGCCGGTCGCGGGCCTCTTCACCCTCGGGCTGATCCTGCTAGTCTGGGTTGAACCGGAAGGGGAACCTGCATGATCCGACTGATTTTCCTGTGCGCCGCGTTGCTGGCGGCACCCGCCCAGGCCCAGCTCGCCAAGGAGTTGTTCGGGGCGCAGCGCGCCGGATCCGCCCAGCGGGCGGAACCCTTCGGCAGCTATTCGCGCGGCTGCGCGGCGGGGCTGGTGCAACTGGCCGAGACCGGGCCCAGCTGGCAGGCCATGCGCCTGTCGCGCAACCGCAACTGGGGTCATCCCGAACTGATCGACCTGGTCCAGGACCTGGGCCGCCACATGGACCGGATCGGCTGGGGCGGGATCTATGTCGGCGACATGAGCCAGCCGCGCGGCGGGCCGATGACGTCCGGCCATCGCAGCCACCAGATCGGGCTGGACGCGGATGTCTGGCTGTACCCGGCGACCGACATGACCCTTTCGGTACGCCAGCGCGAGAACCTGTCCGCCGTATCGATGCGCCGGGCCGAGGGCGCTTTCGTCAACGACAACTGGTCGCGCGGACAGCACGAACTGGTCAAGAAGGCCGCGCAGGACCCGCGCACGGCGCGGATCTTCATCTTTCCGGGCGCCAAGGTGCGGATGTGCGAGGACGAGACGGGCGACCGGTCCTGGCTGCGCAAGGTCCGGCCCTGGTGGGGGCACCATTATCACATTCATATCCGCATTTCCTGCCCGCGCGGCGCGCGCGCCTGCATCAACCAGGACCCGCCGCCGCCAGGCGACGGCTGCGCCGAGGCGCGGCAATGGGTGAACAACATCCTGAACCCGCCGCCGCCCGATCCGAATGCCCCCGCCCCCGCCCCGCGCCGGGAGTTGCGGATGGCGGATCTGCCGCAGCAATGCGCCGCGGTCCTCTCCTCGCGCTGACCCTGCTGGCGGCGCCGGTTTCCGCGGCCGAGTTCCTGGGCAATCACGTCTGGGAGCCGGGATTCGCGGGTGCCGGCGGCTATTCGGCGCTGTGGCTGGCGCCGGACGGGGCCGACATGGTGGTGCTGTCCGACCGGGGCGGGTGGGTCCGCGGCCGGCTGGCCCGCGATGCGGACGGCGTGGTGCGCGAAGTGGAGGTGGAGGAGCGCGGGCATCTGCTGCGCTCGACCGGCGAGGCGCTGGAAGGGCGCGAGAGCGATGCCGAGGCGATCGCGCGCGTCGGTGGTGACTTCTTCGTGGCGTTCGAGGGCACGCATCGCGTGATGCGCCATGACGGGATCGGCGCCGTGCCCGATCGCATGGCCCTGCCGGACGGGTTCGCCGGGCTGCAGGGCAATTCCGGGTTGGAGGCCCTGGCCGCGGATGCGGGCGGCGCGCTCTATGCCATTCCCGAAAGGTCCGGGGAACTGGACCGGCCGTTTCCGGTCTATCGCTACATGAATGGCGAATGGACCGTGCCGTTCGGACTGCGCCGCGACGGTCGGTTCCTGGTCGCCGGGGCCGATATCGGGCCGGATGGACGGCTGTATTTGTTGGAGCGGGACTTCCTGCTGCTGGGGTTTCGCAGCCGCGTCCGCAGCTTCGACCTGCAAGGCGGCGACGAACGGCTGGAGTTCGAGAGCGCCGTGGGCCGGCACGACAACCTGGAGGGGATCGCCGTCTGGCGCGATGGGGAGGGGCGGCTTCGCGCGACGATGGTATCCGACGACAATCAGCGCCCGCTGGTCCAGCGGACGGAATTCGTCGACTACCTGCTTGATTGACGCCCCGGCGGAGGGGGCGCCGCCCCCGCGCTTCGCGCCCCCCGAGGTATTTCCGGCAAGATGAAGGGGGCGTTAACCCCCTGTTTACCTCCGGTCCCGCAACATGGTTCTGCGGCACAGGCTGAGGAGCCGATGGCCGCGCAAGGTGAGACCCTCGTCTTTCCGGGGCAGGATGTGACCCTCGTCTCATCTTGCCCCAAATGCTGCCGGGGAATGCACGGGCGCGGGCAGCGCCCCTTTCCCTCAAGCCTCCACGCGGTCGGGCAGATGTTCGCGCCGGGTGCGCGGCAGGGGCCAATCGTCCATCAGGGCCAGGGCGTCCTCCGCCGTCTCGACGAAGCGGAACAGCTCCAGGTCGTCGGCACCGATGGTGCCCGCCTCCTGCAACGCGTCCCAGTTCAAGATGCCGCGCCAGAACGCCTCGCCGAACAACAGGAACGGCACGCGTTCCATGCGTCCGGTCTGGATCAGGGTCAGCGCCTCGAACAGCTCGTCCAGCGTGCCGAAGCCGCCGGGGAAGACGCAGATCGCGCTGGCCCGCATCAGAAAGTGCATCTTGCGGATCGCGAAATAGTGGAAGTTGAACGACAGCTCCGGCGTGACGTATCCGTTCGGCGCCTGTTCGTGCGGCAGCACGATGTTGAGGCCGACGCTGCGGCCGCCCGCATCCAGGGCGCCGCGATTGCCGGCCTCCATCACGCCGGGGCCGCCGCCGGTGACGATGACGTTCTCGCGCCCGCCGCTGTCGCGGATCGAGCGTTCGGTCACGAGCCGCGCGAAGCGGCGCGCCTCGTCGTACTGGGTCGCGAGGTCGCGCAGCGTATCGGTGCGGGCGCGGTCCGCGTTTTCGGGGCGGGGGATGCGGGCGCCCCCGAAAAGGACGACGGTCGACGTCACCTCCGCCTCATCCATCAGCAGGGCGGGCTTCATCAATTCCAGTTGCAGACGGACGGGGCGCAGCTCGTCACGGCAAAGGAAATCCTCGTCGGTGAAGGCCAGGCGATAGGCGGGCGAACGGGTCTGCGCGGTGTCGGGCACCGTGCTGGCGGTCTGCCGGTCTTCGCGGGCTTCGCGCAGCGGGTGGTTCCGGGGATGGTCGGTCATCGGGTCGTCCTTGAATCCTTGGGTCGCGCTGGGTCTAACAGGCGCGGACGGGAGGTGCGACATGGATTGGACGGGGGAAATCGCGGCGGCGCGCGCACGGATCGCGGGGCATGCGCGGGTGACGCCGATCGCACGGCTCAACCTCGGCGGCTTCGACGTCGAGGTGAAGCTGGAACAGATGCAGCACACCGGCAGCTTCAAGGCCCGCGGCGCGTTCAACACGCTTCTGTCGGTGGAGGTGCCGGCGGCGGGCGTGGTCGCCGCGTCTGGCGGGAACCACGGCGCGGCGGTGGCCTTCGCGGCGGCGCGACTGGGGTTTCCGGCCCATGTCTTCGTGCCGGAGGTGGCAGGTGCCGCGAAGATCGCGCTGATCGAGCGGGCGGGCGCGACCTGTCATGTGGTGCCGGGTCTCTACGCCGATGCGTTGGAGCGGGCGCGGGCGCATGAGGCGGAGACCGGCGCGATGCAGGTTCATGCCTATGACGCCGTGCCGACGGTCGCCGGGCAGGGGACGTGCTTTGCCGAATGGGACGATCAGGGATTGCAGGCCGACACGATGCTGGTCGCCGTGGGTGGTGGCGGGTTGATCGCAGGCGCGCTGGCCTGGTGGGGCGGTCGGCGGCGTGTCGTCGCGGTCGAGCCGGAGCGATCCCGCGCGCTGCACGCCGCGCTGGAGGCGGGGGCGCCGGTCGATGTGGAGGTCGGTGGCGTCGCGGCCAACGCGCTGGGCGCGCGGCGGATCGGGTCGATCTGCTTCGACCTGGCGCGCGATATGGACAGCATGACGGTGCCGGACGATGCGATCACGCGGGCCCAGCGGATGCTGTGGCAGGAGGCGCGGATGCTGGTGGAGCCGGCGGGTGCCTGCGCCCTGGCGGCGCTGTTGTGCGGGGCCTACGTGCCGGATGCGGACGAACGCGTGGCGGTGCTGATCTGCGGCGCGAACCCGGCTCCGGATCCGTTGGCGGCGTTCTAGAGGCGCGACAGGATCAGCCCGCATGCGACGAGCGCCCCCGCGGCCAGGCGGGTCGGCGTGATCGCATGTGTGGGCAGGCCGAAGGGGCCGAACGCGTCGAGGATGAGCGCGATGACGATCTGGCCCAGGATCATGCCCGACACGGCCGTGACGATGCCGAGGACCGGCACGGCCCAGAGGGTCGCCCAGACATAGAAGGCGCCCAGCAATCCACCCAGCAGAAGGCGGGCATCGACGGCGCGGGCCCGTTCGAGCATGGCCCCATGGCCGAGCGCGAAGGTCAGCGTCAGAAGGGCGGCGAACCCGACGCCGAACGAGATCGCCGCCGCCGCGACTGGACTGCCGAGACTCCGCCCGAGCGCTGCGTTCATGGGCGCCTGCAGGGCGGCGAGCCCGCCGGCGATGATGATGAGGGCGATGGGCAGGGCGACGGTGGAGGGCATGCGATGTTCCGTTCCAGGATCGGAAAACAGGCGGCCATGATCGCCGACGCCGCGAAATCGGGCAATTCCGGTAAACCCCACTTCGCGGCGCCCAATGACCGGCCCCCTGTCGGTCGTCGGTGCGAAGGGTTCCGCGGCCATCACGCGACCGGCGCTGCCCAGACGCGGTTGGGCGGGATTGCCCTGACTTGGGCGGGCCGATAAGCACATCGCAATCAAAGCGCCCGGAGGCCCCGCATGTCCAACGAACAGCTCGAATCCGCCATCGAGGCCGCCTGGGACACGCGCGACACTGTCTCGCCGCAGACCACCGGCGAGGCGCGCGACGCCATCGAGGCGACGCTGGAGGCGCTGGATGGCGGCACCCTGCGGGTGGCCGAGAAGCGGGGCGACGACTGGCACGTCAATCAATGGGCCAAGAAGGCGGTGCTACTGGGGTTCCGTCTGAAGGACATGGAGCCGCAATCTGGCGCACCGCAGGGCGGCAGTTGGTGGGACAAGGTAGACAGCAAGTTCAACGGCTGGAACGCCGCCAAGTGGGAGAGCGCGGGTTTCCGCGCGGTGCCGAACTGCATCGTGCGCCGCTCGGCCTATATCGCGCCGGGCGTGGTGCTGATGCCGTCCTTCGTGAACCTGGGCGCCTATGTGGACGAGGGCACGATGGTCGACACCTGGGCCACGGTCGGGTCCTGCGCGCAGATCGGCAAGAACGTGCACCTGTCGGGCGGCGTCGGCATCGGCGGCGTGCTGGAGCCGATGCAGGCGGGGCCGACGATCATCGAGGACAATTGCTTCATCGGCGCCCGGTCCGAGGTGGTCGAGGGCTGCATCGTGCGCGAAGGCAGCGTGCTGGGCATGGGCGTGTTCATCGGCAAGTCGACCAAGATCGTGGACCGCGAGACCGGGGAATTCACCTATGGCGAGGTGCCGCCCTATTCCGTTGTGGTGGCCGGATCGATGCCGTCGAAGAACGGCGTGAACCTCTATTGTGCGGTGATCGTCAAGCGGGTGGACGAGAAGACGCGGTCGAAGACGGCGATCAATGAGTTGCTCCGGGCCTGAGGGGGCCGACTGGACCGTCCGGCGCGACCGGGCCGTCGAAAGCCTGCGCCACGCGGTGCGCACGGCCCCCATCGAATTGCGGGATGCCATCGCCGACTACGACGGCCAGGCACTTCCCGGGGATACGCCGAAACATCGCGAGGCCCTCGAACGGTTGATCGAGGAACATGATTGCGTGCTCGGCCGGATGCCGGGAAATCAATGGTATCCGTCCGAACCGATCGAATTGGCGAGTTTCGGGGTCGACGGTCAGGGGGCCACTCTGACGGCCTTCGCCTGCTGCTTTCTGCTGATCGACGATCTGGTGTGCAGCCGGATGGATTATATGGACTTTCGCCTGTCCAACAGCCCCGGCCGGGCCTTCTTCGATACCCCGCCCGACAGTTTCCGCATTCCGCTTCTGGACGGGATCGGTGTCTACGACGACATGCAGGACCCGACCTGGACCTGAGCGGACGCGGGCAGATCGCGCGGGCATGGACCGTGTCGTTTATCGCAAAGGCAGCTCGACGTCAGTCCTTCGCCCGATCCTGCCGCCTCAGCGTAAGCGGATCCTGCGCCAATCGGGCATCTTCCAAGGTGTCCATCCGCTCGGCCGCCTTCCGCGTCCGGCCCAGCGATTTCCACATCGCGCGGCGCCAGGCGCGGCGGGCGGAGCCCGGCGACCATTGCAGCCGGGCGCCCGCCAACCATGCGCGCAGCGCGGGTGGCAGGGCGTCGTACTCGGCCATCAGGCGTCGGCGCTGGCGCGTGTCCGACAGGGCGTGGCGATCCGTCATGCCACCCGAGATGGGGCCACGCGCAGGCGCTGTCAAACGCGATGCGGGAACCCGCCCCGACCGGACCGCGTTGAATCGGCGCACAATCACAGAGGGGACCCAACCCATGGGCCTTGGCTTTTTCCTTTCCATCATCGTGGGCGGCCTTGCCGGCTGGATCGCGAGCATGATCATGAAGGCCGATACCGGCCTGTTCCTGAACATCATCCTAGGGATCGTGGGTGCGCTCGTGCTCAACTTCATCCTCGGGCTTCTGGGCATCTACGCGGCGGAGTCGATCATACCGCAGTTGATCGTCGGAATCATCGGCGCCTGCATCCTCATCTTCGCCGTGCGCGCCATACGGAAATAGTGCCGGCTGCCTGGCCCCCGACCCGCCGCCCCTACTCGGGGCGGCGGTTTGCGTTCCAGGGGCCGGTTGACATGGCCGGCAGCGCGACGGAGACCCCGGAGATGACCGAGAAGAAGCCCAAGCGCCCGCATCACGTCTACACCCTCCTGGTGGAGGTCGGGCGCCGCAGCGGCGACGGCCTTCCCAAGGGCGCGTCGGGCGCGGCGCTGATGTGCTATGCCAGCGGCGTCGACGAGGATGAGGCGGTGCGCGAAACCGTGGCCGTCCTCAAGACCGCCGACATGAACGTGCTGGAAGTGACGGGATACGGCTCGCTGGAGGAGCGCGAGGCGGAAGGCCACGACATCGAGGCCGACGAACGCGACCTGATGGCCCGCGCGCTGGCCGAGAATTCGGTCGTCGTGGCGCAGACCACCGTGTTCCGCGAGGACGAGGCGTGATCGACCCGGTCGACCTGACGGCGCGCCTGGTCCGCTGCCCGAGCGTGACGCCGGACGAAGGCGGGGCGATCACGCTGCTGGAGGACCTCCTGTCGGATGCGGGGTTCGTCTGCACCCGGGTGGACCGGGGCGGGATCGCGAACCTTTATGCGCGCTGGGGTGATAGGGGGCATCCGCGCACGTTCGGGTTCAACGGGCACACGGACGTGGTGCCGGTGGGCGATGCGGCGGCGTGGACGCATGATCCGTTCGGAGCGGTGATCGAGGATGGCTGGCTCTACGGGCGCGGGGCGACGGACATGAAGTCGGGCGTCGCAGCCTTCGCCGCCGCCGCCGTCGATTTCGTGGCCGGAACCCCGCCCGACGGCGCCGTGGTGCTGGCCATCACCGGCGACGAAGAGGGGGACGCGGCCGACGGGACGGTGGCGATCCTCGACTGGATGGAGGCGGAAGGGGAGCGGCTGGATGTCTGCCTTGTGGGGGAGCCCACCTGCCCCGAGCATATAGGCCAAATGATCAAGATCGGGCGGCGCGGGTCGCTGACCGCGTGGTTCACGTTCGAGGGGCGGCAGGGGCATTCGGCCTATCCGCACTTGGCGCAGAACCCGCTGCCGGCGATGGCGGGGATGATGGCGCGGCTGGCGGATGAGGAACTGGACCGGGGGACCGAGCATTTCGACCCCTCGACTCTGGCGGTCGTCACGATGGATGTCGGCAACCCGGCCACCAACGTCATCCCGGCCGAAGGGCGGGCGACGGTCAACATCCGGTTCAACGACCGCCACACCGGCGCGGGTCTTGTCGCCTGGTTGGAGGACGAAGTCGACCGCGTGGTGGGCGAGACCGGCATCCGCGTCCGCATGAACACGAAGATCTCGGGCGAGGCGTTCCTGACCCCTCCGGGACCGCTGTCGGAGTTGGTGTCGCGCGCGGTGCAGGTGGAGACGAACCGCGTGCCGGAATTGTCGACGACGGGGGGCACGTCGGATGCGCGCTTCGTCAAGGACCATTGCCCGGTGGTGGAGTTCGGCCTGGTCGGGCACCGGATGCATGCGGTCGACGAGCGCGTGCGCGTGGAGCAGATCGAGCAGTTGAAGGCGATCTACGGCCGGGTGCTGCGGGACTACTTCGCCTAGGCGGCTTGCGCGGCTCGGTCGGGGCGCAGGAAGACGGGAGCCTGGGGCGTGGAGCGGTCGGCCTGCCAGAGATAGCCACCGCTGTCGAAGGCGCGCAGGTCGGACGGGCCCTCGATGCGGTTTTCGATCACGTAGCGGGCCATGGCCCCACGGGCCTGCTTGGCGAAGAAGCTGACGATCTTCGGGCCGTCGGGCCGGTCTTCGAGGAAGGTCGGCGTGACGACGGGCAGGGTCAGCGCCTCTCGGTCGACGGCGCCGAAATATTCCTGGCTGGCGCAGTTCACGAGGCATGTGGCACCGTTGGCGGCCGCGTCCTCCTCCAGCGCCTTCGCGATCCGGTCGCCCCAGAACGCGTAGAGGTCACGACCGCGCCGCGTGGCGAGCTTGCTCCCCATCTCCAGCCGGTAGGGCTTCAGCGCATCGAGCGGTCGCAACAGGCCATAGAGGCCCGACAGGATCCGCAGATGCCCCTGCGCATGCCGCAGCGCGTCCTCCGACAGTGTGGCGGCGTCGAGGCCGGTATAGGTGTCGCCCGCGAAGGCGAAGATCGCCGGCTTCTCGGGGGCGGCCTCCCAGTCGCGGAAGCGGTCGCGGTTCAGGCGGGCCAGCTTTTCGGAGATGTCCATCAACGCCTGCAGGTCGCGGATGCCCTTGCGCCGCGCGGTTCGGACGAGGCGCGCCGTATCGTCGGCGAAGCGCGGGGCGGTCGGCGGGACGTCGACGGGGTCGAAGTCGAGCGATTTGGCGGGGGAGATGACGGTGAGCATGGGCGGCACTCTATGCGCTCCGCTCCGGCGCTCAACCCCGTTTCAGGTGGTAGGACAAGGCGGCCTGCACGAAATGGCGCAAAGGCGCTTCGGGCAGGGGTCGGTCCGCGTCGAGCAGGACGGCACGATTGCCTTCGAAGCGAAACGTGTCCGGATGGGTCAGCCGGAAATTCGCAACGAGGGTGGTCCGGCAATGGACGAAGAGCGCTGGTTCGTCGCCCTTCGACTGCCCCAGGCCCACGGTCGTGCCGATGCGCGGCCGGGCGGGCAGATAGGCCGGCTGGCCCCACTTCAACGTCTCGGTCAGCGGGCCGATGGCGGGCATGTCCGCCGCCGCGGTCAGGATGAGCGCCCGAAGATCGAGGAGCGTCGGTCGCGCCTGGTCGGGAAAGGTATCGAAGACTGCGGCCACTGCGGCGGGGTCGTCGGGGCGCAAGTTATTCATCCCGCAGGACCTCCAGAAACGCCTCGCCGAAGCGTTCGGCGTGACGGTCGCCAAGGATGCGAGTGACTTCGGCCGGGTCGGGCCGGGCGCGCGCGACCTTGGCCAATTGCGATGACGAACAGGTCATCGGCTTGTCGAGCCCGGTCTCGCCGCGCGAAAGGTCGTTCTGGACCGATAGCAGCCGGTCATAGAGCGCGCCCTCGGTCCGACCGGCCAGCTTGCGGCGCGCGGGGTGAAGCGGCTCGGGCGCGTCGCCGGTGACGACCGACAGGAAGGTCGCGCCGTAGCGGTCGAGCTTGGTCGCGCCGACGCCCGAGATGCGGGCCATGGCGTCGAGCGTGGCGGGCTTCGTCTCGGCCATCTCGATCAGAGTGCGGTCGGTGAAGACGACGTAGGCGGGCACGCCCTGGGCTTCGGCCAGCGCGCGGCGCTTGGCCTTGAGCGCCGACAGGAGCGGCGCGTCCTCCTCGCTGACCAGTTGCTTGACGGCGGGGCGACGCTCGGCGCGGGCGACGCTGTCGCGGCGGAGCGTCACGCCGGCCTCGCCGCGTAGGATGGGGCGGGCCGGGTCGGTCATGCGCAGCGCGCCGTGGCGTTCGGCATCGGGCCGCACGAGGTCGAGTCCCATCATCTGACGGAAGATCGCCTGCCACTGGGGTTTCGGCGTGTCGCGCCCCACGCCCCAGGTCGGCAGCGCGTCATGGCCGAAACGGCGCGTCTTGTCCGTTTCGGTCCCGGTCAGCACATCGATCAGATGGCCGGTGCCGAAACGTTCCCCTGTCCGCAGCATGGCCGACAGCGCCTTGCGCACCTCGGTCGTGGCGTCGAACAGCTCGGGGGGCGTCTCGCACAGGTCGCAATTGCCGCAGGGCTCCGGCGCCTCGTCGAAATAGGACAGGAGCGCGACGCGGCGACAGACCTGCGCCTCGGCCAGACCGAGCAGCGCGTTCAGGCGGCCATGGTCGGCGGATTTCATCTCGGGCGGGGCCAGCCCCTCGTCGATCTGCTGTCGGCGGAAACGGATGTCGTCGGCACCGAACAACGTCAGCGTGTCGGCCGGGGCGCCGTCGCGGCCGGCGCGGCCGATCTCCTGGTAGTAGGCTTCGATTGATTTGGGCAGGTCGGCATGCGCGACCCAGCGGATATCGGGCTTGTCGATGCCCATGCCGAAGGCGACGGTCGCCACGACGATCAGCCCGTCCTCCTGCTGGAAACGGGTCTCGACATGCCGACGATCCTCGGCCTCCATCCCGCCGTGATAGTGGCAGGCGCTGTGACCGTCGTCGCGCAGCGCCTTCGCCAGCCCTTCGGTCTTGGCGCGGGTGCCGCAATAGACGATACCGGACTGACCCTTGCGCGCGGCGGCGAAAGACAGGATCTGGCGGCGCGGCCCGTCCTTCGGCCGGAAGGTCAGGGTGATGTTGGGGCGGTCGAACCCGTGCAGGAAGGTCTGCGGTTCGCCGTCGAAGAGGCGTCGTGCGATCTCCTCCCGCGTCTCGACATCGGCGGTGGCGGTGAAGGCGGCGAGCGGCACGCCGAGCGTCCGGCGCAGCGCGCCGATCCGCAGGTAGTCGGGGCGGAAATCATGGCCCCACTGGCTGACGCAATGCGCCTCGTCCACGGCGATGAGGCTGGTGTCGGCGCGTTTCAGCATGCGTTCCGTCGACGTCGAGGCGAGGCGTTCGGGCGCGATGTAGAGAAGCTTGAGGGTGCCGTCCTCGATGGCCTGCCAGACAGCCTCGGTTTCCTCCTCGGTGTTGCCGGAGGTGAGGGCGCCGGCCGACACGCCCGCCATCTGCAACGCGCGGACCTGGTCCCGCATCAGCGCGATCAGCGGAGAGATGACGACGGTCAGCCCATCCCGACACAGCGCGGGCAACTGGAAGCAGAGCGACTTGCCGCCCCCCGTCGGCATGATCGCCAGCACGTCCCGCCCGTCGCAGACCGCCTCCACGATCTCGGCCTGGCCCGGACGGAAGGCGTCGAATCCGAAGACGGAGGACAGAAGGTCCGCGGGACGGGGCATCGGCAGGCTCACGAATTGGGTCCCGAGGGGAATCACATATGGGCAATCGATGGACAAGGGGCCTGTTTGCGAGGCGTTCGCAAGAATACCCTTGGCGTAGGGCAGAACTGGTGGTAGGTCACGAACCCTGACGCAAAATATGGGGACATGCCATGTCCGTCCTTCGCACCGCACTCGCTACGTTTCTGCTGGCCACGCCCGTCGCCGCGCAGGAGGTCACGCTGCGCTTTCAGCACTTCGTGAACCCGGCTTCGGCGAACCCTGCGCATTTCATGCAGCCCTGGGCCGACGCGATCGAGGAGCAATCCGGCGGGCGGATCGCGGTCGAACTGTACCCGTTCATGCAGCTGGGCGGATCGGCGGCGAACATGTACGACCTGATCGCCGACGGCGCGGTCGATGGCGGCTGGGTCATCCCCGGCTATCAACCCGGTCGCTTCCCCGAGGCGGAGGCGCTGGAGCTGCCCTTCATGACGCCGAAATCGGCGGAGGCCGCGTCGAAGTCGGCCTGGGACTTCACGCAGACGCATCTGATGGACGATTTCGCGGATATCCACGTGATCGCCGCGCATATGCACGGGCCCGGTCTGGTGCACCTGAAGGGCGACGCGCCCGAGACGCTGGCCGACTTCCGGGGCCTGAACCTGCGTGGGCCGTCGCGTGCGGCGACGCTGCTGCTGCGCCGGCTCGGCGCGAACCCGGTGGGGATGCCTGTGCCGGCCTTCCCGGAGGCCTTGTCCAAGGGCGTGCTGGACGGCGGCGTCATTACCTGGGAGCAGGCGCCGTCGCTGAAGCTGGACGAGTTGACCGACAGCCACACGGATGTCGCAGGGGATGCGTCGCTCTACAATCTCTACTTCCTGTGGGCGATGAACCGCGACGTGTACGAGGGCCTGCCCGATGATCTGCGGGCGGTGATCGACGCCAATTCGGGCGCCATGGCCTCGGCTTGGGCGGGGCGGGCGCATGACATCGGCGATGCCGAAGGACGGGCGGTCATGGTCGCGTCGGGCAACCAGATCGCCGAACTGTCGCCGGAGGTCACGGCCGACATCGCGGAACTGGGCGACGCGGTGACGCGCGACTGGATCGCGGAGATGGATGCGAAGGGCTTCGACGGCGCGTCCCTGGTCGAGGACGCACGCGCCGCCGTCGCCGCGCACCGCTAGGTGCGGGCCAGCGTGACGATGGTGTCGCCGTAGCGGCGCTGATCGACCGGGGTCAGGCCGTCGAGCGTGGGCGGCGTCCCTTCCTCCCACACGATCAGGGCATCGGGCGCGAGCCAGCCTTCGGCACGAAGCGCGGCGATGGCCTTTTCGCCCAGGCCTTGGCCATAGGGCGGGTCGAGGAAGACGAGGTCATGCGGCGTGCCCGGCCCTGGCTTGCGTGCATCGCGGGCGACGATGCGGGCGGACGCGTCCAGCAGGCGCATGTTTTCGCGCAGCAGGGTCAGCGCCTTGCGGCCCTGTTCGATGAAGGTGGCCTGCGACGCGCCCCGGCTCAGCGCCTCGAGGCCCAAAGCCCCGGTGCCGGCGAAGACGTCGAGGACGCGTGCGTTTCTCAGCACATCGCCATGGCGGCCATTCTCCAGCAGGTTGAAGATCGACTCGCGCACCCGGTCCGTCGTCGGGCGCAGGTGGGTGGCGACGTCGCCCTTGCCGACCGTTGCGAGTCTGCGCCCCCGCCATGCGCCGCCGACGATCCTCATGCGCGCCTCACATCAGTGACTTGATCGGCACGGCGCGGTCGGCCACCGCGTCGGGATCGGGGGAGCGGCCCGCCTCGATCAGGCGTTTGCCGACCATGTAGGCGCGCGGGTCGTTCATCGCATCGACGGCCAGTAACCTGTCGCCGGCGAAATACCAATGCGAACGACCGCCTTCGATATCGGACCCGTCGCGCACGATCACCCGGTCGAACCCGGTATTGAGTCCCGCGATCTGCAGCTTGACGTCGTATTGATCGGACCAGAACCAGGGCTTGGCGACGTAATCCTCGGCCGCGCCCAGCAGGTTCCGGGCGACCGTCTCGGCCTGGTGGATGGCGTGGGGCACCGATTCCAGGCGGACGCGCCCGCCGCGATGGGGGAAGGAGCAGCAATCACCCGCAGCCCAGATGCCGTCCGCCGAAGTCCGGCCTTGCGCGTCGACCGCGATGCCGTCGGCCAGCGTCAGGCCCGCCGCCTCCGCTAGGGTCGTGCTCGGAACGATGCCGATGCCGGCCACGACGGCGTCCACCGACAGCTTGGTTCCGTCCGACAGCGTGGCGCCCGTGACGTGTCCGTCGCCGGTCAGCCGTTCGAGCGTCGCCGCTTCGCGGATGTCGACGCCCATCGCGCGGTGCTTGTCGGCGAACCACGTGGCGGTGTCCCGGCAGGACACGCGGCTGAGGAGGCGTGGGGCCGCTTCCAGCAAGGTGACGCGCATGCCTCTGTTGCGGGCGACGGCCGCCGCCTCCAGCCCGATATAGCCGCCGCCGACGACCAGCAGGTGCCCATCCTCACGGATATGGGGGGCCAACGCGTCGATATCGGCCAGCGTGCGGACCGCGAACACCCCGTCCAGGTCGCCGCCGACCGCGCCGGGCAGGCGGCGCGGGGCCGAGCCGGTGGCGAGGACGAGAGCGTCCCACCCCTCCGTGCCGCCGGCATGGGTCAGGGTGCGCGCGTCCGGGTCGATCGCGTCGATGCGCGTGCCCAGATGCAACTCCACCCGGTTCTCCTCGTAGAAAGCGGCGGGCCGCAGGTGCAGGCGCTCGCGCGCCATCTCGCCCAGCAGATAGGCCTTGGACAGGGGCGGTCGCTGGTAGGGCAGTTCCGGCTCCTCACCCCAGAGCGTCAGGCGCCCGTCATACCCCTCCTTGCGCAGCGTCTCGACGACCGAGGCGCCGGCCTGGCCGGCACCGATGACGGCGATATGATCCATGTTGCACCTTGCTGGTCGCAGCGTTGCCGGACAGCTATATCCCGATGCGTGAAACTTCAAACGCGAGGACCGCGACGATGACCATTTCCGAAGGTGACAAGCTGCCCGATGCCGAGCTGATGCGGATCGGGGAGGACGGGCCCGAGACCGTCTCGCTGCGCGAGCTGACGAAGGGACAGACCGTCGCCCTGTTCGCCGTGCCGGGAGCCTATACCGGCGTGTGCACCACGGCCCATGTCCCCAGCTTCATCCGCACCAAGGACGAGTTCGCCGAGAAGGGCGTCGAGACGGTGATCTGCGTTTCGGTCAACGACCCGTTCGTGATGAGGGCGTGGTCCGAATCCACCGGGGCCGCGGCGGCGGATCTGCACATGCTGGCCGATCCGGACGGCGGGTTCACCCGCGCGATCGGCATGCAGTTCGACGCGCCGCCCGCGGGCCTGGTGGGGCGCTCCCGCCGCTATGCCATGCTGGTCGACGACGGCGTCGTGCGGACCCTGCATGTCGAGGACAGCCCCGGCACGTGCGAGGCGTCGGCCGGAGAGGCGCTGCTGGCGAAGATCTGATCGCCCTGTCGATCCGGCGCTAGCCCCGCCGGGTCGACAGGTACAGGCTGGTTTCGCTGCGCGAGACACCGTCGATCAGGCGGATGCGGTTCAGCGTGGCGTCCAGCAGTTCCAGCGTGTCGGCGCCCAGTTCGGCGACCAGGTCCCAGCGGCCATGGGTGGAATGCACCGCCTCCACCTCGGGCATGGCGGTCAGCATCCGGGTCACGCGGGCGCTGCCCTTGCCCTCGATCTCGATCAGGACGATGCCGCGCACGGGCCGGTCGGCCAAGTCGCCCTTCAGAACGGCGCGATATCCCAGGATTTCGCCCGCCTCGGTCAGGCGGGCGATACGGGCGCGGATCGTGGCCCGCGTCACGCCCAGCCGGGCGGCCAGCGCCGACACGCTGGCGCGCCCGTCCGAAGACAGCGCGGCGAGCAGGATTCTGTCCAGATCGTCCATCGGGATCATCCAATTCGGTCGATTGATCGCGCAGATCGATCACTTATCGGACTTCATGTCGCCGGTCCATCGGGGTTGAGTGCCACCGACGCATTCAATGAAGGATGGATGATGAAATCGATCACCCTCATCGGGGCCCCGGTCGAGACGGGCGCGTGGCGGCGCGGCTGCATGATGGGGCCCGACGCGCTGCGGACGGCCGGGCTGGGCCGGGCGTTGACGGAGCTGGGCCACGACGTGACCGACCGCGGCAACCTGGCCGCGCAGGCGATGACCGTGCCGCAGGCCCGGAACCCCGCCATCCGCGACCTCGACCTGTGCGCGGGCTGGGTCGCGACGCTGCAGGCAACGGCCGATGACCTGGGCACCGAGACCGTGCCGATCTTCATGGGCGGCGACCACCTGATGGCGGCGGGCACGGTGCCCGCGATGGCCCGCCTGGCCGAGGCCGACGGGCGCCCCCTCTTCGTGCTGTGGCTGGACGCGCATTCGGACATCCACGACCTGGACAGCACCGAGAGCGGCAACCTGCACGGCACGCCCGTGGCCTATTTCACCGGCCTGTCGGAGTTTGCGCCGCATTTCCCCGACCCGGCGGCCAAGGTCGACCCCGCCAATATCTGCATGATCGGCCTGCGTTCGGTTGACCCCCACGAAAAGCGGGCGGTTGCCGCGTCGGATATCGACGTGACCGACATGCGCGCCATCGACGAGCACGGGATCGCCGCGCCGCTGCGCGCCTTCCTGGAACGGGTCGAAGCGGCGAACGGACGGCTGCATGTCAGCTTCGACATCGATTTCCTGGACCCTTCCATCGCGCCCGCCGTGGGCACCACCGTGCCCGGCGGCGCGACCTTCCGCGAAGCGCATCTGGTGATGGAGTGGCTGCACGATTCCGGCCTCGTCACCTCGCTCGACATCGCGGAGCTGAACCCCTTCATGGATGAACGCGGCCGGACGGCGACGTTGATGGTGGACCTCGTGTCCAGCCTGTTCGGCAAGTCCGTCCTCGACCGCCCGACACGGAGCCAATGACATGACCAAGCACGACCCCAACCCCTCGCGACTGGCGATGGTGCCGTTCATCTCGGTCGATCACATGATGCGGATCGTCAACGAGGCCGGTGTGGCACAGACCATCGCCGCCATCGCCGACCGGATCGAGGCCGATTTCCTGCGCTGGGAGACCTTCGACAAGACCCCCCGCGTGCCCAGCCATTCCGAGGAGGGCGTGATCGAGCTGATGCCCACCTCGGACGGCGAGTTCTACGGTTTCAAATACGTCAATGGGCACCCGGCGAACATGGCGCGGGGGTTCCAGACCGTGAACGCGTTCGGCGTGCTGGCGCGGGTCGACAACGGCTATCCGGTCATGTTCTCGGAAATGACGATCCTGACGGCGCTGCGCACTGCGGCGATGTCGATCGTGGCCGCGCGCCACCTGGCGCCGAAAGACGCGCGCGTCATGGCCGTGATCGGCAACGGCGCGCAATGCGAGTTCCAATCGTTGGGCTTCCACCACTGCCTGGGAATCGAGGAGGTGCGCCTGTGGGACATCGACCCGAAAGCGACCGCCAAGGCCGTGCGCAACCTGGAAGGGACGGGCCTGACCGTGACGGCCTGTTCGTCTGCCGAGGAGGCGATCACCGGCGCGCAGATCGTGACCACCTGCACCGCCGACAAGAAGCAGGCGACCATCCTGACCGACAACATGGTGGGGGCCGGCGTGCACCTGAACGCGATCGGCGGCGACTCGCCCGGCAAGACGGAGTTGCACCGCGACATCCTGATGCGGTCGGACATCTTCGTGGAGTACCCGCCGCAGACCTGGATCGAGGGCGAGATCCAGCAATTGGCGCCCGAACACCCCATCACGGAACTGTGGCGGGTGATCGCGGGCCAGGTGCCCGGGCGGACGTCGCGCGACCAGATCACGCTCTTCGATTCGGTGGGCTTCGCGACCGAGGATTTCAGCGCGCTGCGCCACATCCATGCCGAGGCCATGCGCACCGGCCACTATGTGGAACTGGACCTGCTGGCCGACCCGGACGATCCGCGCGACCTGTTCGGCATGGTGGCGCGCGCCGCCGGTCAATGACCGGGCGGCGCGGGGGCGTCATCCCCCGTTGACGATGTGCAGGGTGCGGTTCGGGAACGGGATTTCGATCCCGGCCGCCTCCAGCGCGATCTTCACGTCGCGGTTCATATCCTTCCAGTATCCGAAGAAATCCGTGCGCGGCACCCAGGCGCGCACCAGGAAATCGACGCTGGAATCGTTCAGCCCGTCCACCAGGATTGTGGGCGGCGGATCGGCCACGAAACGCGGGTCCGACGTGATCGTGTCGCGGATCACCTGTTCGGCCAGGGCCAGGTCGGCGGAATAGGCCACGCCCCATTTCCATTCGGCCTGGCGCATGTCGTAGACCGAGAAATTGGTGATCGTGTTCCCCCAGACCTCCGAGTTCGGAATGATGATCTGATAGTTTCCGATGCTCGCCAGTTCGGTGTAGTTCAGGTTGATCGACTTCACCGTCCCCATCTCGCCGTTGATGATGACGAAATCGCCCAGCTTGATCGGTCGGAAGAAGATCAGCATCACGCCCGCCGCCACGTTCGACAAGGTGCCCTGCAGCGCCAGGCCGATGGCCAGGCCCGCCGCACCGATCACCGCGACGAGCGATGTCGTCTCGATCCCGAAGGTGTTCAGGACGATCAGGAAGGACAGGCCGATGATGACGTAGCGGGCGATGTTGGCCAGGAAGTCGAACAGCGTGGCGTCGAGGCGCGCGTGCTGCTCGGACAGGCCCTTGATGCGCCGTGCGACCCATCCGGCGATCATGAAGCCCACGAACAGGACCAGCATCGCGGCCAGCAGGCTGCCCAGGATCGAGGCCAGGAATTCGAGGGACAGGAAATCGCCGATCGTGCGGCCGGCGTAGAGTTCGGTCGAAAGGAAGTCTTTCATGTCGGTGCGGTGTCTTTCAGATCAGGTCGTTGATGGCGCGGGCCAGGGAGAAGTCGCGTTCGGTCAGCCCGCCGGCATCATGCGTCGTAAGCGCAATCTCCACCCGGTTCCAGACGTTGCGCCAGTCGGGGTGATGGTCGGCCGCCTCGGAGAGCAGCGCCACGCGCGACATGAAGCCCCACGCCTGCGAGAAATCGTCGAAATGAAAGGTCCGGCGGATCGCGGTACCGTCGCGCGTCCAGCCGTCGGGGATATCGAGATCGTTCATTGCTGTTCCTCCACCGGTTCGCGTCGAAAGGGACCGTAGGCGGTCAGGACCTCGATGTCGTGTTCCACGGCGCGCGCCTCGGCGGTCAGGAACTGCGACACCGCCGCGCGAAACCCCGGATCGGGGATGTGATGCAGGCTGTGGCAGGTCACCGGAAGGTAGCCGCGTGCCAGCTTGTGTTCGCCTTGGGCGCCGGCCTCCACCCGCGATTGGCCGCGGGCGATCGCGGCATCGATAGCTTGGTAGTAGCACAGCTCGAAATGCAGCATCGGATGATGTTCCACCGCGCCCCAATAGCGGCCGTACATCGTGTCGCGCCCGATGAAGTTCAGCGCCCCGGCGACGGGCGTGCCGTCGCGTTCGGCCAGGACCAGCAGCACGTCGTCGCGCATCGTCTCCTGCACGGCATCGAAGAACGCCCGCGTCAGATAGGGGCGGCCCCATTTCCGCGCGCCCGTGTCCTGATAGAAGTGCCAGAACGCATCCCAATGTTCGGGGCGGAGCGCGTCGCCGGTATAGGCAGCGATGGTGCCGCCGAACGCCTGGGCCACGGCCCGTTCGCGGCGGATCGTCTTGCGCTTGCGCGAACTGAGCGCGCCGAGAAAGGCGTCGAAATCGGCATAGCCGTCGTTGAACCAGTGATATTGCTGACTGGACCGCGCCATCAGGCCGAGGGCGGCACCGGCCGTCCGTTCCGCCTCGGTGCAGAAGGTGATGTGGAGCGAACTGAGATCGTTCTGTTCGGTCAATTGGGTCGCGGCCTGGACAAGGGCGCGGAAGCCGGTCTCCTCGAAGCCCGGGCGCAGCAGGAAGCGCCGCCCCGTCGCGGGCGTGAAGGGCACCGCGATCTGCAGCTTGGGATAATAGTCGCCGCCCGCGCGTTCCCAGGCATGGGCCCAGTTGTGGTCGAAGATGTACTCGCCCTGGCTGTGCCCCTTGGCGTACATCGGCGCGCAGGCGATGATCTTCCCTTCCGCCCGCGCGATCAGGTGTTGTAGCTGCCAGCCCGTTCCCTCCCCGACCGAGCCGCTGCGTTCCAGCGCCGAGAGGAAGCGGTGGGTGGTGAACGGATCGTTCGGGGGGCCGCCATCGGACGCCTCGGGGCAGGCGCAGGCGTCCCAATCACCGGGCGCCACGTCACCCAGGCCGGGCGTGACGCTGATCTCGATTTCGCGTTCGGTCATGGGCGACAGGTGGGGCCCCGTCGCCTCACGGCAAGTAGCCTTCGAAGGTCACGGCATCGGCCACGCGCCGGGCGCGCAACTCCTCGGCCCGGGACCGGACCGTCCAGCAGAGGATCGGCAGCCCCGTGGCCTTGATCTCGGCCACGCGCGGCATGTCGAGGGCGGCGGCCTCGTGGCTAATGAAGGACGCGCCGAGACGGTCGATATCGGGGATCCGGGCCAGCCGGGCGCGGGTCTCTGCCGACAGGTCGGGCCAGTGTTCGGCCCGGAAGGCCGCGGTCACCAGGCCGCGGGGCAGATGCGGCGCATCGCGTTGAAAACAGGCGACGGCGTGCGGGTTGAAGGACATCACCGCGACGTCGCCGTCATATCGAGCCAGATCGGCGATCACCGCCGCCTCCAGCGGGCCGACATCGGGGCCCATCGCGCCATCGCGGTCCTTCACTTCGATCAGGAGCGGCACGCGGCCCGCAACCAGGTCCAGAACCTGCGACAACCGCGGTACGCCACCGTTCCCGCCCCGTAGGGCCGTTCCGCCCAATGCATCCGCATCCAGGCTGTCGACCAGCAGGTCGAGGCCCGTCAGTCGCCGCATGTGGTTGTCGTGGAACGCCATGGCGACGCCATCGGCGGAGGGCTGGACGTCCAGCTCGATCGGGATCCCGAGGTCGAGCGCGGCCCGGAACGCATCCATCGAGTTCTCGGGCCGGCCCGGCCCGTGCAGGCCGCGATGGGCGATGTGACCGCCGGTCAGGAAGCTGGCGGGAAGGGTCATCTTACCTGGAAGATGCCTTCGATCTCAACGGCGACGCCGAAGGGAAGCGTGGCCCCCACGGCGGACCGGCTGTGCCGACCGGCCTCGCCCAGGGCCTCGACCAGAAAATCGGACGCGCCGTTGATGACGGCGGGCTGGTCGCCGAAATCCGGCGTGCAGTTGACGAAGCCCGTCAGCTTGACCACCCGGACCAGCCGGTCGATGTCGCCGTCGCAGGCCGCCTTGACCTGGGCCAGCAGGTTGATGGCGCATTGACGGGCCGCTGCGGCCCCGTCCTCGACCGACATCCCGTCACCCAGGCGCCCCTTGATCATCCCGTCCGGCCCGTTCGAGATCTGGCCCGAGACGAAAAGCATGTCGTCCATGCGGACCGCGGGCACGTAATTCGCCGCCGGGGCCGGTGCGTCGGGCAGGGTCACGCCGAGACGGGAAAGGGTTTCCGAGAAAGACATGAGGCCGGCCTCCGATTGGAACTCGGCCCTTGCTGGCATGCGGGCCGCGCGTTGCCAAGCGCCACGGGCCGGCCAGGCCTGCCCGTTACTCCCGGAAAGCGCGGTTGAAATAGTCGGCCAGGGGCTTGACCAGATAGGCCAGCGGCGTGCGGTCGTCGGTGCGCAGATACGCTTCGACCGGCATGCCGGGCAGCAGGATCTGGTCGTTCAGGCGGTCGAGCTCGCCCTCGTTCGGCAGCACCTCGGCCTGGTAGAAGGTCTGGCCCGTCGCCTCGTCGGTAAAGGCATCGGGCGAGACGCGGACGATCGAGCCGAACAGCTCGGGCGTGGTGCGCGCGTCGAAGGTGGGCAGGCGCAGCGTGACCGGCTGACCCGGGAAGACCTGGTCGATATGGATCGGATCGACGCGCGTCTGGATCACCAGGGGCCGGTCCTGCGGGACGATATAGGCCACCGGTTCGGCGGCACGGATGACCGACCGTTCGGCGAAGACCTGCAGGTCGTAGACCACGCCCGGAACCGGGGCCGTCACCTCCAGCCGAGACATCTGTTCGGTGATGGCGCGGTACTGCTCGGCCAGTTCCAGCTCGCGGAAGCGCAGGTCGCGCAGCTCCGAGATCGCCTCCTCCCGCGCGCGATTGCCGAGCTTGAGGACCTCCAGGTCGATTTCGGTCGCGCGGCCTTCCAACTCGGCCACGGTCGCCTCCAACTCGCCCACGCGCCCCAGCAGGCCCGCCTCCTCGCGCTGCAGCGACAGGACCCGCGGAGCCTGCGCCAGACCGCGATCCAGCAGGCTGCGCTGCGCGTCCAGCTCCTCGCGGATGAATTGCAGCTGCAGCTCCAACGCCTCGGACTGCGCGGCGATGCCGTCCACCTGACTCGCGATCTGGTCCCTGCGGCGGCCCAGCTGTTCGACCTCGCGAGCGCGGGATGCGGCGCGCGCGGCGAACAGGTTGCGCTGACCCTCGATCATGTCGGCCACGTCGGGGTCGTCGGCGGCCTCCGTAAGGATTTCGGGAAAGGTGATCGCCTCGGCCTCGTCCCGCTCGGCCACCAGGCGGGCGGAGCGGGCGGAGATCTCCTGCAACTGGCCACGCAGGATCTCGGCGTTCGAACGCAGCGGCGTCGGGTCGAGCCGGACCAGCGTGTCGCCGGCCTCGACCCGGTCGCCTTCGCGGACGAGGATCTCGGTCACGACGCCGCCGTCGGGGTGCTGGACGATCTGCCGGTTGCTGTCGACCGCGATCCGCCCGGGCGAGATGATCGCGCCCGAGATGTTGGCCAGGACCGACCACGACCCGAAGCCGCCGACCAGGATCACCAGCCCCAGAACCCCAATGACAAGGTGCCGCCGGGCCGACCAGCCGCCGGCGCCGGCGGCGGGTGGCGTGGCGACGGCCGGCGCGGGCAGGCGGGTCATCGGACGCCCCCCGAACCGGCGGCGCGGGCGATCTCGGAATGGTTGGCCACCATCTTTTCCAGCACCTCCTCGCGCGGGCCGAAGGCCACGCGGTTGCCGTTCTCCAGCATCAGCAGCGTGTCGCATTCCTGGATCGCGGCGGGACGGTGTGCGATGATGATGATCGAGCGGCCTTCCTCCTTCATGGTGCGGATGGCGCTGTTGAGGGCCTGCGTCCCCTCGTTGTCGAGGTTGGAGTTCGGCTCGTCGAGGACGAGGATGGCAGGGTCGCCGAACATCGCGCGGGCAAGGCCGACGCGTTGGATCTGGCCGCCCGACAGGCGCCCGCCCACCGCCGAGACCGGCGTGTCGTACCCCATGGGCTGCTGCAGGATCATCTCATGCGCCGCGGCCTTCTTGGCCGCCTCGACGATGCGGGCGGGATCGGCGTCGTCCTGCAGGCGGGCGATGTTCTCGGCGATGGTGCCGTCGAACAGCGTCACGGTCTGCGGCAGGTATCCGATATAGCTGCCCAGGACGTCGGGATCGTACTGGTCGAGCGTCGCGCTATCGAGGCGGATGCGGCCGCCGGCGGGGGGCCAGGCGCCGGTCACGGCCTTCGCGAGCGAGGTCTTGCCCGCCCCCGACGCGCCGATCACGCCCATCGCCTGGCCGGGCCGCAGCACGAAGGACACCGCGCGCAGGCTGGCCTGCGTGGCGCCGGGCGGCACGATCGTCAGGTTTTCGCCAACCATCAGGGCCTGGGGGCGAGGCAATGGCGTGCGCTGCCCGTCTGGCGCCACCTGGTCCAGAAGGTCGATCACCGCCGTGCGGCCGCGCCGCGCCGCGTGGACCAGCTGCCATTGCCCGATCACCATCTCGATCGGGGCAAGCGCGCGGCCCATCAGGATCGAACCGGCGATCATCGCGCCCGCCGTCAACTCGTTCTGCAGCACCAGCCAGGCGCCAAGGCCCAGCATCGCCGATTGCAGGAACAGCCGCAGCGTCTTGGTCGTGACCGTGAAGAAGCCCGAGCGGTCCGAGAAGCCGATGGATTGCGTCAACGACGCGCCCCGCGCCTTCATCCAGCGGCGGAAGGCGGCGCCCCGCATGCCAAGGCTCTGGACCAGCTCGGCCTCGGAGACGAGCTGCTGCGCCGTCAGTTCGGCCCGGGCGGTGGCGCTGTTGGCTTCGGTCATGGGCCCCGAGGTCATCCATTGGTTGATCGCGGCCAGGCAGATCAGGATAAGGCCGCCGCCGACGGCGAGCAGACCCAGGTAGGGATGGAAGATGAAGATCGCCGTCAGGAAGAGCGGCGTCCACGGAATGTCGAAGAGCGCCAGGAAAACCGGCGAGGAGAGCAGGCGCTGCACCGCCTCGAGGTCGCGGAGCGGGTTGCGACCGCCCGCGCCGCCCGGCGTCGCGGCCGCGCGGCGCAGGTGCGCGGCGAAGACCCGCCCGTCGAGCGCCGACTGGAACCGGGCACCCACGCGCGCCATCACCCGGCCGCGGGCGTAGTCGAGGATGCCCATCATCAGAAACAGGAATGTCACCAGCACCGACAGCGCGATCAGCGTCTCCTCGGCGCGGGAACCCAGGACCCGGTCATAGACCTGCAGCATGTAGATCGGCCCGGTCAGCATCAGCGCGTTCACGGCCATCGAGAACAGGAACGTCATCCAGAGCAGCCCGTTCGCCTGCTTGCGGACGGAGGCCACCTCTTCCGAACCGGAGGGTCGATTGCTTGGGCGCGGGGATCTCATCGCGTCTGGGTCGCCTTGCTGCTGTGGCCGTCCTGCTGGACTTATTTGGGCCGCGGGTCAATCGCGGCGGAAGATTCCGCCCAGGACGTCCATCAGGATGCGCTCGGCGATGTCCGGCTCCCGGTGCTGGCGCTGCCGCTGCTGCGGCTCGCGCGCGACCTGCGGTTGCGGATCGGGGCGCGGCGTGGCGGCCGGTTCGATCATCGGCAGCGGCGTGACCGGCGTGCCCTCGTGGACGCGGGTCATCGTCTCGCGCCAGATCTCGGCCGGCAGACCGCCGCCGGTCACGCCCTTCAGCGGCGTGTTGTCGTCGTAGCCCATCCAGACGCCCGCGACATAGTCGCCGGTGAAGCCCACGAACCACGCGTCGCGCGCGGCCTGGGTCGTCCCGGTCTTGCCGGCGGCCGGGCGCCCGTCGGGCAGCTGCGCCCGGGTTCCCGTCCCCTCGGCGATGACGCGCGACATCATGTAGACCAGTTGCCGGGCGGCGTCGTCGGTGATGACCCGTTCGCCCAAGCCGCTGTCATGGTCCAAGAGCGGCGTGTTCTCGCCCCGCAGGGTCAGCGAGGACAGGCCATAGGGCGTGACGCTCGTGCCGCCGTTCAGGATGCCGGCATAGGCGCCGGTCATCTCCAGCAGGGTGCTCTCGCTGACGCCCAGGGCCAGGGCCGGCCCTTCGGCCAGGTCGCTTTCGATGCCGAACTGCGTGGCGACGTTGCGGACGACGTCGCGTCCGACATTCTCGGACAGGCGGACGGTCGCCGCGTTGAGCGAGCGGGCCAGCGCCTCGGTCAGCGAAACTTCGCCGTAGAACTGGTTGGTGTAGTTGTCGGGCGAATAGGTGCCCGAACCGGGCACGTCGATCGCCAGTTCGCTGTCCAGCACCGTCGAGTTGTAGCGCCAACCAAGGTCGAGCGCGGCGGCATAGACGAACGGCTTGAAGCTGGACCCGGTCTGCCGCACGGCCTGGATGGCGCGGTTGAACTGGCCGCCGCCGCGCGTGTCGCGGCCCCCGACCATGGCGCGCACGGCCCCGTCGGCGGACATGACCACGATCGCGGCCTGCGCCTCCGAGCCCGGGGAGACCTTGGTCTCGAACACATGGCGCAACGCGCGTTCGGCGGCCTTCTGGATGCTCTGGTCCAGCGTGGTGCGCACGATCACGTCCTCGGTCGTCTCGCCGGTCAGGAAATCGGGGCCGTCCGACATCACCCAATCGGCAAAATAGCCGCCGGTGTCCTGGCGCGCGGCCGGCGACAGCGTGGCGGGGTTCTCCATCGCGCGGGTGAATTCCGCGCTGTTGAGCAGGCCCTGGTCGCGCATTAGCACCAGCACCGTCCTGGCGCGGTCCTGCGCGCGCTGCAGGTTGTTGGTGGGCGCATAGTAGGACGGCGCCGGCAGCAGGCCCGAAAGCATGGCCGCCTCGGTCGGCTCCAGCCGGGCGACGGACTTGCCGAAATACCGCTGCGACGCGGCGGCGAACCCGCGCGCGCCCGCGCCCAGATAGGCGCGGTTGAGGTAGATCGACAGGATTTCGTCCTTGGAGAACTTCGCCTCGAGCGCGAAGGCGTAGGGGATCTCCTTCAGCTTGCGCCAGACACTGCCGGCCCGGCAATCCGCCTCGAACTGCGCCTCGGTCATGCCGGAGGTCGGATCGTAGTCGTTGCCCAGGCACAGGAGTTTCGCCACCTGCTGCGTGATCGTCGACCCGCCCGAGCCCGAGAATGGCCCCCGGCCGGCCCGCAGGTTGGTGCGCATCGCCCCCGCGATCCCGCGCGGACTGATGCCCAGATGGCGGTAGAAGCGCTTGTCCTCGGACGCGATGACGGCGTTGGCCAGATGCGGCGAGACGCCCTCCATCGTGATCAGCCCGCCGAAATTGTCGCCGCGCCACGCGAATGTCCGCCCCTCGCGGTCCTGCAGCGTGACCGACCCGCGGGCGCGCCCGTCGGCCAGCGTCGCCATGTCGGGAATGCGGGTGTAGTTCCAGGCCGTGGCCACCGCCAGGATCAGCGCGACCACGACCGCGCCGCGCCAGGCCAACGCCCAGCCCAGTCGCAATGCGAACCGGAACGGCCACAGGATCCAGCCCAGCAAGCCGCGCCGCGGCGCCGCGCGCCGCGTGCGTTTCTTCGGCGCCGTGCGCTTGGCCGGGGCACGCGCCGTCCGCCGCTTGTCGGCCACCAGGCGCTTCTTCGTGGGTTTGGCCATCACTGCTCATCCCGTGGGGGGTGTTTTGCGCGTCAAGATAGGTGAGGCGCGGGGGAATGTGCACCCCATGGATCGATTGCTTTGCACATGCAGCATTCCGGCAGCGTCTAAAAATCGGGCATGTCGCCGCGATCGGAGGAAAATTGGGGCAACCCGCGTCCGGACGGCAGCCGGAACCCGCCTATGCATTGCGCCCCGTGGGCCGCCTTCGTGATCTTCCCCCATCCGGTCCGCAGGGCCGCAGGAAGAAGGGGAATGACGTGAAACTGATCATTGCAGCGATCAAGCCGTTCAAGCTGGAGGAGGTGCGCGAGGCGCTGACCAATCTCGGCGTGCGCGGCATGATGGTCACCGAGATCAAGGGCTTCGGCAGCCAGTCCGGCCATACCGAGATCTACCGCGGCGCCGAATACGCCGTGAATTTCGTCCCGAAGATCAAGCTGGAGATCGTCGTACCCGCCACGATGGCCGACCAGGTCGTCGAGACCATCGCCGCGACCGCCAAGACCGACAAGATCGGCGACGGCAAGATCTTCGTCCTGGACGTCGAGCAGGCCGTGCGCGTCCGCACCGGCGAGCTGAACGACGACGCGATCTGATCCACATCATCAGGGGAATTGACCACATGAAACTCCGCAACGCATGCCTGTCCGCCGCGGCCCTTTCGATCCTGCCCACCATGGCGCTGGCGCAGGACGTCGCCGTGCCCGAATTCGCGACCTATGCCGACACGGCCTATATCTTCAACACGCTGCTGTTCCTGGTGGGCGGCTTCCTCGTCTTCTGGATGGCCGCAGGGTTCGCCATGCTGGAAGCCGGGCTCGTCCGGTCGAAGAACGTGACGATGCAGCTCACCAAGAACATCTCGCTCTTCTCGATCGCGGCGATCATGTACTGGCTGATCGGATACGGGATCATGTATCCCGGCGATGACTGGACCGTGGTCGGATACCTGGGCGCGCTTTTCGTGCCCGCCGTGCTGGAGCCCGTAGGCGCCGGGGCCGACATGGTCGACGTGACATATGCCTCCGTCGGATCGGACTTCTTCTTCCAGCTGATGTTCGTCGCCACCACCGCGTCGATCGTGTCGGGCACCTTGGCCGAGCGGATCAAGCTCTGGCCGTTCCTGGCCTTCATCGTCGTGCTGACCGGGCTGATCTACCCGATCGAGGCGTCGTGGCAGTGGGGCGGCGGCTGGCTGTCGGAAGCGGGCTTCTCGGACTTCGCGGGATCCACCCTCGTCCATGCCGCCGGTGGCTTCGCCGCATTGGCGGGTGCCATCGTCCTGGGGCCGCGTCTGGGCAAGTACGCCAAGGACGGGCGCGTGGTGCCGATGCCGGGTTCCAACCTCGCGCTCGCCACGCTGGGCACATTCATCCTGTGGCTGGGATGGTTCGGCTTCAACGGCGCGTCGCAGCTGGCCATGGGCACGATCGGGGACGTCACCGACATCAGCCGGATCTTCGCCAACACCAACATGGCCGCTGCCGCCGGTGCGGTCGCCGCGCTGTTGATGACGCAGATCATCTACAATAAGGTCGACCTGACGATGGTGCTGAACGGTGCGCTGGCGGGCCTGGTCTCGATCACGGCGGGGCCGCTCGACCCGACCCTGTTCGGCGCGCTCTGGATCGGGGCGGTCGGCGGCATCATCGTGGTCTTCGCGGTGCCGATGCTGGACCGGATGAAGATCGACGACGTGGTCGGCGCGATCCCCGTCCACCTGATCGCCGGCTTCTGGGGCACGCTGGTGGTGCCGGTCTATACCGACGGCACGTCCTTCGGCACGCAGATCCTGGGCTTCGTCGCCATCGGCGCCTTCGTCTTCATCGCCAGCCTCGTGGTCTGGCTGATCCTGAAGGCGCTGGGCGGCATCCGCGTGGACGAGGAGGCGGAGATCAACGGTCTCGACATGGCCGAGCTGGGGATGGAGGCCTACCCGGAATTCGCGCGCGGCTGACGCGCGTTGCCGGATCTCACGCAATACGAACCCCCGGGCGAGCGATTGCCCGGGGGTCTTCCTGTTCGGTGGCGCACTACCTTGCGGCAGGCCGAGCGCACGGGCTACATCTCACCACAGATCAGGTCCGCCTCGCCCCGGCGAACTTCGTCGCGCAGGTCGTCCGGATTCTCCCAGAAATTGCCCGGCGTCCAACAAGCCTTGCCTTCGACCGCCGTGCCATGGCGATTGATGCAGATCGCCCGGGGCTCGTTGCACAGGCTCGGCCCCGCGGGCGCATCGGGCCGCTCTATCGGGGCCATCGCGCGCAGGGCATAGATCGAAACCCGCCGGTTCACCGCCCGGTTGGCCCGCGCCGTGCCGCTGGACGAGTTCACCATGTTGTCCACCAGCGGACACGCATTACCCCGCCCGTCGAAGATCAGCGTGATGTCCGAGCCGAGCACTTCGCCGCAGAAGGCATCGTCATTGTCGATGTCCCCGCGCGCGACGGTGAACGACGTGAGCCCATGGGTTTCGAGCGTCGCGGTCAGCATCTCCGCCACCGTCTCGCCGCGGACCATGGCGCGCCGGTCGTATTCGTCCGCTCCGATCCCGCGGAAGGAGGAGGCGTGTCCGATCAGTCGCAGGCACACGAGGGGATCGGCGTCATCCTGGCTGTCGGCAACGTGTCGGGCGATGTCGCCCAGCGCGTCGCGCTGCGCCGTCGTGGTGTCCGTCTGATGCGCCGGAAAGTCGTTGATCGTCCAGGCCGGGCGCCAGGGATCGCAGACCTGCGGATTGCATTCCGCGATGTCGCAGGCGGCCGCGGCCGGGGAGGCGAGGGCGGCGCAGCCGAGCGTCAGCGCCAGCAACGCGGGGCGGAAGTCTGTCGCACTTTTCATGACGTCACCTCGTTGAAAAAGGGGGACCCGGCGGTCAGCCGATATTGACGAAATGCGCGAAATTGATCGCCTGGCCGGTTCCGGGGGCTTCGAACACGGGCGGACCGATGGGGAAATCCCCCGGCGGGCGTGGCGGATTGGTCCGTATCTCCCGCCGGTCCGGAAAAACCAGGGATGGCGGCGCGATGTCCTGCGGCAGCACGCACATCGTCCGGTCCCGCGCGCAACTGTCGGCGGCCGCGGCCATCCGGTTGAGGTTCCGGTTGCACTTGTTCAGACCCTCGCGAAAGTTCTGGACGTTGAAGGGTTTGAAGGCGTTGCGGTTGCGCAGGACGAAATCAATTTCGTTGCGCAGTTCGACCTGGTTCATGAAGTCCTCGGCCAGTTCGTCGAGGAACACGCGCGCCACCTGCTCCTGCACGAAGCTGACGTCGTCATTGGGCAGCGCCAACTGATCATAGGGCGCCATCTCGGCGGTGATCGGAACCGCCACGCCATTGCTCAGATCCTGCTCGAACAGGCTGATCTCTGTCATCAGCTGGTCGATGTTGAAGACCGGTCGGGGGGAACCGCCGACCGCCATGATGAACATCTCGATCCGGTCGGTGCTTGAGTCGAAGCTCTCGGAGAAGTCGTTGGACGAGTTGACGGAGCCGCCCAGGACATTGCCGATGCGCAGCGACACGTCGACGCCCAGTTCCTCCTGCTTCTCCTCGCTCTCCGACTCGATCCGCGCCACCGCATAGAACACGCCGCCCGATACGATCTGGCGGACGAAGTGACTGCCGAACCTCTGGTGGAATCGCTCGGATTTGGGCGGAACGAAGGCCAGCAGGTCATGCCCGTCCTGCGTCAGCCGCGCGTTGACTAGCCGCCGGGGCCGCCGCAGGACGGCGATGCGCAGAAGCACGTTCGTGGATTTGCTCGACACCGCGACCCGTTCGCGGAAATCGACCTGCGCGCTGGCCCCGAAGCTCAGCGTCCGCACGCTCGCCCCGGCGGAAATCTCCATCGACTTCGCCAGATGGCTGGCGCTCGTCACCATGCCGAAATGGAAATCGGTGTTCAGGTTGCCGGTGCTGTCGTCGTCCACGCCGATGTCACCGATCACGGCCGCCGACCGCAGGTCGGATGTCGCTTCGTTATAACCGATGCCCAGCATCGTGCCGACGGGGGCGTCTATCGAGAACGTCATTTGATGAACCTCAGCTGATCGTGCCGGTGTTCAGGAATAGGGCACCACAGCGCGCATCCGGGCAAGTGAGGGAAACCGTGGTTGAATCGCGCCGCAACGGGCAATTCCGGTGGGCAAGTGTCGATCGAAAAACCCCCGGACGATCGAACGTCCGGGGGGGTATCTCATTGGAATTCAGAAGGTTCGTCGATGCCGGCAGTCCGGATATCGGGCGTCAGACGACGCCGTCGATCCAGTCCTTCAGCGCCGATTTCGGCGCGGCGCCGATCTTCTGGTCGACCGCCTGGCCGTCCTTGAACATGAACAGCGCCGGAATGCCGCGGACACCCATCTGCGCGGGCGCGGCGGGGTTCTCGTCGACATTGACCTTCACGATCTTGATGCGTCCGTCATACTCCGCCGAAAGTTCTTCCAGCGCCGGGCCGATCTGCTTGCAGGGTCCGCACCATTCGGCCCAGAAATCGACGACGACGGGGATGTCGGACTGCTTGACGACCTCGTCGAAGGTGGCGTCGGTGGCGGCGATGGTGGCCATTGGAAACTCTCCTGCATGTTGCGACGGGCGCGGAGTCGGAAGCTAGGCAGGCGGCCCGGCCGGGTCAATGGCGGCCCAGGCCCCGGTCACCAGATCGTGCGGCAGATCCATCAGCAGGGGCGCCTTGGTCCACAGGATCGCCGTGCGGACGGTGCGGTCGGGCCAGATGGTTTCTGCGGCGCGGCGATAGGCGCCCATCTGCGCCAGGATGCCGGACGGCGTGCGGGCCGGGTCGTCGGGGATCGCGACGTTGGACTTGAAATCGACGATCGTGACCGTGTCGCCGTCCAAAAGGACGCGGTCGATCGTGCCGACGATGGCGGGCCGGACGCCTTCGGCGGGCAGGGCGAAGGGCAGCTCGGCCAGTGTGCCGGGGGCGAAGACATGCGCGAATTCGGGCGCCAGAAGCACGGATCGCGCCTCGGCCAGCAGGGCGGGGATCTCGGCCTCGTGTATTGCATCGGCGTATCGGCGCAGGAGGTCGGGGGCCGCGCGCGCCCAGTCCGTCGGATCGAGACCCGGCAAATGTTCCAGCAAGGCGTGGATCGCGGTTCCATGGCGCCGTGCCGCCTCGCCGTCCCGGTCGCCCTCGCCCGGTAGGGTCTTGGGGCCGGGCAGGGTCGACGGGGCCAGGCGCCGGGCCGCGCGGGCCGGCGGCGGGGCCGGACGCTCATGCCAGTCGAAGGCCGGCGGCGGCGCGACGGCGCCGGGTGCGACGCGGGCTCCGGGCGACCAGTTGCCCAATTCCAGGCGCAACCCCGTGCCACAGTCGAACTCATGCGGACGTGCGCCGCAGGCCTGCATCCCGGCCTCGACCATGCCGTGCCAGCTGTCGCGCGGGTCCTCGCCGGTCGTGCCCGCCGCGCCGACGATCAACCAGTTCTCCGCCCGCGTCAGCCCAACATAGAGGAGACGGTCGCGTTCCTCCGCCTCGGCCTGCCGGGCCCGTTCGTCGGCGGCGTGAAGGGCAGGCGACCAGCCGGCCTTGGGCGCGGCCCAGACATGGGGACCGTCGGGCAGGCGGAACACGCCAGAAAGGGCGCGCGCGCGGCGCGTCATCGTCTCGGGCAGGATCACGACGGGCGCCTCCAGTCCCTTGGCGCCATGCACCGTCATCACCCGGATCGACCCCTTTCCGCCCTGGCGCTTGACCTCGACATCGGCCGAGGCCAGCCAGCCCAGGAACCCCGTCAGGCTGGGGACCTCCAGCTGTTCGTAGGCCAGCGCCTGCGCCAGCAGCGCGTCGATCGCCTCCGCCGCCTCGGCGCCCAGCCGCGCCAGCAGCCGGCGACGACCGTCATGGACCACGAGGATCCGCTGCAACAACTCGTAGGGACGTTCGAAATCGGCATGGGCCAGCAGATCGGCAAGCATCGCCTGGGTGTCAGGGTCGCTCCCCCGCATGCGCAGCGCGTCCCAAAGCCGCCCCTCGCGCTTGTGCGCCAGCGCGAACAGGCCGGCCTCGTCGGTCGCGCCCAGCGGCGAGCGCAGAACCGTCGCCAGCGACAGGTCGTCGGCCGGCGTCGCCACCCAGGTCAGCGTGGCGATCAAATCGCGGACGGCCATGTCGTCGGACAGGCGCAGCCTGTCGGCGCCGGCCAGGTCCAGCCCGCGTGCCTTGCAGGCGCGGACGATGTGATGAAACAGGTCGCGCCGCCGCTGCAACAGGATCAGGATGTCGCCGGCCTCGACCGCGCGCCGGTCGGTGCCGCGCCCGACGGGGACCCGATCCGCAATCATCCGCTCGATCGCGGTGGCGATATGGCCGGCCAGGGCGACATTCGCGTCCTTCCGGCCCCGCCGGTCGACCGGATCGTACCATCGCCGGTCCTGCACGTCCTCCTTTTCGGTCTCGAGCGCGGGCCAGAGGTCGATACGGCCCGGCATCCTGTCCTGGAACGCGATGTGGCGCGGCGGCGGGCCCAGCCCGCTGTCGTCGACGAAAACGGCGTCGACCAGATCGAGGATCACCGGGGAGGAGCGGAACGAATGCCGCAACTCCCGCTCCGCCATCGGGGCGGGGCCGGGCGCGAACAACTCCGTCAGCCGGTCGCGCATGCGGTCGAAGGCGGCGAGGTCCGCGCCCTGGAATGCATAGATCGACTGCTTCCGGTCGCCCACGACGAAGGCGGTGCGGCGGATGTCGGGCCGCGCACCCGCGCCGGCCGCGAACTCGGCCAGCAGGCTGACGATCACCTGCCATTGGTCGGGCGCGGTGTCCTGCGCCTCGTCCACCAGAATGTGGTCGATCCCGCCGTCGAGCTTGAACAGCACCCATTGCGCGAGGCTCGAGCTCGACAGCAGGTGTCGCGTCCGCGCGATCTGGTCGTCGAAATCGAGCCACCCGCGCGCCCGCTTTCGGGTCTCGACCCGTTCGACGAATTCGGGGGCGAAGGCATGCAGGACGAGGGTCTGCTCCAGCGTCTCGAAGGCACCGATCCGGGCGATGCCATCCTCGGCACGTGCAATCAACGCCTCGAACGTCTCGACCAGGGGGCCATGCGTCCCCTCCCGGACCGCCTTGGGCCAGTTGCCGGTCTTGCGGGGTGTGCCCGATGCCGTCAGGCACGCCTTGCACATCGCGGCGAAGCGATCGGCCGGATGGGCCCCGCGCCCGGGCGCCAGCGTGGCGGCGGCCTGGGCCAGCGCCTTGCCCGGTGCCCCGGCCGCATCGTCCAGGAACGCGTCGATCAGCGCCGCGGCCTCGGGCCCGGCCACGTCCGCCAGAACGGCGGCCGGATCGGCGTCGCGAATGCCCAGTGCGGCGCGCAGTTCCGCCTCGTCCGGCGGCGGGGCGCCGTCGCGCATCCGGCCGACGGCGGACAGGAACGCGGCCGGTTCGGTGTCCGACAAGCGCGCGCCCACCGCATCCACCAGGCCGCGCGTCGCGGGGTCGTCGCCCATCTTGTCGAGAACCTCGGCATGCAGGCGTGCCGTGGCGGTCTCGTCCATCTCGGCGAAGGCGGGAGTCACGCCGGCCTCCAGCGGGAAGCGCCGCAGCAGCGAGGCGCAGAAGGCGTGGATCGTCTGGATCTTCAGGCCGCCCGGCGTCTCGATCGCGCGGGCGAAAAGGGTGCGCGCATGCCGCAGCCGGTCCGAGGGGATCGTTCCGCGCCCCGCCCCCAGGCGGGTGATCTGGTCGCGGAGTTCGTCGTCGGACAGCATCGCCCAATCGCCCAGCCTGGCGAAGAGCCGATTCTGCATCTCGCCCGCCGCGGCCTTGGTGTAGGTCAGGCACAGGATCCGCTCGGGCGGCGTTCCTTCGAGCAGGAGCCATGCGACGCGGTCGGTCAGCACCCGCGTCTTGCCCGACCCGGCATTCGCCGACAGCCAGACCGAGCCCGAGGGATCGGCGGCCGCGATCTGCGCCCGGGTCGCGGCGTCGGGGGTGAAATCGGTCGTCATGACCGCGCCAGCGGAATGCGGATGGCGGGGATCGTGTCATCCCATTCCCCGAAGCGCGACAGCTGGTCGTAGTCGCTGGCATAGGCCAGAAGGTCCGGCGCGAGCCGTGCGACGAAAGGGGCCCCGTCGGCATAGTGCGCCATCAGTTCGATCAGGCCGGTGCGGGTGGCGTTGATCAGGTCTGGGCCGAAATCCTTGGGCGCCATCTCGGCGTAGCGGTTGCCGACCTGCAGATAGGCCACTTCGCGCACCTCGCGGAAGGGCAGGTCGGGGAAGGCGCCTTCCACCACCATCATCGCTTCCAGCAGAAGCTGCTTGGCATAGTGCTTCTGCTGCGCCTCCGAGGGTGGTGGGCCGGACTTGTAGTCGTAGATCGCGACCCCGTCGTCGCGCAGGTCCATCCTGTCGGCGCGGGCGGTCAGCGTGAACGGCGGTCGCGCGAAGGCAAGGCGGCCGGTCCCCTCGATTAGCAGCGGGGTGCCGCGGGCGCGCCGTGCCGCCTCCGCCACTAGGAAATCGGGGATGACGCGCCCGAACCGACCGAGCCAGAGGCGCCGCGCCCCGGGCCAGGGTGCCCCGTCCTCCAGCGCGCGCTCGAAGGCGGCGCGCAGGCGTTCGGCCGCATCGTTGGGCAGCGGGCCGGGGGTGGCGCGGGTGAACCGCTCCATGGCGTCGTGCACGGCCGATCCGCGCACCCGCCCGTCCGGTCCCTGGCGCAGCGGGGGCATCGCCCGCAGCCCGAGGATGTCGCGCGCATAGATCGCATAGGGGTCGCGGATCAGCGTCTCGACCCCGGTGACGGAAATGCGGTCCAGGGCGACACCGGCCGGGGGAACCGGTCCGGGCCGGACGGCCGCCCGGGTCGGATGGCGATCATCGGGCATGTCGAGCCGGGCGGCAGTCGCAAGCCAGGCACGGCCGCGGTCGCGCATGTCGCGCAGGGCCGCTTGGCCGCGCGGACCTATCCCGCCCAGCAGTCCTTCGATCCGGTTGAGCCAGCGCGACGGGACGGTTTCTGCTTCGGTCCCGCGCAGGGACCGGCTGAGCCAGATTTCCGGCGCTGAGACGGCCTGCTGGAAGTCATGCGCCGACAGGCCGACCCGGCGTTCGGGCAGCCGCAGCCCGCAGGCGGCGCGCATGGCCCGATTGAGCCATGGATCGGGGGCGGGCTGACCGGGCCAGACGTCGTCGTTCAGCCCGCCGAGGATCACCAGATCGGCATGCCGCGCCCGCGCCTCGATCGCGCCCCAGATCATGACGTCGGGATTGCTGGCATGGGTGTCGCGAACCTCCTCGGAAGATAGCAGCCCCTGAAGGATACGCGCGAACTCGCGCGCATCCAGCGCCGCATCGCCGCGTTCGGGTGCGTTGGCGATCAGGTCCCTCACGATCCGGTGCACGGCCCGGCCCGCGTCGCCATCCCAGAGCGGCCCCGGCACCGCCGTCCGGCCGCCTGCCAGATATTCCACGAGGTTCAGATGCCGGGTCGCATGTTCGGCCAGGGTGGCCGTCGGCGGGTCGGCGGCGAGCCGGTCCAGCAGACCGCAAAGCCATTCGGACCAGTCGTCCGGTGTCAGTGCGGTGCTCGGGTCGTCGACCCATGCCATGACCGCCTCGGCGGTCGGAAAGGGCAACGGCTCCCGGCGGAGCAACCCGACTTCGAGCGCGCGTGCGTGGGCGAGGTGGTCCGCCCGGTCGCCGCCCGAATGCGTCAGCGGATGTTCCAGAAGGATCGACAGCGCCTCCGCCTCCGGTCGCCTGCCGCGCATCTGCGCGACGTGCAGCATCAACCGGCCCGGCGCCGACTGGTTGAGCGGACGGCCGGCGGAATCGTCGGGCACGATTCCCCATCGGCCGAGCTGCGCGCCGACTTGGCGGGCAAGCGTCCGGTCGGGCGTGATGAGAGCGGACCTGACCCCGCGGTGAAGCGCGTCGCGCAGGCCGCAGGCGATTGCTGCGGCCTCGGCACCGGGCGAGGGCGCCTCCAGAAGGGTGATGGAGGCGCAGGCCTCCTCGAGGCCGTCCAGTGCGGGGCCTTCCTCGCGCCAGGCATCCGTCGCCGGGGCCGGGCGCAGCGCCAGCGAGACGAGCCGATTGCGGTCGGGCGCCACCGGCGGGGTGTCTTCCCAGCGCGGCACCTCGGCACGTGTAACACCGCGCGTGGCAAGCAGGGCGGCCAGGCGGAATTGCGGATGGTCCTGCCGCCCGGGCCCATCGCCGGCGACCAGATCCTGCCAGGCCGGTTCCGGCATGTCCGTGTCGAGACCCGGCAGCACGACCGCCCCCTGGGGAAGATCGAGGACCGCTTCGATCAGGCGGCGTGTGGGGGCCCGGGACGCCGTGGAACCGGCGACGATCACGGGATCCGCGGGCGGTGTTTGGCCCCAGTGCGTCAGGAGCGTCTGCAGGGCCAGCGCGTTTTCACCGGCCGGTGTCAGGTCGCCTGCGCCGTCCAGCCAGTCGGTCGCGATCCGCAGGAACTGTCGGCTCTGCTCCCAATGCCGGGACAGGTCGCCCACGTCGATGCAGTCGAGCCCGTCGGAGGACAGTCCCTCCTCCTCCATCTCGGCCAGCAGGTCGGCCAGGCTTCCGGCCAGGTCGAAGGCGGCCGCGACCGGCGACAGATCCGGCGCCGCGCGAAGGAGTGTCGCCACCAGCCGCGTCAACCGCAGACGCAGCGCGAGCGGGCCCACGGTCGCGCCTGGCGCGGCCCCGGGCGGCAGCAGCGAAGCAAGATCGGAGACGAGCCGGATCCGCGGCAGAAGCGTCGGTCCTCCGGCCATGAGCGCCGCCTCCACACGCCGTGCGAGACGCGTCGTGTTCACCAGAAGCGTGACGCGCGCCATCGCCTCGGGCGGATGATCCCGCAGGCGCGCGCGCAGGCCCGCGGCGAGGCTGTGGCTGAAATCGACGCCAAGGGGTTCGCCATAGAGGCCCCGCATCAGGCGTATGCGGCCAGCATCGCCTCGGCCGGGGCGATGGCGCCGGGCGCGCCGACATCGGCCCAGCGACCCGGATGCTCGACACCGAAGAGCGTGCCCGCCGCCAGCATCGGCGTCCAGATGCGCCAGAGCGAGAAAACATCTTCGGTGATGCCCCCCAGAAGGTCGGTCTTGACGATGCCGGCGCCGGTATAGGTCATCCGGCACGCCCCCCGGCTGAGCCTGCCGTCCGGGCCGAGGGTGAAATCGTCGCCCGCCTTTCCGGTGACGCGGTGTTTCGGCACCATCAGCAGAAGCCCGTCCATCCGCGCGGGATCCCACGCGGCCGTGAGCGTGTCGCAAGCGCGCGGGCCCGTCCAGGCTGCATCGGCGTTCATCGTCAGGACCGGTCCGGCCCCCAGCGCCGGAAGGGCATTGCGAAGACCGCCGCCCGTTTCCAGCAGCGTCGGCGTCTCGCGCAGGATCGCCACGTCGCGACCGTGCAGATGCGCGATCAGCCGGTCCGCGAAGTGATGCGCGTTGACCGCGACGGGCGCGCAGGTCGCGACCTGGTCCAGCGCATGATCGATCAGGGGGCGGCCGGCCACGCGGACCATCGCCTTCGGTCGATCATCCGTCAGCGGACGCATCCGCGTGCCGCGACCGGCCGCGAAGACCATCGCCGACGTCACGCCGGCCCCGCGTGATCGCGACCGTCGCGCGTGCCCGCCCGCGATGCCGTATCGGCCAACCACGCGGCATCCGGTGTCGGTAAGGCCCCGTCCAGCACGCGGCGCAGGGAGGCAAGCGCGGGATGCGCCAGTTCGCGTTGCAGCGTATCCCAGGTCGGCGGAATGAAACGCAGATAGGACGTCCGGCCGGAATGGAGGCAGAGCCGGGTGAAAACCCGGCCGATGATGCGCAGCGAGCGCTGGACCGAACAGATTGCGATCCGGGCCGCGACGCCCTCGGCCGCCGCCCCGGTGCGGTCGAGATAGGCACGGGTGGCCGCATCGACGGCTTCGGCCGAAACGTCCCGCCGCGGATCGTGGATCAGCGAGGCGAGGTCGTATTCGCCAGGTCCGCGCATCGCGTCCTGGAAGTCGAGCAGCCCGATGCGGCCGGTTCCCCGCCGTTCGGGCAGCCAGAGAAGATTCTCGGCGTGGTAGTCGCGGTGGACGAAGACCTGCGGCCCGGTCAGGTGGCGGGCGGCGATGTCGGCCATCGCGTCGCGGATCGCGTCGCGGCGGTCGCGTGCGTCGGGCGCGTACCAGTCGACAACGGTCGCCGCGAGTTCGGGCATGTCATCGATATAGGAGGGGCGGTCGGGCGGCGGCGCGTCCTGCAGCGCGGCCAGCGTTTCGGCGGCGGTGGCGTAGAGGTGTGGCTCGTCCTCGGGGAACGCGCGGGCATGACGCGCTAGCAGGTCGTCGCCCAGATCCTCCAGCAGCAGAAGGCCGGCCTCCGCGTCGGCGGCGAGGATCGCGGGGGCGGAAGCGCCGCGCGCCGTCAGCCAATCGGCCATTTCCAGAAACGGACGGACGTCCTCGCCCGTCTCGGGCGGGGCGTCCATCAGGATCGCGCGGCGGTCGCCCGTGTTGAGCCGTTCGTACCGCCGCAGCGACGCGTCGCCCGCGAGCGGGAGCCGGCAGGCCTCGGCCCAGCCGTTCGCGGCGAGGAACCCCGCGATCCGTCGTTCGCGCGCGTTCATGCGGCGGGATCCAGGGCCGCGGCGAACCGGGCGCGGATGCCGGCGGGCGCGCGGATCGACAGTAGCCGGGTCCCGTCGGGTAGCGGATCGAAGGCTAGCGTCACGGCCTGGCCGGGCGCGTCGGAGCCGAGCCGGTCGGGCCATTCCACCAGGCACAGCGCATCCTGGAACGCCTCCTCCAAGCCGAGTTCCAGGACCTCGGCCGGGTCGGTCAGGCGATAGAGATCGGCATGCCAGGTCTGGAAGGGCCCCGTGTCGTAGGTTTGAACAAGTGTGAAGGTCGGCGACGGGACATCCTCGGGCGGAAGGCCCGTCGCGGCGCGGAGGGCGCCGATCAGGGCGCGTGCAAAGGCCGTCTTTCCCGCACCCACGGGTCCCTGCAGCAGGAGCGTGTCTCCCGCCCGGACCAGCGGCGCGAGGGCCCGCGCGAAGGCGTCGGTGGCGGCAGGATCGGGCAGCCGGATCGTCGGGTCGGGGGCGGTCATGGCGCGCAGTTAGACGCCGCCGCCGGTGGGGTGCAAGGCCGCCGTCAGGCCGGCAGCATCTGTCCCGTCCGCCTGTCGTCCTGCGGCATCGGCATCCGGTCGGCGCCCGGACCCCGGAACGCGACCGCAACGCGCCCGCCCGGCAGGGGATCGATCCGCATTTCGGTGCCCGCAAGGGCCGCGCCGTTCAGGACCTCAATCCATTCCGCGCGGTCAGGGCCGGGGTTGCGCACGAAATCGCGCAGCTCGCCCCAGGCCGGGCTGGGACCGGCCAGGGTCTTCCAAAATGCGATGCAGCCCTCGAGCGTGGCCGGCAAATCCGTATCCTCGTCCCCGTCCGGCAGCCACATCCGGCGCGCGCGGCCGTTCGAGAGCATCCGCGTCCCGTCGGCCCCAAAAACGACGATCGCGTCCTCGGATCGATCGATCACGTCGCGCATCATTTCGCGAATGTCGCGCTGGTTCCGCGATGCCACGATCTCGGCCGAGACGTCCTCGAACATCAGCGTGATGGCGCCGTCGTCCTGCGGGCGGCCGGTTACGCGGTACGTGGCGCCTTCGGGCAACGTCCAGGTTTCGACATAGATGCCGGCCTGCCCGTCGCGCCGCCGGTCGGCAAGCCCGTCGCGCCAGGTCTTGTAGTCCCGCGGTTCGGGCAACTTCTGACGGTTGCGCAGGGCGTCGAAGAAGTCGGTCAGCCGCGGGCGCCGCGACAGCCACGCCCCGTCGAGGCCGGTCATGTCCATCAGCCCGGGGTTGAACAGCGTGAGATGCCCGTCGCGGTCGAAGATCGCCAGCCCGGTGGGAAGGAAGGCGAAGCTCTTGGTGAGGGTCTGGATGAAGGTTCTGAGCGACTCCTCGGCCTTGATGACGGCGTCGAGCGAGAGCGCATGCGTCTGGCGCAGCCCGTCGCGGCCCGGGGCGGCGGTGGTGACCTCGAACCAGTGTTCCGCGCCGTCGCGGTCGCGGACCTTGCGGCGTGCCTTGCCGATGGGGGTGCCTTCGCCGTCGGGGAACAGCGCATGAAGCGGCCAGCCGCGCGCGGCATCCGGCCCTGCGCAGCGCGACACGAGATCAATGTAGGCGGCGTTGGCCCAGATCACGCGGCCCTCGCCATCGGTGGCCCAACTGAGTGCGGGGCTGGTGTCGCCGGCGCGGGTCAGCATGGCCAGTTCGTCCTCCATCGTGCGGAGGCTGTGCAGGTCGATGCGCACCGAGGACTGGCTGTCCTCGGCCGTGGTGACGGTGATGCGGACGTCGTCGCCGTCGCGCAGCCCGAGGACGAGGATGCGGTCGCGCCCGAATTGCCCGGCGAGCTTGAACGGACGACCGGCGTCGCGCAGCACCGCGAATGCCGGGCCGATATCGGCGTTGACGTCCGCCAGCGCCTCGATCAGGTCGTCCCAGGCCTTGAGGTGGTCGATCGGAGACGGCAGCAGGAACGAGACATTCTCGGAGTGATCCGTCAGGTAGCCGTTGCGGAACCGGAAGACCCGCGGCTCCGACAGGATGTCGAGATCGCAGACGGGCGGTGCCTGCCGCTCCCGGGGGGCGAGCCAGAGCACCGCGAGAAGGGCGCCCAGCCCGACCGCGAGGCCGCCCACCAATGGAAAGATGACAGGTAGGATCGCGGACATGACGGCCCCCTTTGCTCGAAGCTCGGGGGACGTTCCCGCATTTTGGTTAAGGGGATGTTAACGCAGGTAGAACGCAGAAATGATCAACGTTCTATCGGCTCGTTCGCGCCGAGGCCGCCGGTCTCCTCGGCGATGATCGCGTCGCGCGGCCAGACCAGCTCGGCAATGGCGCCGGCGCGTCGGCGCGGCCGGGCGCGGCCCGATTTCGTGGCATTGGAGAAGGTCAGCGTGGCGCCCGTCCGCTCCAGCAGGGTCTTGGCGATGAAGAGACCCAGGCCCATGCCGTCATATCCCGGCCGCTGGCGGCTGCGGATGAAGGGATCGCCCAGCCGGTGCAGCATCTCGCCGGCATAGCCGGGACCGTCGTCGATGACACGCATCGCGATCTCGCGCTCGGACCAGCGGGCCTCGACCCAGACTTCGGAACGGGCGAAATCGACGGCGTTCTGCACCAGATTGCGCAGCCCGTGCACGATTTCCGGCTGACGGTGGATATGGGGCTTGCGAGCCGGGCCGCCCTCGGCCGGGGCCAGGTCGTAGGTGATGGCGATGCCGCGCCCCTCGTGCGGCTCCGCGGCCTCGCGCAGCACCGCCTCCAGCGGGGCCGTCCGGACATGCTGGTCGCGTTTGCCCGCGCGACCCATGGAGCGCAGGATGTCGCGGCACCGATCGGCCTGGGAACGGATCAGCATCGCGTCCTCGCGCAGGTCGGGGCGGTCCTTCAACTCCTCCGCGAGTTCGGAGGAGACCAGCATGATCGTCGCGAGCGGCGTTCCCAGTTCATGCGCCGCGGCGGCGACCACGCCGGCCAGATCGTGCAGCTTCTGTTCGCGGGCGAGCGCCGTCTGCGTCGCCAGGAGCGCGTTCGACATCCGCTCCGTCTCGAGCGTCAGACGGAACGCGAAGCCCGACAGGAACAGGGTGCCGATCACGATCGCGATCCAGAACCCGGTGAGTTGCAGGCTCGGAAGCTGCAGCAGCGTGCCGTCCGACAGCCGCAGCGGCACGTGATAGCCCGCCAGAAGCGAGATCAGCGCCACCGCGATGGTCGCGAGCGTCAGCGTCGAGCGGAACGACAGCGCCGTGGCCGAGATGGTGACCGGCGCCAGGAAGAGGAGGGCGAACGGATTGTGAAGGCCGCCCGTCAGGAAAAGCAGGGCCGTGAGCTGAACCAGGTCGAAGAGAAGCGCGCCGAATGCTTCCCATTCCTTCAGGCGGGCATTGGTCGGATAAATCGCCAGCGCCCCGAGATTGACGACCGCGCCCACCGCGATGACCAGCAGGCAGAGCCCGACCTGAAGCGAGAGCGACAGGGTCAGGCCGACCACGACCACGGTCACCGTCTGGCCCAGCAGCGCCAGCCAGCGCAGGTTGACCAGCGTGCCGAGCCGGACGCGGGGCCCGTAGGATTCGGGCGGCAGGAGGGTTCGCGTCGGTTGCGTGGGCAAGGCTCTGGCCTGGGGCTGGATTTGACTGGTGCAGGGTGGCGACTTATCTGCGCAGGGACAAGGATGCTCGGGAGACGCAAGAATGGGCGAGACCATCCAGGAGATCGGGCCCGATCCATCGTTGCTCCTTGTGGATGACGACGAGCCGTTCCTGCGCCGGCTGGAGCGCGCCATGGCCAAGCGCGGCTTCGCCGTGGAGGCGGTGCAATCCGTGGCCGAAGGCATCGCCCGCACCATGGCCCGCCCGCCGGCCTATGCCGTCATCGACCTGCGCCTTGAGGACGGGAACGGATTGGATGTCGTCGAACACCTGCAGGAGAAGCGCCCGGATGCGCGGATCGTGGTCCTGACCGGATACGGGGCCATCGCCACGGCGGTGGCGGCCGTGAAGATCGGGGCCACGGATTATCTGTCGAAGCCGGCGGATGCGAATGACATCACGAACGCCCTGCTCTGCCGCGAGGAGACGATGCCGCCGCCGCCGGAGAACCCGATGTCTGCCGACCGCGTTCGCTGGGAGCATATCCAGAGGGTGTTCGAGCTGTGCGATCGGAACGTGTCGGAGACGGCCCGGCGGTTGAACATGCACCGCCGGACCTTGCAGCGCATTCTGGCGAAGCGTTCGCCCCGGTGATCCTCCGGATCGGGACTTTGTTGCTGGTAGCGGCCTGTCAGCCGGTCGCCCCGGACGGGCCTGGTGCGGGCCGCTACACACTTGTGCCGGCGCCCGGTGGGTTGAACGTCGAAGGATCGGGCGGGCGCGAGATCGGGTTCGGCCGCGACAGGCCGGGCGTGCTGCAGACCGTCGAGCGGGTCGAGCGGCAGGCGCCGCGCGCGGCCGTCTGCGGCCCCGGACGGGACGCCGTCTTGCTGCGCGACGGAACGCGCCTGATTTTCGAAGACGGAACCTTCGTCGGCTGGGACGTGCCCGCAGGGGCCGCCGGGCGCGGCTGCACCTGAGGTCAGGCCATCAGCCGTACGGCCCAGACCCCGCTCGCCGCCGAGGCCGCCGTGAGCAGGGTGCCCCAGGTCGTGTCGACCGCCACCATGGTCCAATCCCAGCCACGCAGTGTGGACATGTTTGTGAATTCGTAGGTGCCGTAGGCGAGCGCGCCGAGGATCGCCCCGTTCAGCAGCGCCTGCGCGACCGATCCGTCGCGAAGCGCCGGCATCGAGACCAGCCAGACCATCCCGGCGATGTAGAAGGCGTAGAAAACAAGCGCCGGGGTCATATTGATCGGGCTTTGCAGCAGATCGCCGACGTGACGTTCGAACAGCGGCTTCATGATGAAGTTCAGGCCGATCACGTCGATGACCGCGAATACCGTCGCGGAGGTCAGGTAGAGCAGGAAGAACTGCATGCGAGGGTCCTTTGGCAGGGGCGGGCCCGAGGTCTCATAGGCGATATGTCATTACCAGTTCGTTCGCGTCCGGTCGCATTTCCGCGAGCACGGGCTTGCATCGCTGCCGCTCGAACCCGCGCGAGCGGTAGTAGATGGCGGCGGTTTCGTTCGTCGACGGCAGAATTGCCGTGATGTGGCGGTACCCGCGTCCCCGGGCGGCCCTGCGCGTCGCATCGAAAAGGGCGGAACCGGCCGCCAGGTCGCGCGGGCCCGGGGTCACGAAGGTCGCGATCTCGCAGGTGGACGTGGGCAGGTACGGATGCGGACCGATCCATTGAAGGCCCAGCAGATCGTCGGTTTCGACGAGATGCCAAACATCGCCGCGGGTCAGCCAGTCGCGGATCGCGTCCGGGTCGATGGCCTCCGCGGGCCGCGCGACGCGGTCGAGCAACCGGGCGATGGCGGCGGCGTCGAAAGATCGGGCCGGGCGGACAGCCAGAGAGGGCGCGTAGCGCCTATGCATCGCAAGCGGCGAGGAGGGCGGCATGCCGGTCGAGGAAGGCGGCGCGCACTTCGGCCGGAGGGCGCAGGGTCAGCGACAGGCCTTCGATCAGTCCGGCGTCGGGCTTGCCGAAGAACCGGTCCGCCTCGGCCCGGGCGAACCCGGCAAGGTGTACCGCCTCGAGCCAGGCGGAGAGCTTGTCGGCCTTCTTGATGCGACGCTTGAGGCGATCGGGCGTGCGCGCGGGCAGGCCGAAGCGAAGGTTGATCGCCGTCTGGAGCCGGTCGTCCAGCGCCTCGTAGGCCGGTCCCACGGCGGCTTTCACCGGAGAGATCATGTCGCCGATCACGTATTCCGGCGCGTCGTGCAGAAGGGCCGAGAGCCGGTCCCTGGGCTCGGCGGACGGATCGATACGGGCGAAGAGGCGTTCGACCAAAAGCGAGTGTTCGGCCACGGAATAGGGCCAGTCACCCTGGGTCTGGCCGTTCCAGCGGGCCACGAAGGCCAACCCGTGGGCGATGTCGCGCACCTCGATATCCACAGGCGTGGGATCGAGCAGGTCGAGCCTGCGCCCCGAGAGCATCCTTTGCCATGCGCGTGCCTGTCTCATGCGGACCGTCCTAGCGGGGCGGGGCGGCGATGCAAGCGGGCCGCGTCGCCGGCGCGCATTGTGCGGGCGGTGACGGCCTGCTAGGGCCGCGCGCGACACCGACCGTATGAGACGCGCAGGAGAGACCCGGATGGAAGACTACGTCGTCAAGGATATCGCGCTTGCGGCCTATGGGCGCAAGGAACTCGACATCGCCGAAACGGAGATGCCGGGGCTGATGGCGCTGCGGGAGGAATATGGCGGGGACAAGCCGCTGAAGGGTGCGCGGATCGTGGGATCGCTGCACATGACGATCCAGACCGCCGTGTTGATCGAGACGCTGAACGCACTGGGCGCGGATGTTCGCTGGGCATCGTGCAACATCTTCTCGACGCAGGATCATGCCGCCGCCGCCATTGCCGAGGGCGGCACGCCGGTCTTCGCGGTCAAGGGCCAGACGCTGGAGGAGCATTGGGACTACCTCGACCGGTCCTTCCAGTTCCCGGACGGCGCGAACATGATCCTGGACGATGGCGGCGATGCGACGCTGTACGTCCTGCTGGGCGCGCGGGCCGAGGCGGGCGAGGATCTGGGCGTGGCGACCAGCGAGGAGGAAGAGGTCATCCATGCGCAGATCAAGAAGCGCATGGAGGCGAGCCCCGGCTGGTTCACCCGCACCCGCGACGCGATCAAGGGCGTCAGCGAGGAGACGACGACCGGCGTGCATCGCCTCTACGACCTGCACAAGAAGGGCCTGTTGCCGTTTCCCGCGATCAACGTGAACGACTCGGTCACCAAGTCGAAGTTCGACAACAAGTACGGCTGCAAGGAGTCGCTGGTCGACGGCATCCGGCGTGCGACCGACACGATGATGGCCGGCAAGGTCGCCGTGGTCATGGGGTACGGCGACGTGGGCAAGGGCTCGGCGGCCAGCCTGCGCGGCGCGGGCGCGCGCGTGAAGGTGACCGAGGTCGACCCGATCTGCGCGCTGCAGGCGGCAATGGACGGGTTCGAGGTCGTCCTGCTGGAGGATGTCGTCGGATCGGCCGACATCTTCATCACCACCACCGGCAACAAGGACGTCATCCGCATCGAGCACATGCGCGAGATGAAGGACATGGCGATCGTCGGCAATATCGGCCACTTCGACAACGAGATTCAGGTCGCCAGCCTGAAGAACCACAAGTGGACGAACATCAAGGAACAGGTGGACATGATCGAGATGCCTTCGGGCAACCGGATCATCCTGCTGTCCGAGGGGCGTCTGCTGAACCTGGGAAACGCGACGGGGCATCCGTCCTTCGTGATGTCGGCAAGCTTCACCAACCAGGTGCTGGCGCAGATCGAACTTTGGACCAAGGGCGAGGACTACAAGCCAGGCGTCTACATCCTGCCCAAGCATCTCGACGAGAAGGTCGCGCGGCTGCATCTGGACCGGATCGGCGTGAAGCTGACCCGGATGGACCCGCAGCAGGCAGCCTATATCGGCGTGTCGCCGGACGGACCGTTCAAGCCGGAACACTACCGCTACTAGAAGCCTTCCATCGGCGGAATATGGCCGCGCGCACCGGGTTTGGGGCGCGCGGCCTTTTCGTGCCGGCGCATCGGTGCCCTTTCGGCGGAGCGCCGCGCCACCGCGTCGCCGGTGCGCTTCCTCCGCCATCGCGCACGCGCCGGCGCTAGCGTCGGTGGGCCGGCCACCGCACGCGTGGCCCATCGATGGAGGACAAGATGCGAATGCAGGAACTGATCGGCGGCGGCCTTGTGGTCGCAGCCTTCTCGGCGCTGCCGGTTGCGGCGCAGGACCAGCCGGAGGGCGGATACGGTGCCTTTGCCGATACCGCCGTGTCCGAATTGGTCGGACAGAACGTCTTGAGTGCCGTCGGCGACAATGTCGGCGAGGTCGAGGCGCTGGTCTCCGCGGACGGGGCGGTGTTGGCCGTCCTGGGCGTGGGCGGCTTTCTGGGGTTCGGCGAGCATGACGTCGCCGTCCCGCTGACCGAGCTGAGCCCCGCGGAGGGCGCTCTTCTGCTGGAAGGGCTGGACCGCGAGACGCTGGAAGCGATGCCCGAATACGGAGGCGAAGGCGAACCGCTTGCGATGAACACGACCGTCGCGGGTGCCCCCATCGCCGAGGAGCCGGCGCTGCCGGATGCCACGGTAATCGAGACGCCGACGGAATAGCGAAGGGAAACGAAGGAGCGGGCCGGAACCGGCCCGTTCCACGTCGGGCCGGTCGTCGGGCCGGAGTCCGAAACGCGAATACCGGCGTTCGGGTTCCGGTTGGCCGGCCGGCGCGAATTCTTGGAACTTCGGCCCGGTGACGCGGTTGTGAGGGCACTGCAAACAAAACACCAGGAGTGTTCCATGACCACCCACAAGCTGCTTCTCAGCAGCGTGGCAGCCGCCGCGCTCATTTCCACTGGCGCCTTCGCGCAAACCGCCGTCGTGCCCGAGGAAGATGCCGAAGTCGAAGCCGTGATTCTGGACGCCGATGGCAACCCCGTCGAGGGCGGTGCCTCCGCCAACGCGCTGGGCGGCCAGATCGTCGTCGAGCAGGGTGACGCCGAAGTCGAGGTGACCGTCGACGACCCGGTCGTGACCGTTGATCAGGCGCGCCCCGAAGTGCTCGTCGAACAGGCGCAGCCGGAGATCACCGTGACCGTGGCCGAGCCGACCGTGACGGTCGAGCAGCAGGCCCCGATCATCACGATCGAACAGGCGCAGCCCGAGGTCACCGTACGGATCCCCGAGCCCACGATCACCGTGCGCATGCCGGAACCCGACGTGAACGTCGCCACCTCGGAGCCGGAGATCGCCGTCGAGCAGCCGCAGCCGATCGTGCGTTTCGTGCGTCCCGAGCCGCGGATCACCATCGAGGAGTCCGAGCCGAACGTGCAGGTCACCTCGGCTGAGCCCGAAATCCGCGTGAACCGCGCCGAGAACGCCGCGATCGCCGTCGAGCAGGCCGATGCCGACGTCAATATCGAGACCGAGGGCGACGGCGAAGTGATGCTGTCGGATGCGGAGCCCGTCGTGAATGTCGAGCAGGCCGAAGGCGCCGACATCCAGGTCGAGCAGGCCGATGCCGAAATCCTGATCGAGGAGGAAGGCGACGCCAACGTGAACGTGGCTGACCGTGGCGAACTCGTCGCCGGGGGCCTCTACGCCGCATTCGCCGATGCGCGCGTCTCGGACCTGGTCGGCATGAACGTGCTGAGCGAGACCGGTGACGACGTCGGTGAGATCGACAGCCTCGTGATGGCCAATGGCGGTCTTCTGGCGGTTGTCGGTGTCGGTGGTTTCCTGGGTCTGGGCGAGCATGAAGTCGCCATCCCGCTGGACCGCTTCGCAATGACGGACGGTGCGCTAATCGTGGACGCGTCCACTGAGGCGGAGCTGGAAGGCATGCCGGAATGGGACCAGTCCGGTGAGGTCGTCCCGCTCGACATGACGGTCGGCGACGCATACTGATCGCGCCGATCCGGTGATAGTTAGGGCCCCCGTTCTGCGGGGGCCCTTTTTCGTGCCGATTGCGCCGATGGGGGCCTGCCGTCCGGGCCTGGCCCGACCGCGATGACACGCTCGCGCCGCGCCTTGGCTGCCGGCGCCAAGTTTTGCTTTATTTTCGCAGCCGACGCGGTGATCATCCGCCGCGGGGGGCGCGCAGACGTCCATCCTGGAGCGACAAGAGGGAGACGACAATGAGCAAGCGCGACGAGCTTATCGGGAAGTACGCCGACGAGATCCGCAGCAAGATCGGGCAGGAGCCCGACATGGACCTGCTGCGCAAGGTGACCATTGGATGCGGGCCTTCGATCTACAACCGCGACAGCGCGACCGTTGCCACGAGCCAGCCCAAGGAAATGGAGACGGTCAAGAATAACTTCCTGATCCGGAAGCTTGGCTTGTCGGACGGTCCCAAGCTGGACGACGCCATCGACAAGGCGGCGGAAACCTATGGCAAATCGAACGCCACCAAGTATCGCGCGGTGTTCTACTATCTCCTCGTCAAGCATTTCGGGAAAGAGAACGTTTACGCCTGAGGGCCATGTCCTGCGGCCGGGGTGGGGGCGTCCTTGGGGCGCCCCTTTTGCCGTTCGGCGAAGGGTTGCAGATCGGCAACAGGGTGCCCATCTGCATTCCGTCGGCCCGCGAGGGCGCCGTGCCTCTGACGGGCGGCGCGAATGCCGGGCGCTGCAACCGAGGAGACGGGCGATGAACCTGGAGAAATTTACCGAACGAGCGCGTGGCTTCCTGCAGGCCGCGCAGACGATCGCCACGCGCGAGGAGCATCAGCAGTTGATGCCCGAACATCTGCTCAAGGCGATCATGGATGACGATCAGGGTATGGCCGCGAACCTGATTGCCGCCGCCGGGGGATCCCCGGAGAGAGTCCGAGAGGCTGTTGAACTGGCCGTGTCGCGCCTGCCGAAGGTATCGGGCGACGCGGGGCAGGTCTATCTCTCGCGAGAACTGACGCGGGTTCTGGACGAAGCGGAGAAGGTTGCCAAGAAAGCGGGTGACAGCTTCGTGCCGGTCGAACGCGTGCTGATGGCGCTGGCGATGGTGAAGTCGCGGGCCAAGGACGCACTGGATGCGGGTGCGGTGAACGCGCAATCGCTGAATGCGGCGATCAACGACGTCCGCAAGGGGCGGACCGCCGACAGCGCGAGCGCGGAAGACGGCTATGATGCCCTGAACAAGTATGCCCGCGATCTGACCGAAGCGGCGCGTGAAGGCCGCATCGACCCGATCATCGGACGCGATGAGGAGATCCGGCGTGCGATGCAGGTCCTGTCGCGTCGGACCAAGAACAACCCGGTTCTGATCGGCGATCCGGGCGTCGGCAAGACCGCGATCGCCGAGGGCCTGGCCCTGCGCATCGTCGACGGCGATGTCCCGGAGAGCCTTCGGGACAAGCGGCTGATGTCCCTGGACATGGGCGCCTTGATTGCCGGCGCGAAGTATCGTGGCGAGTTCGAAGAGCGGTTGAAGGCGGTGCTGAACGAGGTGACCGCCGCGGCGGGCGAGGTGATCCTGTTCATCGACGAGATGCACACGCTGGTGGGCGCGGGCAAGTCGGACGGCGCGATGGATGCGGCGAACCTGATCAAGCCCGCACTGGCGCGGGGCGAGCTGCACTGCATCGGCGCAACGACGCTGGACGAGTACCGCAAGTATGTCGAGAAGGATGCGGCGCTGGCACGTCGGTTCCAGCCGTTGATGATCGAGGAGCCGACCGTAGAGGATACGGTCAGCATCCTGCGGGGCATCAAGGAGAAGTACGAACTGCACCACGGGGTGCGGATATCGGACTCGGCATTGGTGACTGCGGCGACCCTGTCGAACCGCTACATCACGGATCGGTTCCTGCCCGACAAGGCGATCGACCTGATCGACGAGGCGGCGAGCCGGTTGCGTATGGAGGTGGACTCGAAGCCCGAGGAACTGGACGCGTTGGACCGCGACATCCTGCAGAAGCAGATCGAGGTCGAGGCGCTGCGCAAGGAAGAGGACTCGGCCTCGCGCGACCGCCGGGAGAAGCTGGAGCGCGAACTCGCCGAACTGCAGGAGAGATCGTCGGAGATGACCGCTGCCTGGCAGGCCGAGCGCGACAAGCTGGAATCCGCGCGCGATCTCAAGGAACGGTTGGACCACGCCCGGGTGGAGTTGGACCAGGCCAAGCGCGAGGGCGACTTCGGCCGTGCAGGTGAACTGCAATACGGACGCATCCCAGATCTGGAGCGTCAGCTGGCCGAGGCCGAGAGCCGCGAAGGCGACATGATGGTCGAGGAGGCCGTACGCCCCGAGCAGATCGCAAGCGTGGTCGAGCGTTGGACCGGCATTCCCACGTCCCGCATGCTGGAAGGCGAGCGCGAGAAGCTGCTGCGCATGGAGGAGGCGTTGGGCCGCCGCGTGATCGGGCAGCGTACCGCCGTGACGGCGGTCGCGAACGCGGTCCGCCGCGCGCGGGCCGGTCTGAACGACGAGGCACGGCCGCTGGGGTCGTTCCTGTTCCTCGGGCCGACGGGCGTCGGCAAGACCGAGCTGACCAAGGCGCTGGCCGAGTTCCTGTTCGACGATGACGGCGCGATGGTCCGCATCGACATGAGCGAATTCATGGAGAAGCACTCGGTCGCCCGCCTGATCGGCGCGCCCCCGGGCTATGTCGGCTATGACGAGGGCGGGGTGCTGACAGAAGCGGTGCGGCGCCGGCCTTATCAGGTCGTGTTGTTCGACGAGGTCGAGAAGGCGCATCCGGACGTGTTCAACGTGCTGCTGCAGGTGCTGGACGACGGCGTCCTGACCGACGGGCAGGGCCGGACCGTCGACTTCAAGCAGACGCTGATCATCCTGACGTCCAACCTGGGCGCGCAGGCCCTGAGCCAGTTGCCGGACGGCGCCGATGCCGGGCAGGCGAAGCGCGATGTCATGGATGCCGTGCGGGCGCATTTCCGGCCCGAGTTCCTGAACCGGCTGGACGAGACCATCATCTTCGATCGGCTGGGCCGGGCGGACATGGACGGGATCGTGGATATCCAGATCGCGCGTCTGACCAAGCGCCTGGCGGGGCGAAACATCGCCCTGCAGCTGGACGAGGGCGCGAAGGCCTGGCTGGCCGACGAGGGGTACGACCCGGTCTTCGGCGCGCGACCCCTGAAGCGCGCGATCCAGCGGACGCTGCAGAACCCGCTGGCCGAGATGCTGCTGGCCGGTGATATCGGTGACGACAGCGTGGTGCCGGTCCGCGCCGGAGACAGCGGGTTGATCATCGGCGATCGTGTCGCCGTGTCCGAGCGCCAGCCGCCCGAGGATGCGGTCGTACACTGACGAAACGATCGGGGCGGCCGGAAGGGCCGCCCCTTCATGTCCGATGGCGGACGCGTGATCGGTCCGGCGTTTCGGAACAATCGTCGCGCGAAAAACCTTACATTGTCGTGAGGCAGAGCGATTTTCCTTCGCGTGCGGTCTAGGTAGCATACATACGATCCAGGCGACCGAGGATGAGGACGACCCATGATCAAGCCGCAGCTGACCCGAGCCGACGTGACGCCCGAAGGATACTGGTGGAGCCGCCGGCGTCTGATCGCGGCGATGGGGGCGGGGTCGATCGCGGCGGGGTTCGGGCCTGGCCTGCGCGCGCAGGAAGAGCTGGAGCCCAACACCTGGGAGCAGATCACGAACTACAACAACTTCTACGAGTTCGGAACGGGCAAGGGCGATCCGGCCGAGAACGCGCAGGACATGCGGACCGACCCGTGGCGCGTCACGGTGGACGGCTTGGTCGAGAATCCGGGCGAGTATGATCTGGCCGAGCTGATCGGCGACATTCCGACGGAAGAACGGATCTATCGGTTCCGCTGTGTCGAGGCCTGGTCGATGGTCATTCCGTGGAACGGCTTCGAGCTGAACAGGCTGTTGGCGAAGATTGGCGTTCGGCCCGAGGCAGGGTATGTCCGCTTCGAGACGGCCGTCCTGCCCGACGTGATGGAAGGCGTGCGCTATCCGATCCTGGATTGGCCCTATGTGGAGGGGCTGCGGATGGACGAGGCGATGCATCCGCTGACGATCATGGCCACGGGCATCTACGGGCGGCCGATCCCGAACCAGAACGGTGCGCCGATGCGCCTGGTCGTGCCTTGGAAATACGGCTTCAAGGGCATCAAGTCGATCGTGCGGATCAGCCTGACCGAGGAGCAGCCGCTGAACACCTGGCAACAGTCGAACCCGAACGAGTACGGCTTTTACGCGAACGTGAACCCCGAGGTGGATCACCCGCGCTGGTCCCAGGCAAGTGAGCGCGTGATCGGCGCTGGCCTGTTCGGCGGCCGGATCGATACGTTGCCGTTTAACGGATATGCCGATCAGGTCGCGTCGCTCTACGAGGGCATGGACCTTCGTGAGAACTTCTGAGCGCTTGTCGACCTTCGCCGCATATGGCCAGGCGATTTCCGGGGCCGCGCGCAAGGTGCCCACTTGGCCGGTCTATATGGCGGGGGTCGCCTTGGGGGCCTGGGAGATCTGGGTCGGACTGAACGCCATCGACCCGGTCGAGGCGCTGGAACTGGCGCTGGGAATGTTGTCGCTGCAGTTCCTGCTGGCATCGCTGACGATAACGCCGCTGATGCGTTTCGCGCGCATCAACCTGGTGAAGTTCCGCAAGCCGCTGGGTCTGCTGGCCTTTGGGTTTCTCACGCTTCACTTCCTGGTCTGGCTCGCGCTCGACCTTCAGCTTCGATGGGGGCTGATCGGCGCCGAGATCGTCAAGCGACCGTACCTGACCGTGGGGTTCGCGGCCTTCATCCTGCTGATACCGCTGGCCGCAACGTCCTGGCAGGGGGCGGTCCGGCGGCTGGGCGCGCAGGCCTGGGGGCGCCTGCACCGACTGGTCTATGTGTCGGTGATCCTCGGCGGCGTGCATTTCGTCATGCAGGAAAAGGTCTGGACGACGGAATCGCTTCTCTACCTCGGGGCTGCGATTCTGCTGGTCGGGATGCGACTCGCCTGGATTCGTCGTTGGTAGGTCGTCGGCCG
>NZ_JALKAS010000002.1:692500-949119 GCF_023015695.1 Jannaschia sp. S6380
GGGTCGGGTCCTTTTCGGCGGCCGCGATCTCGTCCGCGGTCAGCTGCTTGTTGGCGATCGGGTCGAACCCCTTGACGCCCACGGCCACGTCGCCATCGGCGATGCCCTGAACCTCCAGTTCGTGCAGGTCGCAGAAATCGCCGATCTGCTTGAAGCTGAGCGTGGTGTTGTCGACCAGCCAGACGGCGGTGGCTTTGGCCATGATCGGTTTGTTCATCGGATCGCTTCCTTCAGACATGACTGTGGCGTCGCCCGGATCAGGGGCTGCGACCGGGGTCGCTTGTTCTCGCTTTCGGGGAACTTGGGGCGCTATATAGGCCGCGCCGTCGCAATGGGAAAGACCCTGAATGAACCGCCTGCTTCTCATTCTCCTGATGCTCTGGACCGCGCCCGTTTCCGCCGAGGGCGAGGCGCCGGGCGAGTTCGACTACTACGTGCTGTCGCTGAGTTGGACGCCGACCTGGTGCGCCCTCGAAGGCGATGGACGCGGGTCGCCGCAATGCGATGCCGGACGGGGATACGGCTTCACGCTGCATGGCCTGTGGCCGCAATACGAGCGGGGCTGGCCCGACTATTGCCGAACCGCCGCGCGGCCCGCCACCCGGGCGCAGACGCGGGCGATGGTCGACATCATGGGGTCGTCCGGCCTGGCGTTCCATCAATGGCGCAAGCACGGCACCTGTTCGGGTCTCGACGCGGACACCTATTTTCGGACGTCCCGCGCGGCCTACGCGGCGGTGCGCCGGCCCGCGATCCTGCGGGACCTGGGGCGCGAGGTGGCGTTGCCCGCCCGCGTGGTCGAGGAGGCATTCCTGGAGGCCAATCCCGATTTTCATCCGGATGGCGTCACCGTGACCTGCCGCGCCGGCCGCATTCAGGAAGTGCGCATCTGCCTGACTCGCGAACTGGCGCCGCGGCGCTGCGGGTTCGATGTGGCGCGTGATTGCGCGCAGGTGGACGCGATCCTGTCGCCTATGCGCTAGGGGGTGCCGCAATGCGGCTGGCCCAGTCGGCGGCCGGGGCGGGGCGACCCAGGTGAAAGCCCTGTCCGAAATGGATGCCGAGACCGCGCAGCGTGTCGGCCTGGAGTTGCGTTTCCACCCCTTCGGCGACCAGGTCGATGTTCAGCCCCTGCGCCAGTGCCACCAGGCTGGACAGGATCGCCTCCTCCCGCCCGCCACGCCCCAGCCCGTCGACGAAGACGCGGTCGACCTTGACGATATCCACGGGCAGCCGCCGCAGGCGTTCCAGGTTGGACAGGCCGGTGCCGAAATCGTCCAGCGCGATCCGTACGCCCTGCGCCCGCAATTTCTCGATCCGTTCGATGGCGCGGTCGGATCGCACGATCACCGCGGTCTCGACGATCTCCAGCACCAACCGATCCGGCGGGAGCCGGTCCAGGATCTGGGAAAGCCACCGGTATCCGGCGCTGCCCCGCCCGTCGAGCATCGTGCCGGTGACGTTGAAGGTGGCATAGATCGGGGCGGTTCCCGTGACGAAGGGGGCCGCGGCTTCGACCGCGAGGTCCGGGAACAGGTCGGCGCCCGCTTCGGGGATGCGTTTGAGCGTGTCGAGAAATCCCGCCGGACCCAAGATCGCGCCGTCTGGCCGGTTCCAGCGCAGCAGCGCCTCGACCCCGGCCGCCCGGCCATCGCGCAGGTCGAAGATCGGCTGGACGTGAAATTCGAGCGCGCGCGCGGCGATCGCCGCCTCGATCTCGGCACGGGGCGGGGCCAGCGACGGCACCGGCAGGGCCCGCGTGACCTCCATGCGGTTGCCGCCGAGGGCCTTTGCCCGGGCAAGCGTGGCGTCCGCCCGCAGGATCGCCCGCGACCGACCCTCGTCCGGCACGGCGGTCACGACCCCGGCCGACAGGCTGCGGGAGACGGTTCCCGACATGCTCTCGACCACCGCGACCGAGGCGAGGGCCCGCATACGTTCCACGGTTTCGCAGGCCCGGGTCAGATCCGTCTCGGGAAGCCAGATCAGGAACCGCCCGCTTTCCAGCCGTTCCATTCCGCCGCCGGCGGGCAGCGTGCGCCGGAGCACGTCGCCCACGGCGTTCAGGAGCCGATCGCCGGTATCGAAATCGCGCGCGCTGTTCACCCCCTTGAGGTCGTCCACATCCAGAAGGGCCAGCGTGCCCTCGCCGCCGGTCGGCGGCGCGACCGGGCGCAATTCCGGCGGGCGGGCCGATCGGACGACCATCTTGCCCCGTCCGATCAGCCACCCGCCAAGCGCGGCGATGCCCGTAAGCAGGAGTGTGGCGGCGATATCGGGCAATGATGTCTCCGTCTGCGGTGCGGGGTCGACCAGGGCAACGGCCCGACGCACCCTCCGCCCCGGTCGGACGGCGGGTTAGAAACTAAAACGGTTTGCGCGACGATAGCGCGGCACGCAGCGTGCCATCGTCCAGATAGTCCAGTTCTCCGCCGATCGGGACACCCTGCGCTAGTCCGCTTATTGAGACGCCAGTCGAGGAAAGCTCCTTGGCGACGTAGTGCGCCGTGGTCTGCCCGTCCACAGTCGCATTCAGGGCCAGGATCACCTCGCGGATATCCTCGGCGGCGATACGGTCGCGCAGCTTGGGGATGGCGAGGTCGTCGGGCCCGACATCGTCCAGGGGCGACAGGGTGCCGCCCAGCACGTGATAGCGCCCTTCGAAGACATGCGCCCGTTCCATCGCCCAGAGGTCGGCCACGTCCTCGACCACGCAGACCTGCCCGTTCGCCCGCTTGGGCGCATCGCAGATACCGCAGATGTCGCCGGTCGACAGGTTGCCGCAGTTCAGGCAGGTGCGGATCGTCCGGCCCACCTCCTCCAGAAGGCGGGCCAAAGGCAGGAGCTGGGTGTCGCGCTTCTTGACCAGATGCAGCACCGCGCGTCGCGCCGATCGGGGGCCGAGGCCCGGCAGACGGGCCATCATGCCGATCAGCGTCTCGATATCGCGATGCGCCTCCATGCTCAGAAGGGCAGCTTCATCCCGGCGGGCAGACCCATGGATTCCGCGATCCTGCCCATCTCCTGCTGCGAGCGTTCGGCCGCGCGTGCCTGGGCATCCTTGATGGCGGCCAGGATCAGGTCCTCGACCATCTCCTTTTCGTCAGGCTGGAAGATCGAGGGGTCGATATCCAGTCCCACCAGGTCGCCCCTGGCGGTCGCCGTGGCCTTCACGAGGCCCGCGCCGGACTCGCCGGTCACGGTGATCGAGGAGAGGTTCTCCTGCGCCTCGCCCATCTTGGCCTGCATTTCCTGCGCCTTCTTCATCATCCCGGCCATGTCGCCGAGCCCGCCCAGTCCCTTGAACATCGTATGCCGTCCTTTGCTGTCATCGCCGTCCTGCAACTAGGCGGCGGGGCTTCGATCGGCAACCGGACAAACGTCTGACTAAAACTGTCAGATATTTGTTGACTCTTTTTGTCGGATACTTTGGATTGAGGTCGTGAACGAACGAGGAGGTTCCGATGTCCGAACAGAAACACCGCCGTGGCCTGGCCCGATTAATCTTTGCCTTCCTGACACTGCCGGCCGTGGCGCATGCGCAGGATGCAACCCCGGAGGATCTGATTGCAGCACTCCGGGAGGGCGGTCACGTCGTCTACATCCGGCACGCACAAACCGAGAGCGACTATGCGGATCAGGTAAATGCCGATCCGCAGAACTGCGCGACGCAGCGGGTGCTGAGCCGGACGGGCTGGCAGCAGGCGCGCGATATCGGGGCGGGGTTCGAGAGGTTGGAAATACCCGTGGCCGAGGTGCTGAGCAGTCAGTATTGCCGCGCCTGGCAGACCGCCGACCTGGCGTTTGGCGGCACCGAGGAGGTCGAGGCGCTGAACTTCCTGCCGTTCGAGGACTATGATGATGCGCAGGTACGGCAGATGCAGGATCGCGTCACGCCGCTGTTGACGCAGGACCTTCCGGCTTCGGGAAATCGGGTGATCGTCGCGCATGACGATCCGTTCGAGGCGGTCACGGGGATCTACCCCGAACCCCAGGGCGCGGCGTATGTCCTTCGCATCGACGGGGAAACGGTCGAGGTTCTCGGCAAGATCGACCCCGATGCATGGCCCGACCTGTGAAAACCGAACGGGGCCGCCCCGGAAGGCGACCCCGTTTCCAAGCATGTCGGGCGGCTCAGTTCGCGGCGTTGGCGCCGATGAACCAGGTGTCCTTCTCGACGGCGCGACTGACCTCGGTGAACAGGTCGGCGCTGTCCTCGTCGCCCGCCTCGTCGGCGGCCTCGATCGCCTCACGCAGCGATTTGCCATAGGCCTTGAACCGCTCGACCAGGGCGGCGATGTGGTCCTGGATCTCGGTCATCTCGACGGGATAGGGCTTCAACTCGGTCTTCTTGGCGACCACCTGCGTCGTGCCGCGCGCGAACCCGCCCATCATGGCGACACGTTCGGCCATCATGTCGGTGTTCTCGTCCATGCGGTCGGCCACTTCGTCCAGCAACTCGTGCACGCCGATATAGCCGCGGCCCCGCAGGTTCCAATGCGCTTCCTTGATGGCGAGGCGCAGGTCGATGCCATCGGCCAGACGCGCGTTCAGTACCTCCACCATCTGTTCTTGGGTCTGCTGGTCGATCCCTGTGACGAAGCTCTCAGGCATGAATGATCTCCTTCGCGTTGTGCTGCGTCCCAACGGCCGCGGAGGGGATTCGGTTTCATGCCGTGCACGCGCTGCAGGCGGGGTGGGTCAGCCCTCGTCGAAGGGGTCCCATTCTTCGTCGACCTCGGCCAGTGCCTCCTCCGCCGCGTCCCGGGCCAGTGCCTCCCTGCTGCGGATCTCGACCAGTTCGGCGCCCGGAAAGCTGGCCAGGATCGCCTGCGTCAGTGGGTGGGCCATCGCCTCGGTTTCGGCACGGCGCAGGTCGGCGTCGCGGGTTTCGGCAATCGTCGGGCGGCCGCCCTGGCCCGCGACGCTGGTAACCCAGCGCGTGCCGGTCCAACCCTGCAGCCTTCCGGCCAGCCGCGCGGCGAGGTCGGGGGCGGCGCCGGGCGCCGCTTCGAACGCGATCCGGCCGGGGGCATAGGAGACGAGGCGGACCCCGGTCTCGACCTCCACGAGGAGTTTCACGTCGCGATTGGCACGGATCAGGTCGACCACCTGGCCGAAGGTCTGGAACCGGGCGAGGGCAGGATGGGCGTCGGGCGCGATGGCGGGCTGGGCCGAACCGCGCGCCACGGGGCCGCCCCCTCCGCCGCCTTGTGGCGCGGGGCGCGGGGCGGGGGCCGCGCCGGTAGGCGCGGGATTGTCGCGCAGCTTGCGCAGGAGTTCGTCGGGGCTGGGCAGGTCGGCGACATGGGTCAGTCGGATGATCGCCATCTCGGCGGCCATCATCGCGTTCGGGGCGTTGCCCACTTCCTCCAGCGCCTTCAGCAGCATCTGCCACATCCGGGTCAGCGACCGCATCGGCAGGCCGGCGGCGAAGGCCTGGCCGCGGGCGCGCTCGTCCGGGCCGACGGTCGGATCCTCGGCCGCGTCGGGAGTGATCTGGATGACGCTGACCCAATGTGTCAGCTCGGCCAGGTCGCGCAGCACGGCCATGGGGTCGGCGCCGTCGGAATATTGCGACCCCAGCTCCTCCAGCGCGGCGGCGGCCTCGCCCTTCATGACAAGGTCGAACAGGTCCATGACCCGGCCCCGGTCGGCGAGGCCCAGCATGGCGCGGACCTGATCGGCCGTCGTCTCGCCCGCGCCGTGGCTGATCGCCTGGTCGAGGAGGGACATCGCGTCGCGGGCGGAGCCTTCGGAGGCGCGGGCGATCAGGGCCAGCGCATCGTCGGCGATCTGCGCGTCCTCGCTGACCGCGATGCCGCGCAGGTGGTCGATCATCACCTCGGGCTCGATCCGGCGCAGGTCGAACCGCTGGCAGCGGCTGAGCACGGTGACGGGGACCTTGCGGATCTCGGTCGTGGCGAAGATGAACTTCACATGGGCGGGCGGTTCCTCCAGCGTCTTCAAAAGCGCGTTGAACGCGCTGTTCGACAGCATGTGGACCTCGTCGATGATGTAGATCTTGTAGCGGGCCGAGGCCGCCCGGTAATGCACCGAATCGATGATCTCCCGCATGTCGCCGACGCCGGTATTGGACGCGGCATCCATTTCCAGCACGTCGACATGGCGGCCCTCGGCGATGGCCAAGCAGGGCTCGCACACGCCGCAGGGATCGGTGGTGGGCCCGCCCGTTCCGTCGGGGCCCACGCAGTTCAGGCCCTTGGCCACGATGCGCGCCGTCGTCGTCTTGCCGGTGCCGCGGATGCCGGTCAGGATGAAGGCCTGCGCGATGCGGTCGGCCGCGAAGGCGTTGCGAAGCGTGCGGACCATCGCGTCCTGGCCCTTCAGGTCGGCGAAGGTGGCGGGGCGGTACTTGCGCGCGAGCACCTGGTATTCGGTCGATGTCATGCGGGCCTCCGGGCGGTCGGCATCAGGGCGCCAATCTAGGCATCCCGCGCGCGGGGGTCCACCACAGTCACAGCGTCCAGAGCACGATGCAGGTCGCGACGGCGCCGACCGAGAAGACGGCCGACAGGATCGCGAAGACGCGGCTGTCCTGGCGTTCGGTGTCGTGGGTGTCGAGGCGCTTGTGCCCCGTCTTGGTGTTGCGCCAGGCCGACCAGAAGATGACGAGCGCCGCACCGATGAAGATCGTGGCGACGGCCTTGGGCACCCAGGTCGGCTCGGCCGCACCGAAGACGGCACGCAGGCCGACCGCGATGGCGATGGCCGCCATGCCCGTACGCATCCAGCCCGCGAAGGTACGCTCATTGGCCAGGACGGTTCGATCCTCGGCCCAGTCGGTCCGGTCCTCGGCCCAATCGGTCTTCTTGTCCTGATTGTCGTCGCCGTTCTTCATGCCCCGCACCCTAGCGCGTCGCGCGCCCGCGCATAGTCGAATCGCGTGGGTGGTGGCCGGAGATGCCGCTGCGTCACGGTTGGCAGGTCGCCCGTGCGCCGTTCACTCTGACCGAACGGTTCATGCGGAAGGCGCGCGACATGTCCGAGGCGGTCACCATCGAACTCGGCGATACGCGCCTCTGTGGGCGGCTTTACCGGCCCGGCGGGGCTGTGCGCGCGGCGGCTGTCCTGAATGGCGCAACGGGTGTCCCGGCGCGCTTCTACGCCGCCTTCGCCGAATGGCTGGCGCGCGAAAGGGGCATTGCCTGCCTGATCTGGGATTATCGCGATTTCGGCTGGTCGGGGGACGCGCGCGACAGCCCCGCCACGATGAACGACTGGGGCATCGCGGACAGCCAGGCGGCACGCGATTGGCTGACCCGCGCATGCCCGGATGTGCCGCTCTGGGTGATCGGGCATTCGCTGGGCGGGATGATGTTGCCGTTCCAGCGTGATCTGGGCGGCATCGCGCGCGTGATCTGCGTCGCGGCCGGCGCCGTTCATGTCGGGGACCACCCCTGGCCCTATCAGGCGGTCGCCCGGGCCTTCTGGTCGCCGGTTCTGCCCTGGCTCGCGCGACGCGCGGGATACGTGCCGCTGCACCGCCTGCGGCTGGGGCATGACCTGCCGCGGGGCGTCTATCTGCAGTGGCGCAGATGGTGCACGACGCACGGGTTTCATGCCGCCGACCCGGATCTGCCGGACCCCGACGCGACCGCCCTGAACTGTCCGATGCGGATCGTCGCCGTCGCGGATGACGCGCTCTGCCCGCCGGTGTCGGTCTGGCGCCTGGGCGCGTCCTATCCGGCGGCCCGTCAGACGCGCGTCCTGCTGCGCCCCGAGGCGTTCGGCCTGGCCCGGTTGGGCCACCTGCATGTGTTGGGGGCCCGGGGGCACGCGGCCTGGGCGGAGGTGGTGGGGGACGGGTTAGACGGTTGATGTCGTCGGCCTTGGCGTCGGGGCGTTCCGAGAACACGCTTTCGGGATACTCGCCTGAGGAACGTGCCCTGTCGCGCGGTGCGGATGATCCGACGGGAGACATTTACGGGGCAAAAGTCCCCGGAGGTGAGAGGCTGGACGACGACCCAAGCGGGACTCGTTGTGGCTGCTACCTTCCGGTCCTGACCAGGTTGGCGAGGCGCTTGCCCGCGCCAACCTCTCGGAATGGCAGATAGGACGGGCGCGCGCGGGATGCAAGATCGGCATGCGGATCGGACCGCCGGGGCTTTGCCCCGGACCCCAAGGTATTTATGGCAAGATGAGGATGCCCCGGGGGACTGCGCCATGAAGATCGCCGAGACCGTCACCTTCGGGGGCGGTGGCCTCGACCGGGCCGAGGACCTGCGCCGGCACCCGGACATGCTGGCCGCGATGCCCGCGCGCACGCTGCCGCTGTGGCGCGGCAAGCCGCTGCTGGGGCCCGGGCGCGACTGTCTGGCCTGGCTGGACGGTCACGCGTGGGCAGGGATGGGCCACCCGATCCTTCTGGGACGCGACGGGGACCATGCGCTGTTTGCGCGCGACGTCTCGGCCCTTGACGTGGTCGGCGCGCGCGAGGGGGTCGGCGCGTTCCTGGATCCCAGCGAGCAGACCCATCCCGATCTGCCCGAGGGGTGTGCCTTCGCCGAGCTGCGGGCGGTGATGACCGGGCTGTCGCCCCGCGACGCCGAGATCGCGGCCACCGCGAAGGGCGTGCTGGAATGGCATCGCACGCACGGGTTCTGTGCCAATTGCGGCCTGCCGACCCAACCCGGCAAGGCGGGCTGGATGCGGGCCTGCGCGGGATGCGTGCGGATGCATTTCCCGCGCACCGACCCGGTGGTCATCATGCTGGTGACACGGGGTGATCATGTGCTTCTGGGCCGGTCACCCGCCTGGCCCGAGGGGATGTTCAGTTGTCTTGCCGGATTCATGGAGCCGGGCGAGACGCTGGAATCCGCCGTCCGCCGCGAAGTCTGGGAGGAGACGGGCATCCGCGTGGGCGCGGTCCGCTATCTGTCCAGCCAGCCCTGGCCGTTTCCCGGCAGCCTGATGCTGGGCGCGCACGGATCGGCCGTCAGCGAGACGATCGAGATCGACCCCGAGGAGATCGAGGAGGCCATCTGGCTGAGCCGCGAAGACCTGGCCGAAGTGTTCGAGGGCCGCCATCCCCGTGTCCGCGCCGCCCGCCCGGGCGCGATCGCGCGTTTCCTATTGTGGAACTGGCTGGCGGATCGGCTGGATTGACGCCGGCGACGCCGGACGGCATGTGATGCGCCACCAGAGCAGAGGGACGCCCAATGAAATTCGTCGCCACCGAGGATATCGCCGCCCCCATCGAGTTCGTCTGGTCCCGCATCTCGGACCTGGAGACGTTCGAGCGGCGGGCGCGCAAGCGGGTCGGCACGATCGAACGGCGTCCCCCAGGCCCGGCGGGAAAGGGCACGACCTGGTCGGGCACGGCCGAGGTCATGGGTAAGCGGCGCGACGTGACGGTGACCCTGGCGGAGGTGGCGGCGCCCGAGACGATGGCGATGACCGCGGTGACCGACGGGATGGATGTCGATATCGGCGTGGTCCTGTCACGGCAGGGGCCGCGGCTGACGCGGATGACGGTCACCTCCGAGGCCAAGGCGCGCAGCCTGGCTGCCCGGCTGATGCTGCAATCGGCCAAGCTGGCGCGGCAGACGCTGGCCAAGCGCTACAAGGGGCGGGTCGCCAATTTCGCGGCCAGCGTCGAGGACGCCTCTAGGCGGGCGTGAGCCCGCCCTCGAAATGGTCCGGATCGGCGGGATAGACGCCGAGGATGTCCAGTTTCGAGGTAAAGTAGGACAGCTCCTCCAGCGCGCGTGCCACGGGGGGATCCTTTGGGTGGCCCTCGATATCGGCATAGAACTGCGTGGCAGAGAAGCGCCCGTCGACCATGTAGGATTCCAGCTTGGTCATGTTCACGCCATTGGTCGCGAAGCCGCCCATCGCCTTGTAGAGCGCGGCCGGGATGTTGCGGACGCGGAAGACGAAGGTTGTCTTGACCGGGCCGGCCCCCGCCGCGGGACGCAGGGGTTCGCGCGCCATGACCACGAAGCGCGTGGTGTTGTGGCCATGATCCTCGATGTCGCGGGCCAGCACGTCGAGGCCGTAGGTCTCGGCCGCGAGAACGGAGGCCAGCGCCCCGTCCGACCGGTCGCCCCTCCGCACCAGATCGGCCGCGGCGCCCGCGCTGTCGGCGGCGGCCTCGGCCCGGATGCCATGAGCGGCCAGGAAATCGCGGCATTGCGGGATCAGAACAAGGTGCGCCCGCACCCGCGCGATGTCCGACAGGCGTGTCCCCGGCAAACCCAACAGCGCGATGCGCACGCGCAGGAAGGATTCGGCCACGATGTGCAGACCAGAATCCGGCAGCAGGCGGTGGATGTCGGCCACCCGGCCATAGGTCGAATTCTCGACCGGCAGCATGGCCAGGTCGGCCCGCCCGTCGCGCATCGCCCCGATGCAGTCCTCGAACGTGGCGCAGGGCAGGGGGGCGTGGTCCGGCCGCGCGTCGCGGCAGGCCTCGTGGGAATAGGCGCCCAGCTCTCCCTGGAAGGCGATCGTGGCCATGGTGCGATCCGCGTCACGTGTTTCGTTCGGTCGCAGTTCCTATCCCTTGCGCCGGTGGCATGAAACCACATACATGACCCCGACCTGAGACGATCCCCCGCCGATGAAAGGGTGCCACACATGGATACGATGACGGCCACGAAGGTTCTGGGCGCCGGTTGCGGCGCGCTCCTGGTGTTCCTGCTGGGATCCTGGGCGGCGGAGGGGCTGTATCACGTCGGATCCGAAGCGCATGGCGACGAGGAACACGCGCAGGGCTACTACATCGAGGTGGCCGGAGCCGAGGGCGGCGGGGAAGCGGCGGATGCCGAACCCGAGATCCCGTTCGAGGAGGTGTTCGTCAATGCCTCGGCCGAGGAGGGCGAGAAGCTCTGGCGCCAGTGCGCGGCCTGCCACAAGCTGGACGGCACCGACGGGACCGGGCCGCATCTCGACGGTGTCGTCGGGCGCGACAAGGGCGGCGTGGCCGGGTTCGGCTATTCCGAGACGCTGGCCACGATGGAGGGCGACTGGTCGCCCGAGAACCTGTCGGGCTTCCTGCACAACCCCAAGGAATATGCGCCGGGCACCAAGATGGCCTATCGCGGCATGGACGATGTCGAAGACCGGGCGAACCTGATCGCCTACCTGGCGGCGCAGGGCGGTTGACCCCGGCCGCACCGCGCCCGCACCGATACGATGGCCCGCCCCGTCCGGCGGGCCTTTGCATATCGGGCGGGGCCGTTCACCGGTCGGTGAATGCCCGGCTCTTGCGCTTGCCGGGCATGGTTATTTACCTGTGACGAACCCAAAGGGGAGGTCCATGCCGATGCTAGCCAGGTTCGCAATCGCAGCCGTTCTGGTCACCACGCCCGTCTGGGCGCAGGATACGACGCCGGACACGCCCGACCATGGCATTTCGACCTTTCCGGGCGGAGAGCTGAAATATGCCCCCGATTTCGCGCACCTGGACTACGTGAACCCCGATGCGCCGAAGGGCGGCGAGATCAGCGTGTGGGCCTTCGGCTCCTTCGACAGCCTGAATCCCTATACGCCCAAGGGCCGCGCGGCGGGCCTTTCGTCGGCCCCCTATGAGGCGATGCTGCAAGGGACCGCGGACGAGATCGGAAGCGCCTATTGCTTCATCTGCGAGACGATGGACTATCCCGCCGACCGATCCGAGGTGACGTTCACGCTGCGCGACGACGTCACCTTCAGCGACGGGACGCCGCTGACGGCCGAGGATGTCGCCTTCAGCTTCGGCATCCTGCGCGACAAGGGGCTGCCCAGCTTCCGCGCCGTGCTCGCGCGCGATATCGAGGATGTCGAGGTCATCGATCCGCTGACGATCCGCTATAGGTTCAAGGAAGGCATTCCGACGCGCGACCTGCCGGCCCGGGTCGGCAGCCTGCCGATCTTCTCCAAGGCCGATTTCGAGGCGCGCGACGTTGATTTCGAGGAGAGCACGCTGACCCCGATGATCGGATCGGGTCCGTATGTCATGGACCAGATGGATGTCGGGCGATCCATCGTCTATCGCCTGCGCGACGATTATTGGGGCACCGATCATCCGCTGAACGTAGGCCAGAACAATTTCGGGACGATCCGGATCGAATACTACGCCGACTACGCCGCCGCATTCGAGGGGTTCAAGGCCGGCAACTACACCTTCCGAAACGAGGCCTCCTCCAAGAGCTGGGCCACCGGCTATGACTTCCCCGCCGTCGAGGAGGGGCATGTCGTCAAGGCCGAGCTGCCCGACGGCACGATTTCCACCGCGCAGAGCTTCATCTTCAACCTGCGCGAGCCGAGGTTCCAGGACATCCGCGTCCGCGAAGCGATCGGGTTGATGTTCAACTTCGAGTGGTCCGACGAGACGCTGTTCTACGGCATCTACGACCGGATGACGTCCTTCTGGGAGAACACCGACCTGAAAGCCGACGGCCCGCCTTCGACGGCGGAGGTCGAGATTCTGCGTCCGCTGGTCGAGGAGGGGCTGCTGGACGCCGCGATCCTGACCGACGATGCGGTCCTGCCGCCGGAATCGGGGATGCGTCAGCTCGACCGGGGCAACCTGCGCCGTGCCAGCACCCTTCTGGACGAGGCCGGCTGGATCGTCGGTGCCGACGGGATGCGCCGCAAGGACGGCGAGACCCTGGCGGTCGAGTTCCTGAACGACAGCCAGACTTTCGACCGCATCCTGAACCCCTATGTCGAGAACCTGCGCCGTCTGGGCGTGGATGCCAGCCTGGTCCGCGTCGACAACGCCCAGATGACCAACCGCGAACGCAGCTACGATTTCGATGTCATCACCCACCAGATGCCGATGGGATACGTCCCCGGCTCCACGCCGCGACAGTATTTCGGTTCCGAAAGCGCGGACGACGTGTTCAACCTTATGGGCCTGCAGAGCCCGGCCGTCGATGCCGTGATCGAAATCGTCGAGAACGCCACCACGCAGGAAGATCTGGAGGCCGGCATCGCCGCGCTCGACCGCGTCCTGCGGGCGGAACGCTTTTGGGTGCCGCAATGGTTCAAGCCGGTCCACACCGTCGCCTATTACGACTACCTGCGCTATCCCGAGCCGCTGCCGCCCTATGCGCTGGGTCACTTGGCCTTCTGGTGGGCCGATCAGGAGGCTTATGCGGCGCTGAAGGCCGAAGGGGCGCTGTAAACCCTTGGGCGCCTACATTCTCCGACGTCTGCTGCTGATGATCCCGACCCTGCTGGGGATCATGGTGATCAATTTCGTATTGATCCAGTTCGTGCCTGGTGGACCCATCGAGCAGGTCCTGGCCCAGTTGGAGGGTGACGGCGATGCCTTCGCCAACATCGCGGGCGGGGGCGACGGCGCGGGGGCCGAACAGGTCGGCGACGAATCCGGTTATCTCGGTGCGCGGGGCCTGCCGCCCGAGTTTATCGAGGAGCTGGAGCGCCAGTTCGGCTTCGACAAGCCACCGCTGGAGCGGTTCCTGAACATGATGTGGGACTACATCCGCTTCGATTTCGGCGAGAGCTATTTCCGCTCCATCTCGGTTGTCGACCTCGTGCTGGAGAAGATGCCGGTCTCGATCACGCTGGGGCTCTGGTCGACGCTGCTGGCCTATCTGATCTCGATCCCGCTCGGCATTCGCAAGGCGATGCGCGACGGCACCAAGTTCGACACCTGGACCTCCGGCATCGTGATCGTGGCCTATGCCATCCCGGGCTTCCTTTTCGCGATTCTGCTGCTGGTGCTGTTCGCCGGCGGGTCGTACTTCAAGATCTTCCCGCTGCGCGGTCTCACGTCGCCCGGGTGGGAGGACATGTCGACACTACAGCAGATCGGCGACTATTTCTGGCACATTACCCTGCCGGTCGCGGCCTCGACGCTGGCGGCTTTCGCGGGGCTGACGCTGCTGACCAAGAATTCCTTCCTCGACGAGATCCGCAAGCAATACGTGACCACCGCGCGCGCCAAGGGCCTGACCGAGAGCCGCGTTCTCTACGGCCACGTGTTCCGCAACGCGATGCTGATCGTCATCTCGGGCTTTCCGGCCCTGTTCGTGAGCGTGTTCTTCGGCGGCAGCCTCATCATCGAGACGATCTTCTCGCTCGACGGCCTCGGCCGGCTGGGGCTGGAGGCAGTGGTGACGCGCGATTATCCGGTGGTGTTCGGCACGCTTTTCACCTTCTCGCTGATCGGGCTGGTCATGGGGCTCATCACTGACCTCACCTATATCTGGATCGATCCGCGCATCGACTTCGAGCGGAGGTGATGCGGTGAAGCTGTCGCCCCTAAACGCCCGCCGCTGGACGAACTTCAAGCGCAACCGCCGCGCGCTTTGGTCGCTGTGGATCTTCGCGATCCTGTTTGGGCTGTCGCTCTTCGCGGAGCTTCTGGCCAACGACAAGCCGCTCTTGGTCAGCTATCGGGGCGAGTGGTTCACGCCGATCACGTCCTTCTACCCCGAAACCGCGTTCGGCGGCGATTTCCAGACCGAAGCCGTCTATCGCGATGCCGAAGTGCGGTGCCTGATCGTGTCGGGCGGGCTGGAGGATTGCTTCGACGACCCGGGCGGCGTCATTGCCGAAGTGCGCGAAACCGGTGCCTTCGCGGGCGAACCGGTGGAGGATGGCTGGATCCTCTGGCCGCCCATCCCCTACAGCTACAACACGGTGAACAACATCGACGGCGCGGCGCCCTCGGCCCCCGATGCCGATCACTGGCTGGGCACCGACGACACCGCGCGCGACGTGCTGGCCCGCGTAATCTACGGCTTCCGCCTGTCGGTGGCCTTCGCCCTGATCACCACGTTCTTCGCCAGCATCATCGGCATCGCCGCCGGCGCCGTGCAGGGCTATTTCGGCGGCTGGACCGACCTTCTGCTGCAACGCCTGGTCGAGATCTGGAGCTCGACCCCATCGCTCTACGTCATCATCATCGTGGTCGCGATCATCCCGGTGAACTTCTGGCTGCTGGTCGGCCTGACCGTGCTCTTCGGCTGGATCGGACTGGTGGGCGTCGTGCGGGCCGAGTTCCTGCGCGCGCGCAATTTCGAGTACGTCCGCGCGGCCAAGGCGCTGGGCGTAGGCGATCGGACGATCATGTTCCGCCACGTGCTGCCGAACGCGATGGTTGCGACGCTGACCTTCCTGCCCTTCCTCGTCACCGGTGCCATCGGGTCGCTGGCCACGCTCGACTTTCTGGGCTTCGGCCTGCCCTCCTCGGCGCCGTCGCTGGGAGAGTTGACGTTGCAGGCCAAGCAGAACCTGCAGGCCCCGTGGCTGGGCTTCACGGCCTTCATCACCTTCGCGGTGATGCTCTCGCTTCTGGTCTTCATCTTCGAGGGCATCCGCGACGCGTTCGACCCGCGAAAGACGTTCTCATGACCGATCGCGTCCTAGACGTGCGGAACCTGCGCATCGCGTTCCGCCAGGACGGCGAGACGTTGGAGGCCGTGCGCGGCGTCAGCTTCCATGTCGACCGCAGCGAGACGGTGGCCCTGGTCGGCGAATCCGGATCCGGCAAGTCGGTGACGGCTTTGTCGACGGTGTCGCTCCTGCCCGACAGCGCCACCGTGACGGGCCATATCGACTACGAAGGCACGTCCATGGTAGACGCGCCCGAGCGGGACCTGCGCCGCGTGCGGGGAAACGATATCAGCTTCATCTTCCAGGAGCCGATGACCTCCCTCAATCCGCTCCACACGATCGAGAAGCAACTGGCCGAGAGCTTGGCACTGCACCAGGGGTTGAAGGGTGCCGCCGCGCGCACCCGGATCCTCGACCTGATGGAGAAGGTCGGAATCCAGGATGCCGAGAGCCGTCTCGGCGCCTATCCGCATCAACTTTCGGGCGGCCAACGGCAGCGGGTTATGATCGCGATGGCGCTGGCCAACGGGCCGGACCTGCTGATCGCGGACGAACCGACGACCGCGCTCGACGTGACGATCCAGGCGCAGATTCTGGAACTGCTGGCCGCGTTGCAGCGCGACGAGGGCATGTCGATGCTGTTCATCACGCACGACCTCGGCATCGTGCGGCGCTTCGCCGACCGGGTCTGCGTCATGAAGGCGGGCGAGATCGTCGAGGCTGGCCCGGTGGCCGAGATCTTCGACGCGCCGCAGCATCCCTACACGCAGATGCTGCTGGCGGCGGAACCGGCCGGACGCCCCGATCCGGTGCCCGATGCGGCGCCCGGAATCGCGGCGGCCGAGCATCTGAAGGTATGGTTCCCGATCCAGACCGGCCTTCTTAAGCGCACGACCGGGCATGTTAAGGCCGTCAACGACGCCACGCTCCACGTGCGCGCGGGCGAGACGGTCGGCATCGTCGGCGAAAGCGGATCGGGCAAGACCACGCTGGCGCTCGCCATCATGCGCTTGATTGCGTCCGAGGGGCCGATCACGCTTCAGGGCAAGCGCATCGACGGGCTGCAATCGAAGGCGCTGCGCCCGCTGCGCCAGGACATGCAGATCGTGTTCCAGGACCCGTATGGCAGTCTGAGCCCCCGCATGACCGTGGCCGAGATCGTGGCCGAGGGCCTCAAGCTGCATGACACCGGCGATGCCCGGCCGCACCGCGAACAGGTGGCCGAGATCCTGACCGAGACGGGGATCGACCCCGCCTCGATGGATCGGTATCCGCACGAATTCTCCGGGGGGCAGCGCCAGCGGATCGCCATCGCCCGCGCGATGATCCTGCGGCCGAAGTTGGTCGTTCTGGACGAGCCGACGAGCGCGCTCGACCAGACGGTGCAGGTGCAGATCGTCGAGCTTCTGCGCGACCTGCAGCGGCGGCACGGGCTGGCCTACCTGTTCATCAGCCACGACCTTAAGGTGGTGCGCGCGCTGTCCCACAAGGTGATCGTGATGAAGCGCGGCGACGTGGTCGAGGCGGGCGACGCCGCGCAGGTCTTCGACGCGCCGACCGACCCCTATACCCGCGCCCTGATGGCGGCGGCGTTCGATCTGCGGGCGGATGCTGCCGCCGCGGTGTAATTTCGCGACCGTCGACTTTGCCCGACCCCCGCCGGAATGGATCGGCGTCCGATCCGTTCGACCACACCTCATGCCGTCGCCATGGGGCGGCGCATTGGTGCCATCACCGGCCGCGCCGACTAGGGAACGCTAGCTGCCGAAAGTCACGCTGCAATCGACGGCGCGGGCGCGCAGGCGGGTGCAGGCGCGTTGTGCATCACGCTCGCTCAGCCCCACGAAGCTGGGGGCGAAGCCGCCGCGGACCCGGTCCACGCGACGCAATGCGTCGTCGAGCGTGTCGAGCTCCTGCAAGGCGGTGCGCAGCAGCAGCTTGTCGGCCGCCGAACGGGTGCCTTGGCGGTTGAGCTGAATGCCGAAATCCCGGCCCGCGGTGGACGCGCGCGTGACGATCACGCGCGGCGCCTCGGTCGCCGCGGGGCGGGGCGCGGGCTGCGCGGTGGGCGTCGAGGCGGAGGCATAGAGCGCCGCACCGCCGGCACCCAAGCCGCGCATGACGGGGCGCATCGAATGAACCGGCGCGCTGGGGCCAGGCAAGGTGCCGCCGCCATAGACCGGGGGGGAGGGGCGCCGCTCGGTCACGTGGCGCGGGGCCTTCTGAAAGCCGATGTCCAGCAATTCGGCGATGCGCGCGTTCCGCGTGGCCGTGGACCGGCCGCCGAAGACGGTCGCGATGATGCGCACGCCCCCGCGCTCGGCCGAGGCCACCAGGTTGAAACCCGCCGCATTGGTATAGCCCGTCTTGATGCCGTCGGCGCCGCGATAGGCGTTCAGCAGACGACGGTTGGTGTTGCGGACCTGCGTGACGCTGGCATCGGTCGTGCGGCGAGAGAACAGGTTGTAGTATTCGGGATAGTCGTAGAACAGCCGCCGGCCCATGACACTCATGTCGCGTGCGGTGCTCAGATGGCCCGACGCGGTCAGGCCATGCGCGTTGCGAAAGGTCGAGTCGGTCATGCCCAGCGCGCGCGCCGTGCGGTTCATCCGTTCCGCGAAAGCGGCTTCCGAGCCGGAGATCGCCTCGCCGATGGCGGTGGCCGCGTCATTGGCCGATTTCACGGCGGCCGCGCGGATCAGATAGCGGAAGGCGATCTTCTGCCCCGATCGCAGGCCCAGCTTCGACGGCGGTTCGGCGGCGGCGTTGCGCGAGATGCGGACCTCGGTGTCCAGGGTGATCTCGCCGCGTCGCACGGCTTCGAACGCGATGTAGAGCGTGAGCATCTTGGTCAGCGAGGCCGGGTGCAGGCGGGTCTCGGCATTAGACGAGCGCAGGATCTCGCCCGTTCGGGCATCCATGACCAGTTCGGCATAGGGTGCGGCGCGGCCCGGAAGGGCCAGCATCAACATGACGCCAAGGGGCAACAGGGCCGCGAGGGCCCGCTTTATCAAAACTGTGTTCACGCGACTGCTCTACTGCCTTGGGCGCCCCGATCTGACGTCGGTGGTCGCCCGTGTGAATTGTGGGATCAGGTTAGCCTTTCGGAGGGCGTGAATCCACCGCGCAATGGCCTGCCCCGAAATTACCCAGATCGCCGGACCCGGGTTGCAACATCTGGTGCATCCGGGACGCGTGGCCTACAACTGCGCCCGCCAATCATGGCGGAAATGGGGCGGTCGGCGCCCGAAGGCGGGTGCCGTGGCGCCTTTGAGCAGAAGGGGTTGCACAACCATGAACCAGACCGACGACGATGCCCGCCCCCGCGCCGCCGCCTGGTTCCGCGAGTTGCGCGACCGCATCGTCACCGCCTTCGAGGCGTTGGAGGATGACGGCGCGCCAGGCCCCTTCGCCGATCTGGTCCCCGGTCGGTTCGAGGTGACGCCGACCCGACGGGCCTCCGACGACGGTTCGGACGCGGGCGGCGGGCTGATGTCGGTGATGCGCGGCGGCCGCGTGTTCGAAAAGGTCGGGGTCAACTGGTCGGAGGTCCACGGCACCCTCGCCCCGCGCGCCCAGGCCGCCATGGCTGCCCGCGGCGTGCCGGGGATGGAGGAGGATCCCCGTTTCTGGGCTTCGGGGATCAGCTTGGTCGCGCATATGCGCAACCCGCATGTGCCGGCCGTCCACATGAACACGCGGATGTTCTGGACGCCCCATGCCTGGTGGTTCGGCGGCGGTGCGGACCTGAACCCGTGCATCGAATACGAAGAGGATACGGCGCATTTCCATGCCTGCATGCAGGCGGCCTGCGACGCGCACGAGGTCGGACGCTACGAGCGGCTGAAGGCCTGGGCCGACGAGTATTTCTACATCCCGCACCGCAAGCGCGCGCGGGGCGTGGGCGGTATCTTCTATGACGACCTCAACACCGGCGATTGGGAAGCCGATTTCGCCTTCACCCGCGACGTCGGGGCGCATTTCCTGCCCGCCTTCCAACCGCTGGTGGAGCGACGCCGCGACCACGGCTGGACCGATGCCGACAAGCATGCCCAGCTGGTGCATCGCGGGCTCTATGCGGAATACAACCTCGTCTATGACCGGGGCACCAAGTTCGGGCTGGAGACGGGGCACGACGCCGACGCCGTTCTGATGTCGCTGCCGCCCGAGGCAAAGTGGCCCTGACCCTGTCGCGGCGCTACGCCCCCGACGTCAGGACGCGCAGCTCGCCGCAGGCCGCGAACCCGCAGGCCCGCGCGTCCCGCAGCGTGGAACCGCTTTCATAGCCGACCAATGGCCGGCCGGGCGCAACTGATTGCGCGGCGCACGCGGCATCCGCGAAGGCGCCGGCCGGTCCGAACACGTTCGACAGGCCCGCGACCCCGTCCGACAGGTTGACGAGGCATCCGGCATCGAATGCCGCACCGCCTGCGCGCCCGATGACGAAAACCCCCGGCGCCTTCAGGAAGGCCGGCGGGAACATTGCGGCGTCTGCCGCGGTGTCGCCCGACCAACCCGCCTCCCACGCCGTTAGCCGCGCCGACGTATCCACCTGCATCCAGCCATCGGGCATCCCGGACCGCGCGGCCTCGCGCCGGATCCAGAACGCGCCGAACCGCACGCGAAACCCCTGCGCCGCGGCGTCGATCCGGCAGAAGCTGTCCTTCACGACGATCCCGTCACCGAACCGATTTCGCGCCTCCGCGATCAGGTCCGCGACGGCGGCATCGTCGACCGAAGTCACGCTGACATGCGGATAGAAGGGCGGCGGCGGGTTGATCGCGACGAAGCCCGCCGCCCGTCGCGCGAAGGCCAGACCGCGCGCCGCGAAGACCGCCGCGCAAAGGTCCGCGTTGTTCTTCGCCGCGTGGACCGCACGCGGGTCGGTCACGACGCGTCTGCATCCCAGACGGCGCGGAAATCGGCGGCATAGCCCTCGTCCGCCAGCCCCGCGCCGGTCGCGACCAACGCGCCGAGGCGACCGAGCTCGTCCCCACATTTCGCCGCCGCGCCGTTGCCGCCGCACAGGACCGTCACGCCTTCGCCGGCCCCGTCGATGTAGGGGAAACCCGTCTCCGTCCAGACGACGGCGCAGGGTTCGGTATGCGTCGCCTCGACGACGAGGCCGGGCATCAGCGCGCGCATCTCCGCCAGCAGGCGTTCGCCGACATGTGCCTCGCCCGCCCCGTGGAACCAGTCGCGCATCCCGGCATCCGACCGGATGCGCGGGCTGTCCACCTGACCGCCGATCTTGAGGTAGAGGTGCCCGTCCGGGTAGCGCACCGGCGGCAGCATATAGAGGTCGTGGTCCCACCCCTCCGGCACCCAGATCACGCTGGGCATGTCGGCCAGCCTTGCGCCCTCCGCCTCCGACAGGCGGGCGAAGGCGATGGTGCGGGCCCAGACCTTCATCGCCGGCCGGCGCGGCAGCAACCCGTCGGACGCGGCATGCGGTCCGGTCGCCACAACCATGTGCTCTCCCGCGACGCGCGTCCCGTCCGCCAGCGTCACGACGCGATCTTCGCGCGCCACGGCCGCCTGCGCGGAAAGCGCGGCCCCCGCCCGAACGGCCAGCGCCTGCTGCGCCTCGCGCATCGCGCGCGGGTCCATCCAGCCACCGTGCCGCGCCTCGAAACTCGCGACCGATCCCTCGGGCAGGGCCAGACCCGTCCGCTCCCAGACTTCGCAGGTGCCCAATATCTCGGGCGCGTCGCTCAGACCCTCGGCCACGCGTCGGAACCCTTCGGTAAACCCCGCCAGCGGCCCGTCCTCCGGACCTGCCATCAATGCGCCCACCTCGTGAAAGATCGTGCGTCCCGACCGGGCCTCCAGGTCGCGATACCGGTCGATGGACCGCCGCGACAGCAGCGACCAGTCCGCATCCGCCGCCACCCGCCGCGTGATCCGCGCGGCGTCGAAATGACTGCCGAACGGCCCGCCCCAATCGGCCTTCACCGCCGGTTCGGGGGCCGCGATCAATGCCACCGAATGCCCCGCCTTGGCCAAGTGGCGCGCGCAGGGTGCCCCCATCATCCCGCCGCCGATGACGATGAAATCGAAGCCCTGCATCCCACCCTCATCTTGCCGGAAATACCTTGGGGTCCGGTGCGCCCCGGTCCGTCAGCTCGCCTCGCGCAGCGTCTCGATCATCAGCGCGACGTTGCCCGGATCGGCATCCGGCGTGATCCCGTGGCCCAGGTTGAAGATATGCGGGCCGCCCGACAGCGCATCGCGGATGCGCCGCACCTCCGACACGAGCGCCTCGCCCCCGCTGACCATGTGGCGCGAGGCGAGGTTGCCCTGCACGCAGCCCGCCGGCTGGACGTGGTCCGCGACCCATTCGGCATCGACGGAATCGTCGACCGCCACGCAATCCGCGCCCGTCGCCGCATGAAACCCGATATAGCCTTCCCCCGCCTCGCGCGGGAAGGTGACGACCGGGACGTCCGGATGGCGTGCCTTCAGCGCCGCGACGATCGCCTTGGCGGGCGCCACCGCATAGCGCGCGAAATCCTCGCCACGGAGCGATCCGGCCCAGCTATCGAACAGCTTCACAACCTCCGCCCCCGCCTCGATCTGCGCCGAGAGGTATTCGATCGTCGCCTCGGTCAGGCGGTCTATCAGCGCCTCGAACGTCGCGCGGTCCTCGGCCTTCAGCGCATGCGCCGGGCCCTGGTCGGGCGTGCCCTGCCCCGCGATCATGTAGGTCGCCACCGTCCAGGGCGCGCCCGCGAACCCGATCAGCGCGACCTCGGGCGGCAATGCGCCGGCCAGGTTGCGCACCGTCTGATAGACCGGGGCCAAGGTCTCGTGCACGTCCGCGGCGGGCTTCAGGCGGTCGAAATCCGCGCGCGACGTCACCGTCGACAGGCGCGGCCCCTCGCCGGTCACGAACCACAGATCGGCGCCCAGCGCCTGCGGCACCAGGAGGATGTCGGCGAACAGGATGGCCGCGTCGAACCCGAAGCGGCGGATCGGCTGCAACGTCACCTCGGTCGCGAGGTCGGGGTTGTAGCACAGCGACAGGAAATCGCCCGCCTCGGCCCGCGTCGCCTTGTATTCCGGCAGGTAGCGCCCCGCCTGCCGCATCATCCAGATCGGCGGCACGGGCAGGGTCTCGCCGGCCAGCGATCGGAGCAGGGGTTTCGTCATCGGTCACCTCCGGGGTCTGGACAGGACCTGTCCCGGATGGGCAGGTGGTGTCAACACGACCCCGGAGGCCCCATGTCCGATATGCCCACCGCCGATCATCCGCTGCGCATCGGCACGCGCGGCTCGCCGCTGGCGCTGGCGCAGGCGCACGAGACGCGCGACCGGCTGATGGCGGCCTGGGACCTGCCCGAGGATGCGTTCGCCATCGACGTCATCAAGACAACCGGCGACCGCGTGCAGGACCGCCCCCTGTCGGAAATCGGCGGCAAGGGCCTTTTTACCCGCGAGATCGAGGAGGCACTGCTGGCCGGCGAGATCGACATGGCGGTCCATTCCATGAAGGACATGCCGACGCTGCAACCGGGTGGCCTGTCGATCGACACGTTCCTGCCGCGCGAGGACATGCGCGACGCCTTCATCACGCTGGACGGGCGCGGCATCGACGGGCTGGGGCAGGGGGCGGTCGTCGGCACCTCGTCGCTGCGCCGCCGGGCGCAGTTGGCGCATCGCCGCCCCGACCTGAAGCTGGTCGAGTTCCGCGGCAACCTCCAGACCCGTATGGCCAAGCTGCGCGATGGGGTGGCGGACGCGACGTTCCTCGCCATGGCCGGGCTGAACCGGCTGGGCATGGCGGACGTGCCGCGCCGCGCGATGGATCCGTCCGACATGCTGCCGGCCATCGCGCAGGGCGCCATCGGGATCGAGCGGCGCGCGGGCGATGCCCGGATGGGACGGATGCTGGCGGCGATCCACGACCGCGACACGGGGCTGCGCCTCGCCTGCGAACGCACGTTCCTGAAGACGCTCGACGGGTCCTGCGAGACGCCGATCGCCGGGCTCGCCGAACTCGATGGCGACACGCTGAAATTCCGGGGCGAGATCCTGCGCCCGGACGGGTCGGACGTGCTGACCGTGTCGGGCGACTGCCCCGCCGGGGACGGGGCCGCCCTGGGCGAACGTCTGGGGCTGGAACTGCTCGACCGCGCGCCGGAAGGGTTCTTCGACTGGCGGAGCTAGGGCCGCGCTAATGCTTGGGCGACGCGGTCTGCGCGCCCGCCCATGGCCCGTGCTGATCCGACGTGCCGTTCACGTGCTCGAACCCATGCAGGCCGAAGAAATCCCGCTGCGCCTGGATCATGTCGGCCGTGCCGCGCGCCGTGCGCATCGCGTCGAAATACGCAAGCCCCGAAGACAGCGCCGGCAACGGATGCCCGTTCAGTGCGGCCGCCGCCACCACCTGCCGCAGCGCGCCGTGATGCGCCTTCAGAAGGTCCGCGAAATGCGGCGTCCGCATCAGGTTCTCGCCCGGGTGATCGGCCAGGGCGGCGGCCATGTCGTCCAGCATCGACGACCGGATGATGCAGCCCTCGCGCCAGATGCGCGCCACCTGCGGCAGGTCGACATCCCAGCCATGCACGTCGCAGGTCGCCGCGATCATCACGAAGCCCTGCGCGTAGCAGAGGATCTTGCCCGCGATCAGCGCCGCCTCCAGCGTGTCGAGGTCCAGCGTGTCGAAGGCCTGCGGCGCCGCGCCGAACACGTCTTCGCCCCGCGCGCGCTCCTCCCGCCGGGCGGAGACATTGCGCGCAACCACCGCCGCCTCGATCGCCGGGATGGGCGTCAGCAGGTGCTGGCTCTCGATCGCGGTCCAGCGGCCGGTGCCCTTCTGTCCCGCCGCGTCCACGATCACCGACAGGAGCGGATCGCCCGTGGCGACGTCGCGCGCGCGCGCCACCTTGCCCGTGATCTCGATCAGGTAGGATTGCAGCGCGCCCGCGTTCCACCCCTCGAACACGGCGCCGATCGCGTCGGGGTCCATCCCGTGCCCGTCGCGCAGGATGCCGTAGATCTCGGCGATCATCTGCATGTCGGCATATTCGATGCCGTTATGGACCATCTTGACGAAATGGCCGGCCCCCGCCGGCCCCATCAGCGCGGCGCAAGGCACCCCTTCGTGCTTGGCCGAGATCGCCAGCATGATGTCCTCGACCTGCGCCCAAAGCTCCGGCGCCCCGCCGCCCATGATCGACGGGCCATGGCGCGCGCCCTCCTCGCCGCCCGACACGCCGACGCCCAGGAAGGGCCCCGTCGCCTCGGCCACGCGGCGGTTGGTGTCGTGGAAGTTCGCGTTGCCGCAATCGACGATCAGGTCGTCCGCGTCCAGCAAGGGCCGCAAGGCCGCGATCTGGTCGTCCACCGGCGCCCCGGCGGGCACCATCAGGATGATCGCGCGGGGTTTGGCGATGGCGGCGACGAACGCCTCAAGCGTCTCGGTCGGATGGATGCGCGGAGCCAGCTCGCCCGCCTCCGCCGCGAAGTCGCGCGTCACCTGCGTCGTGCGGTTGAACACCGCGATGTCGAAGCCCTTCTCGGCGATGTTGGAGGCGAGCGCCGCGCCCATGGTCCCCAGGCCAATCAGGCCGATGCGTGCGTCTGCGGACATGGTGTTCCCCCTCGTGCCGATGTCGCCGCCAGAACTAGACTGCGTGGCCCGGGTTGGGAAGGTTGCCGCGAGGGTGGCGCGGACATGCGAAGGGCGGCCGCGGCGGGCCGCCCGTCGCCGTCATTTCGGCCGGGATCAGAGCACGAAGCTCACGATCACCACGACCACCACGACGACACCGATGATGTAGAAGATATTACGCATTCCGGGTTCTCCTGTGCGGAAAGGGGCGGAAATCGCCCCTCTGGTGAGGAGGTAACGCCGCGGCATGTGGTCGCGTTCCACATGCACGTCCGGCCGGACGGAAAACACGATGAGGGATGTGTGGGCAATGGTGGCGGTGCAGGGACTTGAACCCCGGACACGCGGATTATGATTCCGCTGCTCTAACCAACTGAGCTACACCGCCTCTGGCGCGCGGGATACGGCCCGATCGCGGGGGCGTCAAGACCGGCACGCCCGCTTTTCATCGCCGCCGGCCCATGTCACCGTCCGGTGCGGAGGTATGCGATGAAAGACCGGTCCGATCCCCTGTCCGACCTGCGCGCGGTGCTGGGCGACGCCCATGTCCTGACCGGGGACGCGACCGAAAGGTTCGCCCGCGACTGGACGGGCAAGTGGCGAGCCGATCCGCTGGCCGTGGTCCGCCCCGCCGACACGGCCCAAGTGGCCGAGGTGGTCCGGCTGGCGGCGCGTCACGACCTGGCCCTTGTTCCCGTCGGCGGCAATACCGGGCTGGTCGGGGGCACCGCGAACGAAGGCGCGGTTATGGTTTCGCTGGAGCGGATGTCGGCGATCGGGCCGGTCAACGCGGACGCGGGCACCGTCACCGTCGGCGCCGGCGCGATCCTGTCGGACATCCACGATGCGGTTGCCGAACACGGGCTGATCTTTCCGCTGACCTTCGGGGCGCGCGGATCGGCGCGTGTGGGCGGGTTCCTGTCGACCAACGCGGGCGGGTCCAACGTGGTGCGCTACGGGCCCACGCGCGGATTGGTCCTGGGGTTGGAGGTCGTGCTGGCCGACGGGCGCGTCCTCGACCTGATGGGCCAGTTGCGGAAGGACAATTCGGGCTATGACCTGCGCGACCTGTTCATCGGGGCCGAAGGGACGCTGGGCATCGTCACCGCCGCGGTCCTGCGCCTGACGCCCGCCCCGCGCCATCATGCCGCCGCGCTGGTGGCGATCCGCGATCTTCCGGCGTCCCTGAACCTGCTGCGGCGTCTGCAGGAAGCGACCGACGGCGCGGTCGAGGCATTCGAATACATGCCCCGAACCTATATGGAGGCGCTGGCGCGGCACCGCCCCGACCTGCGCCAGCCCTTCGCGATCCACGACCATTGCGTGATGGTCGACCTCGGCGGCCTGTCGCGCCCATTGGGCGACGCGCTGGAGGCGGCCCTTGGCGAAGCCGCCGAGGCAGGCGAGGTGCTCGACGCGATGATCGCCCAGAACGAGGCCCAACGTCGCCACATCTGGGAAATGCGCGAGACCGCCGCCGAGGTCACCTTCACCCGCCTGCCCATCGTCGACAACGACGTGGCTTTGCCATTGGACGGCGTCGCGCCCTTCATCGAACGGATGCATGACCGCCTGGCCCGGCTGGATGCGCGGGCCGATACCCTGATCGTGGCCCATCTGGGCGACGGCAACGTGCACCTGACTGTCTATCCGACCCGCGACGATGCCCCCCATCTCGACGCGATCCGCACGATGGTGGAGGACGTGACCGTCGAACTGGGCGGCTCGATCAGCGCCGAGCATGGCGTGGGCCTCTCCAAGCTGGCCACTATGACGCGGCGCAAGGACCCGGTGGCGTTGGATGTGATGCGCGCGATCAAGGCGGCACTGGATCCCGAGGACCGGATGAACCCCGGCAAGGTCATTCCTCCGGGCTAACCGCGCCCCGCCAGTTGCGTCACCGCCAACCCGGCCGCCATCACGATCAGGCCACCCGCGCGCAGGGGCGACAGCGGGACGGCGCGAGCGCCGAACAGGCCGAAATGGTCGATTGCCGCCGCCGAAAGGATCTGGCCCAGCAATACGAAGAACACCGCGTTCCCGACCCCGAAGGAGGGCGCGATATAGGTGACCGAAAGCACGTAGAACGCGATCAGCACGCCCGCCAGGAACAGGTGCCACGGCTGCCCCGCAACCCGCAGGATCGCGGCCGGCCCCGTGATCGCGACCGCCACGCCGGCCACGGCCAGCGCGATCGCGAACAGGACGACCGCCGCGGCCGCAGGCGCGCCGACATTCGCGCCCAGCCGTGCATTCAGCGCCGCCAGGACCGGAATGCCGATGCCCGCGGCCAGCATGGTCAGCGCCTGGTACGTCACCTGCGTCCCTCCGCGGCATCGACCTCGGCCAGCCACGCGCGCAAGTGGGTGTCGACCGTTTCCGGCTGCTCCAACGTGGGCAGGTGGCCGGCGCCATCCAGCACCTCCAGCCGCGAACCGGCCACGAGTGATGCCATCAACTCATGGCGGTGAACGGGGCAGAGCGCATCCTGGCGTCCGCACAGGATCAACGTCGGCACCGAGGCCGCGCGCAGTGCTTCCTGTCTGTCGTCCCGCGTCTGCAACGCCCGTGACTGGCGGACGAAGACATCGGGGCCCAGCGCCTCGGCCATGGCCATGCAGGTATCCAGGATGGCGCCCCGGTTGGGCGTGTCGGCCAGGTAATTGGGCTTCATCTCGTGCCGCATCACCGCGCGCAGCGCGCCGCCACGCACCCGCGCGATCTGCGGTTCGCGCCGCCCGGCCACCTCGGGGTGTTCGGCCTTGGGATTGGTGTCCATCAGGCACAGCCCGGCAATCCTGTCCGGGGCCTGCGCCAGCATCTCCATCGCGACGATCCCGCCCATGCTGAGCCCGCCAAGCGCGAAGCGGGGCGGCGCGTCCGCCAGAACGGCACGGGCCAAGGCGGCCGTCGTATCGTGCCCGGTGATCGGCGCCACCATGACGGCGCGGTCGTGAATCGCGACCAGTTGCGGTGCGAACAGGCGCGCATCGCACATCATCCCCGGCAGCAGGACCAGCGGCGTCATCCCAGCACCGAGGTGCTGGCCGAAGCGGCCGCCGGGCGCAGGCGCGAGAACAGGGCCGTTCCGATCTCGTGTCCCGTCATCGGCAGGCGCAGGCGCAAGGGCGACGCATCGTGGTCGCCGCCACCCTCGCAATAGGCGACCAGCGCCGCCATCAGGCGGCCAATGACCGGCGCGGTCTTGAACTGGTTCCCGCTGGTCCCGCAGGCCATGTAGAACCCCGGAAGCGTGCTGCGATCGTAGATCGGAACCCAATCGTCGCTGACGTCATAGACGCCCACCGCCCCCGGTATGCGCGACGGGATCGGCAGACCGGGCAGCCGCTGCGCCTGGCGCAATGCCTGCCTTTCGGCCTGCGCGCCCACGGCATCGGCCGCCGGCAGGTCCGAGGGCAGCCAGATTTCCGGATCGCAGGCCGCCCCTTCTGTCCCGATCGCGATCCGCCCGCCGCTGTCGGGCTTGGAGTAGCAGCCGATATCGGCGTCCGACACGATGATGCCCCTTCCGGCCATGTCGAAGCCCCGCGGGGCGGGGACCGATGCCGTCTCGACCTGTTGCGGCCGGATGCCGCGCACCATGTCCGCCGTCACGCCCGCCATCGCGTTGATCGCCCGCGATCCGGGACCGGCGGCGTTGACCACGATCCTGGCCGCGATGCGCCGCCCGTCAGCCAGCTGCACGCCCTCGACCCGCGTCCCGCGCAGGATGGCCGCGACCTCGCCCTGCACGCGCTCCGCCCCGGCCAGTGCGGCAGATTGGGCCAGGTTCTGCGCGGCCAGGGCCGGGTCGTCGACATATCCGGCGTCGGGCCAGAACACGCCGCCCGCGATTGCGCCGCCTGTGGGCTCCGCGAACCCCGCGTCGTCGGGCGCTTTCGGCGGCCAGAAGCATGATAGGTCCGGATCGGGTAAGGCGTCACGGATCCGGTCTGCATCCCATTCCTCGAAGGGGATGCCCAGATCGCGGCTGTGGCCCATCGCCCGGACCAGCCCGCCGTTGGTGGCATGCTTCATCACGAGGCACCCGGTCCTGCGGAACCGCGCCCGGGGACCATCCGCCGGCAGGGCCAGGAACGTGTCCCAATCGGCCCAGTGATGCTGCCCCTCCCAGGCCAGTGCGGTGCCCTCGCGGCTGGAATAGTGCATCCGCACCACCCCCGAGGAGGCCGAGGTCGATCCGTGTCCCGCGACCGCGTTTCGGTCGACCGTCACGACCGGATGCCCGGCGCGCGCCAGTGCCAACGCGACCGCGCTGCCGATGACCCCCGATCCGATGACGACGACCCGTTCCATGGGCCCGAGGGAACACGCGCTAGGCGGGTGCGACAACCCGTGATACCCTCATTTACGGGTTTTCGTGATCGGGAGGCATAGCGATGACCGACTTCTTCATTCTCGCCGTCGCGGTTTTCGCCGCGCTCGTGGTGGTCCGGCTCCTGATCGTCGACTGGGCGCCGCAGGACGAGTCCGAAGAGACCCAGGGAAACTAGCCGCCCAAGTGTCTTGTGCCCCGTGCGCGGGCCAGCGCGATCTGTCGCGTCCGTTCCCGAAAACGTGCCCGATCCGCCGCGTCGAATGCGTCCAGACACCTGTGACACTGCACGCCAGGCTCATATTCGGGGCGTTTCGTATCCGCGCGCGACAGCGGTTTGCGACAGGCGTGACACAATAGGTGATCGCCCGGCCTCAGCTCATGTCCGACACTGACGCGGTCATCAAAGACGAAACATTCCCCGTGCCACAGGCTGTCGGTCTCGGGCACCGCCTCGAGGTATTTCAGGATCCCGCCCTGCAGGTGGACGACGTCCTCCACCCCTTCGCCGCGCAGGAAGGCCGTCGACTTTTCGCACCTGATTCCCCCGGTGCAGAACATCGCGATCCGCTTTCCGGCCATCCGATCGGCGTTTTTCCGCCACCAGTCCGGGAAGTCGCCAAAGGCCTCCGTCTCGGGGTCCAGCGCACCCGCGAAACTGCCGATCGCGACCTCATAGGCGTTGCGCGTGTCGATCACGACCGTGCCCGGATCCCGGATCACATCATTCCAGTCGGCCGGCGCGACATGTCGGCCCGTACCGGCGCGCGGATCCACATGCGGCTGGCCCATGGTCACGATCTCGCGCTTCACGCGCACCTTCATGCGACCGAAGGGGGCGGCGTCGGCCTCCGACCGTTTGACCTCGATCCCGCCGCAGCCGGGCAGGGCGCGCACATGCGACAACACCGCCTCCACCCCCGCGGGCGGGCCCGCGATTGTGCCGTTGATCCCCTCCTGCGCCAGCAGCAGCGTGCCGGTCACGCCGTGGCCGCGACAAACCGCCAAAAGCGAGTCGCGCAGGGCGGCCGGATCGGGGAACGGCGTGAACCGGTAAAGGGCGGCGATGGCGAACATGCCCGCCCGATAAGGCGTTGCGCCCGCGCCCTCAAGCCGTAGGCTGCCCCCGCACACCCCGGAGAGACCCGCATGACCGCAGCCCTGATCGTGATCGATGTCCAGAACGGCTTCTGTCCGGGCGGCAACCTGGCCGTGCCCGGCGGCGACGCGGTGGTGCCGGGCATCAATGCGCTCATGGGCGATTTCGCCCACGTTGTCCTGACGCAGGATTGGCATCCCGCCGACCACTCCTCCTTCGCCAGCAACCACCCCGGCCGCGCGCCCTATGACGCGGTCGAGATGCCTTACGGCCCGCAGGTCCTCTGGCCCGACCACTGCATCCAGGGCACGGACGACGCGGCCTTTCATGCGGAGCTCGACAGCGACCGCGCCCGTGCGGTCATCCGCAAGGGAATGAACCCGGCCATCGACAGCTACTCCGCCTTTTTCGAGAACGACCGGGCGACGCCTACGGGTCTCGACGGCCTGTTGCGCGCCCTGGGCGCCACCGAGCTGACGATGGTGGGCCTCGCGCTCGATTTCTGCGTCAACTTCTCCGCCCTCGACGCCGCGCGCCTGGGCTATGCCGTTACCGTCCGGCGTGACCTGACCCGCGCCATCGACCTCGATGGCTCCCGCGCGGCGGCCGAGGATGGGATGCGTGCGGCTGGTATCACCCTGACCGAATGACGCCCTTCGGCGCACGCCAACCCCCGATGGTCAAAGGACACCAATGATCGACATCGCCACCCGCGTCTGGAACCACAAGTGGAAGATCGACCCGATCGTCCGTTCCCTCATCGACACCGATTTCTACAAACTCCTGATGTGCCAGTCCGTGTTCCGCAATCGCCCCGACACGCAGGTCACGTTCAGCCTCATCAACCGTTCCGCCCACATCCCCCTCGCCGACCTCATCGACGAAGGCGAGCTGCGCGAGCAACTCGACCACGTCCGCTCCCTCTCGCTGACCCGCGGCGAATCCACCTGGCTGCGCGGCAACACCTTCTACGGCAAGCGCCAGATGTTTCGCTCCGACTTCATGGAATGGTTCGAGACCCTGCGCCTGCCGCCCTACGACCTGACCCGCCACGGCGACCAGTACGAGCTCACCTTCGAAGGCGCCTGGCCCGAGGTCATGCTGTGGGAAATTCCTGCCCTCGCCATCCTGATGGAACTCCGCTCCCGCGCCGTTCTACGCGATATGGGCCGCTTCGAACTCCAGGTCCTCTATGCCCGCGCCATGACCCGCGTGTGGGAAAAGGTCGAACGCCTCCGCCCCCTCGACGGTCTGCGCCTCGCCGATTTCGGCACGCGGCGCCGCCATTCCTTCCTGTGGCAGGATTGGTGCGTCCAGGCCCTGCAGGAAGGGTTGGGCGACGCCTTCGCCGGCACCTCCAACTGCCTGATCGCCAAGAACCGCGATGTCGAGGCTATCGGCACCAACGCCCACGAACTCCCCATGGTCTATTCCGCGCTGGCCGACGGCGACGACGCGCTGGCCCGCGCCCCCTACGACGTGCTCGCCGATTGGCACGAGGAGCATGACGGCAACCTCCGCGTCATCCTGCCTGACACCTACGGCACGCCCGGCTTCCTGGAGAACGCCCCCGACTGGCTCGCCGGCTGGACCGGCATCCGCATCGACTCGGGCGACCCCGCGACCGGTGCCGAAACGGCCATCCGCTGGTGGAAGAGCCGCGGCGAGGACCCGACCACCAAACTCGTCATCTTCTCCGACGGGCTGGACGTCGAGAAGATCGAACACCTCCACGCGCGGTTCGCCGGCCGGGTGCGGGTCAGCTTCGGCTGGGGGACGCTCCTGACCAACGATTTCCGCGGGCTGGTCGAAGACGACGCCCTGGCCCCGTTCTCGCTGGTCTGCAAGGCCGTGTCTGCGGACGGACGCCCCACGGTCAAGCTCTCGGACAACCCCCGCAAGGCGATGGGACCGGAGGCGGAGGTGGCCCGGTACAAGCGGGTGTTCGGGGTGGGGGAGCAGGTGGGGATGGAGGTTGTGGTTTGATTATTCTTCGAATAAATCGCCCGATCCCGTTTCGCCTTTGCCAGTCTGTTCCGACAAAATCGATTCTAAATCAGCTTGTCGCAGTTCTTTTGATATCGGCATGTCGTTGAACCTGATGATATTTACTGCGACTCGATCTACCTTCCTGCCGTCGACGTAGCGAACAGCCACTTGGGCGATGAGTTCGTCAATAATATGGGATTCTAGAGTGCCCTCGGCCGCCATTTCCCAGAATACTTCATCGATGATGCTAAAGTAGACTGTGCTTCCGCCGTCTTCACGACCTTTCCATTTGCGACGCGTATCGTAACGATTCCAATTGGGGGAACTCACAAAGTATCGTGCAAGCTCAAATCTCCAATCTTTCTCATCTTCTGCTTTTCCAACGCGGACTTGATAACGAGAAAACTCTTCCCGCCGTATTGGAGCCTCATCTTCTTCGCCGAAGCCTACCCCCTTCACTTGAGGATCACTCTCGATCTCATAAAATAAATCGGTTTTCGCAGAAAAAACTCTTGGAAGATCTTCTGGCCGAAAGCCCGATCGGATGAGTCTTTCATTTGAATTGCCAGCTATCTGACGGGTCACTTCCACCAGGACTGCTGTAGTTTCCGCGGCTTCCAACGTCTCCGCATCAACTTCGGAATCTTCTCCATATTCCGACTTATACATCTCTCTCAGGTTTTTGCCAAGTTCCTGAGACCACTCCCGAGGGGGGAGTCCAGATAGACCTTCTAAAAAGCCGTCCATCATATCCCACCCGCCTGTCCCCAGTATTCCTCCGAGGCCTGCAATTACAACTACGCCCAGCTTTTGACGAAAGGACCCTGGTTCTGGGGGGAATACATATATCTGAAATGCAGCATCGATTTGAAAAACTTCATCGAACAATTCTGCTACTAAAGCCTCATACTTACGGGCCGCACCTATAAATGTGCTTAAGCGAAGTCGATTTGAGGGAACGTCGTAGTAGATAGGAACAGCGATGATTGGCCGTCTGTCGGGATCAAATCCGATAATCTCCAAGAGAAAATTTCCTTAGATAAGAGGTGTTTCGCTATACCGATAGCTGAAAGATATCATCTTTGCCAATCCGTAAATCACAGAAGCAGTAGGGTGGACATCACATGCCCAACGCATCCAATGTCCCTCCCATGACTGGTCCCACTACACTCAAACCTACTCCTCCACCCCGCCCCGCAACGCTTTGACCTCCCCCCGCCGCTTCTTCGCTTCCACCCGCTTCCGCTTTTGGTTCGCGCTCACCCGCGTCTTCACCCGAGGTTTCGACTTCACGCAGGCCGCCCGCACCAGCTCCGCCAGCCGGTCCCGCGCGACCGCCCGGTTGCGGGCCTGCGACCGTTCCTCCGAGACCTGGATCACCACCGCCCCCTCCTTCGTCCACCGCCGCCCCGCCAGCCGCCGAAGCCGCGCCTTGACCGGGCCGGGCAGGGAGGGGGAGCGTTCGGCCTCGAAGCGCAGCTCGACCGCCGAGGAGACCTTGTTGACGTTCTGCCCGCCGGGTCCCGAGGCGCGGGTGAACGTCTCGATCATCTCCCAGTCCTGGATCTCGATCCCGTCTGTGATGCGGAGGGGCATGGAGGGGGTCCTCTCGGGGTCGGATGCGTCGGCGGGCAGGAAACGCCGGAGCGGTTAACGAAGCACCCTATGTCATAGAATGTCTGTACAGGGGGTGCACAGGGGGTGTACGCGGGGTGCCCTTGCGGCGGGCCCTTCCACCCAACGAAGAAGGCCGCCCCTCGACAACGGGACGGCCTTCCGAAAGTTCAGGAGGCGGGGTCGGTTAGGTCCTTGACCCGCCAAGGATTTTCACACCCGAGGGCTGCCTCAGATGCGGGCCTCCATGGTTGTCCCGACCGCATTCTCCACCATCTTTCTTGACACTGGATCACCTCCTTTCACTGGTTGCCGATAGTCCGGAGGTTGGCACACATCTGGTGCCGGTCAACCCCCTTTACGCAACCCGTTGGGCCAATTTCATCGTAATGACACGGAACGGCACCAACGCCACAAGCGCCACGCCAAGCTTCACCGCCCAGTCCGCCAGGGCAAGACCAACCCAGAGCGGCCCCACGGCCGTCGCCTCCTGCGCCCAGGACACATCGCCCCAAGATACTGGAAAGGCAAGGAAACCGGCGAAGGCGATCGTGAAGAACAGCGCCGTATCCACCACCGATCCGACAATCGAGGAGGCCAGCGGCGCCACCCACCAGGCCCGTTCGCGCAGCGCCGAGAAGACGCCGAGATCAATCAGTTGCGCGATCAGAAACGCCGTCCCCGAGGCGAGCGCGATGCGCAGCGTCACCAACGGCCCGAAGTCGCCCATGATCTGCGTGCCAATCAGAGTGGAAAAGAGGCCGACCGCGAACCCCGCCAGCACCACCTTCCGGGCGGTCGCGGCACCGAAAACGCGGTTGGTGACGTCGGTCACGAGGAAGGCCAGCGGATAGCTGAACGCCCCCCAGGTCAGCCAACCGTCGGCGATCAGGAACTGCACGCCGATATTCGATGCGACGACGATGGCGGCCATTGCCGCGATAGCGAGGATCATATGGTAACCCGTTTTGACATGGTGGTCGGAGACATGGCTCCGCGGTCGGGGCAGGCGGTCGTCTAGTCCGGCGGGGTCCAGGGCGCAAGCTCCGTCGTCGCGAAGGCCGGTGGAATATGATCGCGGCCTTCCAGGATCAGATCCGCCATGACCTCCGCCACCTTGGGGGCCATGCCGAAACCGATCTTGAAGCCCCCGTTGGCGATGAAATGACCGGGCCGGCCGGGCCAGGGCCCCAGAAGCGGCGCGCGGCTGCGGGCGCGTGGGCGTATCCCCGCCCATCGCCGGATCACCCTCGCCCCGCGTAGGGCCGGGACGGCGGCGAAAGCGCGGGTCAGCAGGTCGTCCAGGCGCGCGTCGGGCAGGGCATCGTCGAACTCCCGCTCGGAAGTGGAGCCGATCGCGGTCGTGCCATCGGCATGCGGCACGACATGCAGGCCATCGACGAAAAGCTGCGGCATGTCCCGCCGATCAAGCTGCAGGAGGGCGGCCTGGCCCTTCACGCCCGTCCCCATGGTGCGGCCCCGCGCGTCGCGCATGTCCCGCAGTCCCTGCCACCCGGTCGCATGCAGCACCGGGCCCTGCGGCGGCGCCTGCGTCGTGACATCGCCGCCCCGTGCACGGATGGCGCAGAGGAGGGCATCGCAGGCGCGGGCGGGATGGATACGGGCGGTCAAGGTGTCTCGGATGACCCGGTCGGTGCCGGGGGACCAATCCTCCGGTGCGGATTCCACCCGCCAGGTCGCCGCACCCCGCCACAGGTCGCGCGCATGCGCCGCGCGCGTCTCGGCCCGGATCAGCGCCGCGTCGTCCGGGATCGGCTGCAGGCGCCCGGTGCGCGCATATCCGGGGTCGCTGCCGCCAACCTGCGCGACCTCGGCCCACCAGGCATCGGCCATCAGAAGGCTGTCCAACTGGAACGCCTTCTTCTCGTTCCATTGCTCCGGCACGTGGGGGGCGAGGGCGCCGACGGTTCCGCCCGACGACCCGCTGGCCGGTCCGTTCGGATCGACGATCCGAACCCGCGCGCCGCGCCGCGTCAGGGCCCAGCCGCAGGCGAGGCCGAAGATGCCCGCCCCGAGAATCGTCACGTCGATTGCCAATGCCCCGCCTTTCGCGTCATCTCCGCCGGGCAGGGCATAGGGCAGGGCATGGCTGGCGAAAACCTCTCTCCGGACATCACTTGGAAGGACGGGACGCCCGTGGCCCGTCGGTTCGACGACCCGTACTATTCGCTCGGCGGAGGGCTGGAGGAGGCGCGGCACGTCTTCCTGCATGGCAACGACCTCCCCGAACGCCTACGCGATGGCTTTCATGTCGGCGAATTGGGGTTCGGTACCGGGCTGAACGCATTGGCGCTTTCGCGGATGGTCCCGGACGGGATGCGGCTGTGCTTCACGTCGTTCGAAGCCTATCCGATGTCCCGCGACGACATGGCCCGAGCCCTCGCACCTTTCGCGGGTCCGGACACGGCGGCCCTGCTCGAACAATGGCCGGCGGAGCGCATGACGCTGCCCGGCCTGGACCTGCGCGTGGTCCTAGGCGACGCACGCGTCACCCTGCCGGCATGGGACGGGCGCGCCGAGGCGTGGTTCCTCGACGGGTTCGCGCCGGCGAAGAACCCCGAGATGTGGGGCGCGGCGCTGATGTCGGCCGTGGCGCGTCACACCGCGCCGGGCGGGACCTTCGCCACCTATACTGCGGCGGGCGCGGTTCGGGCTGCCCTGGGCGCCGCCGGGTTCGACGTCGTTCGCATGCCGGGTTTTGGGCGCAAGCGTCACATGACGCGGGGCCGGCTGGCATGACGGGCGATCGGCTGGGCATCGCGCTGATGGTCGCGACGACCGCGGTCTTCGCGGCGCAGGACGGCCTGTCGCGTCATCTGGCCGCCGAATACAACGTGCTGATGATCGTAATGATCCGGTACTGGTTCTTCGCCGCTTTCGTCATCGCCCTCGCCGCGCGTCACGCGGGCGGCCTGCGCGCCGCGGCCCGGACGTCGCAGCCGGTTGTCCAGGCCGTTCGCGGTCTGCTTCTGGTGGCCGAGATCTGCGTGATGGTCGGTGGATTCGTCCTGCTGGGCTTGGTCGAGAGCCATGCCATCTTCGCGGTCTACCCGCTTCTGGTGGCGGCATTGTCGGGTCCCCTGCTGGGGGAGCGTGTGGGCTGGCGGCGTTGGGCCGCGATCGCGCTCGGCTTCGTGGGGGTCCTGGTGATCCTGCGTCCGGGCGCCGCCGTTTTTTCGCCGGCGGCCCTGGTTCCCCTGGCGGCGGCAACGATGTTCGCCGTCTATGCCCTGCTGACGCGTTTCGTGGCACGACGGGACACGACGGCGACCAGTTTCTTCTGGACCGGCGTGGTGGGCGCAGTCGCGATCACCGCGGTCGGCGTCTGGACGTGGGAGCCGATGGCCCGCGACGACTGGATCTGGATGGCCGCGCTCTGCCTTGCGGGCGCGTCCGGGCACTGGCTCCTGATCCGCGCCTATGCCGCGGCCGAGGCCAGTACCGTCCAGCCATTCGCCTATCTGCAACTGGTCTTCGCCTCGCTGATCGGCGTGCTGGTCTTTTCCGAGACGGTGGCACCGCATGTCCTGCTGGGCGCGGCCATCGTGATCGCGGCCGGGCTTTTCACGCTGCTCCGCCAGCGGGCGGCCTGAGGGCGCGCCCTGTCAGTTGCCGCGCGTGGTCCCGACGCCCGGCGGCACCAGCGTCTCGTAGCCGTCCTTCAGCCATTCGAGCAGCGGGACGTCATCCGTCCGGCCCGTCAGTCGCGCGTGATAGGGCAGAAGGCTCTCGGACACCCGCATGATGTAGTTGCGCGTCTCCGAGAACGGCACATCTTCGATCCAGTCGACGACATCGACCGACGGGTCGGAGGGATCGCCGAACCGGCGCGACCAACGCCGCGCCCGGCTGGGCCCGGCGTTGTAGGCGGCCGGGACCAGCACCGGCGAATAGCCGAACTCCAGCTCCAACTCGCCCAGGTAGGCCGTGCCCAGCCGCGCGTTGTAGAGCGGGTCGGCCAGGAGGGCCGATTGCCGATAGGGCAGCCCGACCAGCCCCGCCATTTCGCGTGCCGTGCCGGGCATCAGCTGCATCAGGCCGGCCGCGCCGGCGCCGGACGTGACGACGGGGTCGAACTCGCTCTCGCGCCGGGCGATCGACAGCGCCAGTTCCGGCGCGACCGGGCTGTCGAGTTCGGCCAGTTCGGTCAGGGGGAAATAGCCGCGGTGCAGCTCATGCCCGGCCTGCGCCGCGCGTTTCGCGACCAGCAGCGCGATATGCGGGTCTTTCAGATCGTCGAGTACGACGTCGATCAGGGTCCCGATCTCCGCCCGCGGAAGGCTTTCGGCAAGATGTGTCAGGAAGCGTTCCGCCAGGTTGCGTTCGCCCATGTCGTTCAACAGGCGACCGGCGGCCAGCACGGTGCTGTCCGCGAAGGACGTCGCCGCAAGCGGCGGGAATGCCTCCGTCCCCGTCAACAGGGGATCGGCGGGCAGGCCCGCCCGTGCCGCGGCGAGCTGACCGTAGAAGCTCGTCTGGAACTGCGCACCCTGGGCGTAGGCCGCGCCGGCGCCCGAAAGGTCGCCTGCCGCCTCGAGCGCGCGGCCGAGCCAATATCCCGCCCGCCCCTTGGAAATGGGCGAGGCGACGTTGGCGTCGAAGATGCGGAAATGTGCTGCCGCGTCCTCCGGCCGGTCCAGGAAACGCAGCGCGATGTAGCCCGCCAGCCATTCGGTTGCCGCGATGTTGCGATCGCCGTCCGGCAGATGATTGCGCGCCGCGACGCGATAGGCGTCCTCGGGTCGGCCATCCTGCATCAGCCCGCGCGCCAGGCGTTCGCGATGCGCGCCCCATTCAACCGGCGCGCCTAACGTGTCCGCCGTCTCGTCATAGGCGAAAAGCAACTCCAGCGCGTCGTCCCGGCGGCCCTTGTCCAGGCGCCAGCGGAATCGTTCGTAGGCAAGCCCCTGATGGTCGCGGAACGCCTCGGGCACCGCCTCGATCAGGGTGTCCACGCCGGGGCGGCCGTCGCGCAGCGCGATGCGGGCCCGCGCCAGGGCGGCTTCGGGCCCGGACACGCGGGCCAGCACGCGTTCCGCCGAACTCAGGTCGCCGGACCAGACCATGGCATCCAGCCGGGCGCCGTCGAACGGTCGGAGGATGTCATCGAAGATCTCCAGGAAGCCCGCCTCCGACGATGCCGGCATCGGCATCGAAAGCCAGGCGTCGATGGCGACCGTTTCTGCCTCGGTGTGGCGCCCCTCGGCACGCAGGGCGATGGCCAGAAGCAGGGCCCCTTTCGACGTGCGCGGGGACTGGCCCGCGAAGAAGGCGATGATCCGCGCGGGCGAGGTCGTGGGCGGGATGTCCAGTTCCACCCGCGCGCGCAGCAGGTCCAGCCCCGGCCAGTCGGCGTTCCGGATCAGGAACGCCTCGCCCTCCGCGAAGGTGCCCAGCCGGTTGCGCAGCAGATGCCAGTGCAGCAGGTCGCGCGCCAACACGTCGTCGATCTCGGACAACTGGGCGCGGGCCTGCCCGGTCTCGCCCGAACGCAACGCCTCCAGCCCGCGCGCCAGATCGGAATCGGCCGCGGCAGGCAGGAGCGAGAGGAGCACCGCGAGCGCGGCGAACAGTAGGGTCGGCATCTTGGCGTCTCTGATAGCGTGTTTCGCCTCGTGTTGCGACTAGCAGCGTCGCGCGGCCTCGGGAACCATCGCCTTGCCGTGTCCGATCGCCGCGGCTAGTTTCCGCGCGATCTCGGACCTTACGGAGGAAGCACCGATGTTCAAAGGCTCCATGCCGGCACTGGTGACCCCCTTCGCCAAGGGCCGGATCGATTTCGATGCACTGGACGCGTTGGTCGACTGGCAGATCGAGGAGGGCTCGCATGGGCTGGTTCCCGTCGGCACGACCGGCGAAAGCCCCACCCTGAGCCACGAGGAGCACGAGGCCGTCGTCGAGGCCGTCGTCCGCCGCGCCGCCGGCCGCGTCAAGGTCATCGCCGGTGCCGGATCGAACAACACTGCCGAGGCGCTGCGCTTCGTCGAACATGCGCGCGACGTGGGCGCGGACGGGGCCCTGGTGGTTACGCCCTATTACAACAAGCCGACGCAGGCCGGGCTGATCGCGCATTACGCCGCGCTGAACGAGGTCGGCCTGCCGATCGTCATCTACAACATCCCCGGCCGGTCCGTCGTCGACATGGCGCCCGCCACCATGGGCGAACTGGCCAAGCTGCCCAATATCGTGGGCGTCAAGGACAGCACCGGCGACGTCACCCGCGTCAGCGCGCAGGCCATGGCCTGCGGTTCCGATTTCGTGCAGCTGTCGGGCGAGGATGCGATGGCCGTCGCCTTCAATGCCCAAGGCGGGCAGGGCTGCATCTCGGTCACCTGCAACGTCGCCCCGCGCCTCCTGAGCGAGATGCACGAGGCCTGCTTCGTCAACGATTTCGCCGCCGCCCGCGACATCCAGGACCGCCTCATGCCCCTTCACCACGCGATCTTTGCCGAACCGGGCCTGGTGGGCGCGAAATACGCACTGTCCCTGCTCGGCCGCTGCTCGGAGGAGGTACGTCTGCCGCTGGTCGGCGCGACCGAAGGCACCAGGGCCCGGATCGCCGACGCGATGCGCCACGCGGGCCTGCTGAACTGACCCACCGCATGCCTGCGGGGCTGATCCCCGTCCTGTCGCTGGCCAACTTCGTCATCGGCATGGGCGCCTTCCTCGTCGTGGGCGCGCTGACGCCGATCGCGCGCGGCCTGTCGATGTCCGCGGCCGAGGCCGGTTCGGTCCTGACCGTCTATGCCCTGTCCTACGCGGTCCTCTCGCCGGTGTTGGTCGCGCTGACCGGACGCATCGGGCGCCGGCGGGTGATGACGGCCGGAATGGTCCTGTTCGCGGCCGGCGCGACCGCCTCGGCCCTCGCCCCGTCCGAGGGGTGGCTGCTCGCCGCGCGCGTTTTGGCTGCGTCGGGGGCGGGGATGACCACGCCGGTGGCCGCCGCCGTCGCCGTGGCCCTCGCCCCGCCCGAGGCGCGCGGGCGCGTTCTGGCCCGTGTTTTCCTGGGGCTGACCCTGGCCCAGGTCGCCGGTGTCCCCTTCGGCAGTTGGGTGGCCTACGCGCATGGCTGGCGCGCGGCCTTCGTGCTGGTGGCGGGTCTGGCCGCGCTGGCGGCGGTTGCAATCTGGATCCGGGTCCCGGCGGGGCTCTCGTTCCAGCCGGTGCGTCTTGCCGATCTGGCGGCCGTGCTGCGCGCCCCGCGCCTGATGCTGGCAATCCTGTTCACGGCCAGTTTCCTCGGCGCGATCTACGTGCCGTTCACCTATGTCGCCCCGCTGCTGGAGACGACGCTCGGGCTCGGCCGCGACGGGGTGACGCTGGCGCTCGTCATCGCGGGGGCGGGGGCGGTCGTGGGCAACCTTGCGGGCGGGCGCATGTCCGACCGGCTGGGGCCGTACCGCTCGCTTCTGATCCTCGCGTGCCTCCAGGTCGGGCTCATGCCGCTCCTGTCGCTGCTGCCGGTGCCGCTTGCCGCGGCCTTCGCGCTGATCTTCGTGTGGATGGCCGCGGGCTATGCGTTCAACGCAGGGCAGCAGGTGCGGCTGGTCGCGCTGGCCGGAGCGCGCGCCCCAGTGGCGCTGTCGCTGCACGCGGCCTCGATCTATCTGGGCGCGGCCATCGGAGCGGCGGCGGGCGGCGTGGTCGTGGCACGCTACGGCGTGGGCGCGGCGGGGCTGGCGGGCGGGATCGCGGCGCTGGGGGCCGTGGTGCACATCGTCATGTCGCGCCAGCCCGTGGACACCGACCGGGCGGACGCCTAAGTCAGCCCCATGGCCAAGGATGACAAGGACAAGAACTACAAGGTGATCGCCGAGAACCGGCGTGCCCGCTACGACTATGCCATCGAGGACGACCTGGAATGCGGGATCATGCTCGAGGGGTCGGAGGTCAAGTCGCTGCGCCAGGGCGGCGCCAACATCGCCGAGAGCTATGCCGAGGTGAAGGAGGGGGAGCTGTGGCTGGTCAACGGCTACATCGCCCCCTACGTCCAAGCTAGGACTTTCGGGCACGAGGAGCGCCGCCGCCGCAAACTGCTGGTATCGCGGCGGGAAATCTCCCGCCTGTGGAACGCCACGGCCCGCGAGGGATACACGATCGTCCCGCTCGTGCTGTATTTCAACCACCGCGGAATGGTGAAGATCAAGATCGGCGTCGGCAAGGGCAAGAAAAACCACGACAAGCGCGAAGCGTCGGCCAAGCGCGACTGGCAGCGTCAGAAGGCCCGGCTTCTCAAGGATCACGGGTGAGGCCCGTCCGTCCCGGGGCGGATCGTGCGCCGACCCCACCGGGCGCCGCCTTGCGCGCCGTGCCATGACGTCCATCCTGCCTGCCCTGCGGCTGAGCCGGGCGCCCGTCTCCGCCTTCATGGCGGTCGGCCTGACCTGGGGATGCGTGGCGGCGATGGCGCCCGTCCTGAAGGCCCGGATCGGCGTCGACGACGCAACCTTCGGCCTCTTGCTTCTGGGTACCGCGATCGGTCTGGCAACGACACTCTACGTGGCGCCGCGATGGGACCGGCGGATGGGCGCTTGGGCGATGCCCGCAGGCACGGTGATGCTTGCCCTGGCGGCCGTCCTTCCGGCCTTCGCGGTGACCGTCCCGGCCTTCTTCGTGATCCTCGCGGTGATGGGGGCGACGTCCGGGTTGACCGACGTGGTCATGAACGCGCGCGTCTCCGAGATCGAGGCCCGGACCGAGCGCAGTTTGATGAACGTGAACCACGCCATGTTCTCGGTCGCCTATGCCGCCTCCGCGCTGCTGACGGGCGCCATGCGCGAGGCTGGATGGGCGCCGGAGGCGATCTTTCCGGCCATTGCCGCGCTGGTCCTGTTGACGGCGCCCTTCCAGATGATGCAGGTCGCCCCGGCGGCCACCGATGCGGAGCTGCGCGCACGCCGCCTGCCGCTGTCGCTGGTGGCGCTGTGCGGCGGGATTGTCCTGATCGGGTTCATGGCCGAGGCCACCGTCGAAAGCTGGTCCGCCCTTCATATCGAACGGACCTTGAGAGGCGGCGCCGCCGAGGGCGCATTCGGCCCGGCCATGCTGGGCCTGACGATGGCCGTCGGGCGCTTTTCGGGCCAGGCCGTCGCCGCGCGCCTGTCCGAGATCGGCGTGATCCGCATCGCGGCGGGGCTGGCGGTGGCCGGCGTGCTCATCGCGGCGGCGGCGCCCACCCCCGTGACCGCCTATGTCGGGTTCGGGTTGATGGGTCTCGGCATATCGGTGATCGGGCCGATGGGCCTCGCACTGGCGGGGCGGCTTTCGACGCCATCGATGCGCACGGCGGTGATCGCGCGCGTGGCGGTCATCGGTTTTCTGGGGTTCTTCATCGCACCCGCGCTCATGGGCCTGGGCGCGCAGGCCTTCGGTCTGCGCTGGGCCTTCGCCTGCGTCGCGATCCTGTTGGCCCTGGTCTGGCCGCTCAGCCGTTTCGCCCGTGAGGCTCCCACTCGCCCCTGAACCCCCTGGGGATCAGCAGGTCATGCGGCCCGACATCGTGGATGTCCTTTTCGCCGCAAAGCGCCATCGTGACGTCCAACTCCTTCCGGATCACCTCCAGGGCGTGCGTCACGCCGGCCTCGCCCATGGCGCCCAGGCCGTAGATGAAGGCGCGCCCGATATAGGTGCCCCGCGCGCCCAGGGCGACCGCCTTCAGCACGTCCTGCCCCGAGCGGATGCCGCCATCCATGTGGATCTCGACCTCGGACCCCACCGCGTCCACGATCTCGGGCAGCATCCGGATTGAGCTGAGCGCGCCGTCGAGCTGTCGGCCGCCATGGTTCGACACCACGATGGCGTCGGCCCCGACCTGCAGCGCCATGCGCGCATCCTCCGCGTCGAGGATGCCTTTCAGGATCAGCTTGCCACCCCATTTCTCCTTGATGCGGCGGATCTTGTCCCAGTCCAGCCGGGGGTCGAACTGCTCCGCCGTCCAGGATGAAAGGCTGGACGCGTCGCCGACCCCCTTGGCGTGACCCACGATATTGCCGAAAAACCTGCGTTTGGTCCGGGCCATGCCCAGGCCCCACTGCACCTTCGTCATCATGTTCGCGATCGAGGCGGGCGTCAGCTTGGGCGGCGCGCTGAGGCCGTTCTTCAGGTCCTTGTGGCGCTGGCCGAGGATCTGCAGATCCAGGGTCAGGACGAGCGCGTCGCAACCGGCCGCGCGGGCCCGTTCGATCAGGCGGTCGACGAAATCCTCGTCGCGCATGACGTAGAGCTGGAACCAGAACGGCTTGGTCGTGTGTTCCGCGACATCCTCGATCGAACAGATTGACATCGTGGACAGGGTGAAGGGCACGCCGGCCCGCTCGGCGGCGCGGGCGGCCAGGATCTCGCCATCGGCATGCTGCATGCCGGTCAGGCCGACGGGGGCCAGCGCCACGGGCATCGAAACCTCGCGCCCGACCATCGTCGTCGCGACCGAGCGGCCCTCCATGTCGACGGCGACGCGCTGGCGCAGACGGATCAGGTCGAAATCGGTTTCGTTGTCACGGAATGTCTGTTCGGTCCACGACCCGGACTGACAGTAGTCGTAGAACATCTTCGGCACGCGGCGGCGGTAGATGTCGTGCAGATCGTCCACTGTCGTGATGGTGGGGGGCATTGCGACACTCCGGAATTGGTCAGGTTTTCTAACCGCGTTCATGACGACGTGGCAATACAAGACGCTTGCATAAAGTGCAACGTTGTACCATATAGTACGATATTGCATTATATGGAGAGTCGAGATGACCCGCATGACGCGCCGGAATACCCTGAAGCTGATCGGCGGGGGCACCATCCTTGCCGCAACCGCCGCGACCGGCACCTATCTCGGCACGCGCACGCCACACGCCGCGCTGGCGCCCTGGGCCATGGCCGGTCAGTACGACGATCCCCGGTTGCGCGCGCTCAGCTTTGCCTTGCTGGCGCCAAATCCGCACAACCGCCAGCCGTGGGAAATCGCCCTGGAGGGCGAGGACGGCGTCGTCCTGTGGCGCGACAAGACCCGCGATTTGCCCGTGACGGATCCGTTCTCGCGGCAGTTGACCATCGGAATGGGGTGCTTTCTGGAACTCGGTCGAATGGCCGCGGCCGAGGAGGGGTTCGACACCGATGTCACCCTGTTCCCCGAAGGCGAGGACGGGCCCGTCGCGCGCCTGGGCCTGCGGAACGGTGGAACGCCCGATCCCCTCTTCGCACATGTCATGGAACGCCGATCCCACAAAGAGCCGTTCGATCCCGTCGCCGTCGGACCCGAGGCGGACGTCCTGGCGCCCTACGCGCAGCTCTACCGTGACGGGCCCGACCGCGACCGCCTGCGACAGATCGCCCGCGACGCCATGATGGTCGAGGCCAACACCCCCGCCGCCATGAAGGAAAGCGTCGACCTGTTCCGTATCGGGCGCGCCGAGATCGAGGCGAACCCCGACGGCATCGACCTCGGCGGTCCCATGCTGGAAACGCTGGGGCGCGTGGGCCTTCTGTCGCGCGAGGCGGCGATGGACCCCGACAACCCCGGAACCCGCGGCCATCTGGAGGGCATGTCCGACACCATACTCAGTGCGCCGGCGATCCTGGCCCAGACGACGCGGACGAACACCCGCCTCGACCAGATCGAGACGGGGCGCCGCTGGATGCGCCTCAATCTGGCGGCAACGGGTGCGGGGCTGGCGCTTCGGCCCGTCAGCCAGGCGTTGCAGGAATATCCGGAGGTGGCTGAATATCGTCGGGCCGTCCACGCGATCGTGGCACCGGATGGCGGAACGGTTCAAATGCTCGGCCTGCTGGGGTATGCAGAACGGACGCCGCGCACCCCGCGCTGGCCACTGGAGACACGTATCCGGAATGCCTGACGAGCGCGCGTCGAGCGACGAGACCCTTTATCGCGCGTTCGCGATCTTCAACGAGATCGGGATCGTCTCGCAACTCGGCCGTACGATATTCGAGGCGCGGCTGCCGCCCGGGGTCCTGCTGCCGCACTTCACCTTGATCAACCACCTCGTCCGCGTGCGCGACGGGCAGACCCCCCTGGCCATGGCACGCGCGTTCCAGCTGCCCAAAACGACGGTGTCGCACATGGTGTCGGTCGTGGCGCGACATGGCTGGGTCACGCTGCGCCCCAACCCCGAGGACGGACGCTCCAAGCGGGTCTGGCTGACCGAATCCGGCCGCGCCTTCCGCGAACGGGCGATCCGCGCCGTGGCCCCCGATCTGGCCGAGATTTCCGCTGCACTGGGGGATACCGCGCAGGATGACCTGCTGCGGCAACTGACCGCCCTGCGCGTCTATCTCGACGCCCGCAGGGACGATCCGAACGGATCCTCCGGATAGCCGACCCCGGTCAGGATCAGGCCATCGGGCGGCGCCACCGGTCCGCAGGCGGCACGGTCGCGCGCGGCAAGCGCATCGCGGACCCGATCGGCGGGCCAGGCCCCGGCGCCCACGCGTTCCAGCGTCCCGGCGATCGAACGGACCTGGTTGTGCAGAAACGACCGGGCCCGCAGATCCAGCCGGATCTCCTGCCCGCCGGGATAGGCGTGTTCCGTGATCGTGATCGCGTCGATGGACTTCACGGGCGACTTCGCCTGGCAGATCGAGGCGCGGAACGTCGTGAAATCATGCCGTCCGACCAGATGCCGCGCCGCGTCCCGCATCGCCTCGACGTCAAGCGGCCCCGGTACGCGCCACATCCGCCCGCGGTCCAGTGTCAGCGGCGCCCGGCGCGCGGCGATGCGGAAGGTATAGCGCCGTTCGACAGCCGCGAACCGCGCGTGCCAGTCATCGGCCACCCGCGCGCAGGCGTTGATCGCAATCGGGGCCGGCTTCAGATGCCAGTTCACGGCTTCCGACAGGCGGAACGGGTCCCAGTCGCGCTGCAGATCGGCCTGCGCCACTTGGCCGGTCGCGTGCACGCCCGCATCCGTGCGCCCGGCGGCAGCGGCGGCCGGCATCGCGGGGTCGAGGGTGCGCAGCGCCTCCTCGAGCGTCTGTTGCACGCTTGCCGGCCCGTCCTGCCGCTGCCAGCCGGCGAAGGGGCGGCCGTCATATTCGATGCGAAGGGCGAAGCGTGGCATGGCCGGCGTCTTAGGCCGCCCTGTCCCGCCATGCCACCCCGTCAGGGGGACTTTCCCTCACCCGGTCGCGCGCCTACCTTGCGGGACCAAGCAGGGGGACGTGGATGATCGGACGGCTGGCGGACGCGGTGACGCGCGGTTTGGGGGACGTGACCTCCACGGTGACGGACGTGTTCGACCCGACGCTGCGGCTGGGCGTCACGGGCCTCAGCCGTGCGGGAAAGACGGTGTTCGTCACCTCGCTTGTGGCGAACCTCATCGATCGGGGCCGGATGCCGGGCTTTTCGGCCGGCGGGCGTATCGAGACGGCGTTCCTGCAGCCGCAGCCCGACGATACCGTCCCGCGCTTCGACTACGAAAGCCATCTGGCGGCCCTGACCGCACATGATCCGCACTGGCCCGAAGGGACACGTGCGGTGTCCGAGTTGCGCCTTTCGCTGCGCGTCCGGCCGGCGGGCCTTCTGTCGGGGCTGCGCGGCAACCGTACGGTTCACCTGGACATCGTGGACTATCCCGGCGAATGGCTTCTCGACCTGGGCCTGATGGAGAAATCCTACGACGAATGGTCGGCCCGCGCGCTCGGCCGCCTGGCGGCCTGGAACGCCAGCGACTACGAGGCGGTGATGCAATCCGTCGACCCGGTTGCGCGGCTGGAGGAGCCCACGGTGCAGAAACTGGCGCGCAGCTACACCGCCGCGCTGCGGGCCGCCAGGGCCGCCGGGGCTTATGACCTGACGCCGGGACGTTTCCTGCTGCCCGGTGAACTGGAAGGATCGCCCGCGTTGACATTCGCGCCGCTGCCCCCGGGCGAGGCGCCGCGCGGCAGCCTGCGGCGCGAGATGTCCCGCCGGTTCGAGGCTTACAAGAAGCAGGTCGTCTATCCATTCTTCCAGGACCATTTCGCCCGGCTGGATCGGCAGGTCGTGCTTCTCGACGTGCTCGGCGCCGTGCGCCGCGGCCCCCGCGCGGTCGAGGAGATGCGCGCCGCCATGACCGACATTCTGCAGGCCTTCCGCCCCGGTGCCATCGGTTGGCTCATGTCGCTGCTGGGCGCGCGCCGGGTCGACCGCATCCTGTTCGCGGCCACCAAGGCCGACCATCTGCACCATTCGCAGCACGCGCGCCTGACCACGTTGCTCGAGGCGATGGTCCGCGACGCCAGGTCGCGCGCCGATTTCGCGGGCGCCGAGACGAAGGCCCTGTCGATGGCGGCCCTGCGCGCCACGGTCGAGGAGGAGCGCGAGCATCGCGGCGAGATCCTGCCCGTCGTCCGTGGACGGCTGGCCGAAACCGGGCGCGAGACGGCGCTCTATCCCGGCGAGCTTCCGGCCGACCCCGCGCATCTTCTGGTGCCGGCCCGACAGGGCGCAACAGACTGGCTGGACGGCGAATACGACCTGATGGAGTTCGCGCCCGCCCCGCTGACGCTGCGCCCGGGCGAGGGGCCGCCGCATATCCGCCTCGACCGCGCGGCCGAATTCCTGCTGGGCGACCGGATCTGAGCGATGTTGCATCCCGCACGTGCCGACATATCTGCAAGGACGGCTGAACGGGGAACGCATCCATGACCGACGGATCCGAAGGCGGACCGCGCCGTCGCGCGGTCCTGTTCGATGTCGAAGGCGACCAGCCCGCTCCGCGGCGCGGTTCGGTCCGCCTCGACGCGCCGGAGGGCCGGGTCGATCCCGCCACGGCCCCGCCCGTCCCCGATGCGGAGGTTGCGCCGCCCGGATCCGGCCGGGCGATGCAGACCGTCGCCCTGTTGGTGGCCCGGCGGCAGAACGGCCTGGCCGGGTGGTTCTTCGCGGCGCTGACCGCGGTGGTCGGTTTCATGCTGACGGTCGCGGCCTGGGAATTCGTGACCGGGCTTCTTGCCGCGCGGCCGGTCCTGGGCTGGATCGCCGCGATCCTGGTCGGCGCTTTCGTCGCCGTGTCGCTGGCGATCGCACTGCGCGAGATCGTGGCCCTGGCCCGGCTCGCACGGATCGACGACCTGCGCACGGAGGCCGCGGCGGTCACCGACCTCAAGGGCGCACGTGCCCTGGCCGATCACGTGGCGCGGTTCTATGCCGGCCGTCCCGACACGCGTTGGGGCCGCGAAGATCTGGCGGCCCGCCGTGCGGACGTGTTCGACGCCGATGCCCTCGTCGCACTGACCGAGCGCAGCCTGCTTGTCCCCCTCGATGCCGCCGCCACGCGCGAGGTGGAAGCCGCCGCGCGGCAGGTCGCCCTGGTCACCGCCGTGGTGCCGTTGGCGCTGGCGGACGTGGTGGCGGCGCTGACGTCCAACCTGCGCATGATCCGCCGCATCGCCCTGATCTACGGCGGCCGCGGCGGCACGCTGGGCAGTTGGCGCCTGGCACGGACCGTCCTGACACATCTGGCCGCCACCGGGGCGGTCGCCGTGGGGGATGACATGATCCAGTCCGTGGCCGGCGGCGGTGTCCTCGCCCGGCTCAGCCGCCGTTTCGGCGAAGGCTTGGTGAACGGCGCGCTGACGGCGCGGGTGGGCGTGGCCGCGATGGAGGTCTGCCGGCCGCTGCCGTTCACCCATGAGCGTCCGCCACGGATCACGTCGGTGATCCAGCGGTCGCTGACCGGCCTGTTCGGCCAGAAGGAGACCTGAGATGGAAAGTCTGGCCCAGGATCTGAGCACGATGGTCCGTACCCCGCTAACCGACGACCATGTCGCACGCATCCGCGAGATCGGGCGCGAGATGGAGTTCGGAGCGGGCGAGACCTTCGTCGCGTTGGGCGCGCCGATGGACCGGTTCCTGTATCTTCTCGAAGGGGAGGCCGAGGCGGTCGATCCGGTGACAGGCGGGCGCTACGGCGACGGGTCGACGCTCGGTCCCGGACAGTTCGCCGGGGAGATCAGCTTCCTGACCGGCGCGAAATCCATGCTGGCGATGCGCGCGGTCCGCGACTGCCGCTTTCTGGTGGCGGACCGGGTGCCCATGCTCGAGCTGATGAGCCGCGTGCCGGAGATGTCGGACATTATCGTCACCGTGCTGGCCGCGCGCCGCCGGCGCCTGCTCGAAAGCAACGAGGCAAGCCTGACGCTGATCGGCATCGACCGGGATCGGCAGATCGCCGCGATCGCGGCCTTCGCCGGTCGCAACCGCATCCCGTTCCGCGCGCTGGACCTCGACGGCGGCGAGGCGGCGGAGGTGGCGCAGAGTTGTTCGATCCGCCCGACCGAGCCGGCGGTCGTGTTCGGCAAGGACCGGGTGATCGAGGCGCCGACGCCGCGCAAGATCGCGCGTCTGTTCGGACTGGACCTGGAGCTCGAATCTGATTGTGTCCACGACGTCCTGATCGTCGGCGGCGGGCCCGGCGGGATCGCGGCCGCGGTCTATGCCGGGGCCGAGGGGCTGTCGGCGCTGGTGGTGGAGGACGCGACCATCGGCGGGCAGGCCGGCACGTCCAGCCGGATCGAGAACTACATGGGCTTTCCGACGGGGATTTCGGGGGCCGACCTCTGCTGGCGGGGCGAGGTTCAGGCAATGAAGTTCGGCGCGCGCTTCGCGGTCCCCCGCCGCGCCACGGCGCTCGCGCGCCGCGAGGACGGGATCTTCTGCGTCACGCTCGACGACGGGACCGAGACCTGCGCCCGCGCGATCGTCATCGCCACCGGTGTCCAGTACCGGCGCCTGCCGCTCGACCGTCTGGAGGCGTTCGAGGGCGCGGGCGTCTATTATGCCGCGACCGAGATCGAGGCGCGGTTCTGCCGAGGCACCGACGTGGCGATCATCGGGGGCGGAAATTCGGCCGGACAGGCGGCGATGTTCCTGTCGCGTCACGCACGCTGCGTGCACCTGCTGGTGCGGGGCGACAGCCTGGCCGACAGCATGTCCAGCTATCTGAGTGGACGGCTGGAGGCCGACGAGGCGATCCGGGTGCGATACAACACGGAGGTCGCCTCGCTGGAAGGCAACGGCAAGCTCTCGGCCATTCACCTGAAGGGCGATGGGGTCGAGCCGGGCGACGACCGTATCGCGTCGCGCGCGCTTTTCGTGATGGTCGGAGCGGCGCCGAACACCGCCTGGCTCGGCGATCAGGTCGCGAGCGACGACAAGGGCTTCATCCTGACGGGCGATGCCGTGGGCCGCGACAGCCCCTTCGCCACATCGCTCGACGGGGTGTTCGCGGTGGGCGACGTGCGTGCGGGTTCGGTGAAGCGCGTGGCGAGTTCGGTGGGCGAGGGGTCGGTGGTGATTTCCAGGGTCTGGGATCACGTGGCCGGGCAGGCACCGCCGGGCTGACCCGGCCCCGCCGGGGCGGCCGTTCGGGCCCGAGGCGCGGACCGATCGACCGGGTCAGTCCCGCCGGCGCGGCCGGGACAGGACCAGCGGGGCCAGGACCAGGATGCTCGTGGCGACGATGGCGATAAGCGGGGACATGGCGGCTCCTCCTTCGCCGCCGATACTGCGGGCCAATGGTGAACGGAAGGTTAACGCCTGTCGGCCCCCGTCCAAGCATGGCGTGCGGCCCCCGCATGGTGCCCGGCTTGCCGTTCCCGCCCGACGGTGCCTATAACGCCGGCGATGACGGAACCCGCGCTCATAGACACGCGAATTAGCCCCCCGGCGCCCTGATCCACGGGGCGGCCGGGCAAAGGTGTCGCGGCCCGCGCACCGACCTTCTACCAACGCCGATCCGAAGGACGCACGCATGAGCGCGGAATCCCCCGACTACAAGTCCACCCTGAACCTGCCGCAGACCGATTTCCCGATGCGCGCGGGCCTGCCGAAACGCGAACCCGAATGGCTCGACCGCTGGGCGCGGATCGGCGTCTACGACCGCCTGCGCGAAAAGGCGGCGCGCGCGCCTTTCACGCTGCATGACGGTCCGCCCTATGCGAACGGGCATCTGCATATCGGGCACGCGCTGAACAAGACGCTCAAGGACATGGTGGTCCGGTCGCGCCAGATGATGGGCTTCGACGCGCGCTACGTGCCCGGCTGGGACTGCCACGGCCTGCCGATCGAATGGAAGATCGAGGAGGCATACCGCGCCAAGGGCCGCGACAAGGATGCCGTGGACGTGGTCGAGTTCCGCCGCGAATGCCGCGACTTCGCCGCCCAATGGGTCGACGTGCAGCGCGAGGAGTTCAAGCGGCTGGGCATCACCGGCAACTGGGCCGACCCCTATCTGACGATGGATTTCCATGCCGAGGCGGTGATCGCGGCGGAGTTTCAGAAGTTCCTGACGAACGGGCTGGTCTATCAGGGCTCCAAGCCCGTGATGTGGTCGCCGGTCGAGAAGACCGCCCTGGCCGAGGCGGAGGTGGAGTATCACGACCGCCAGGTCGACGCGATCTGGGTGGCCTTCCCCGTCGTCGCGGCCCGGTCCGACGTCTACGAGGCCGAGACAGCCTATGCCGAGGAGGAGGAGATGCAGGGCCAGCGGGCCAGCATCCTCGAGGCGTCGGTCGAGCGCGAGGCGCAGCTTCGGGCGGCACGCGTGCTTATCTGGACCACCACGCCCTGGACGATCCCGCAGAACCGCGCGATCTGCTTCGGGCCGGACATCGCCTACGGCCTCTACGAGGTCGTCGCCACGCCCGAGGAATGCTGGGCCGAGGCCGGCCAAACCTACATCATCGCCGATGCGCAGGCCGAGGGCGCGCTGGCCGCCGCCCGGCTGGACCCCGCGATGTGGCGCCGCGTCCGCCCCGTCCAGGTCGAGGAGTTGGCCGCGCTGACCTGCGCCCACCCCCTGCGCGGGGCCGATGGTGCGGCGGGCGAATGGGATTACGACGTCCCGCTTTTCCCCGGCGATCACGTCACCGACGACGCCGGCACGGGGTTCGTCCACACCGCGCCTAGCCACGGCGACGACGACTACCAGATCGGTCTGAAGCATGGCCTGCCCATGACCTACAATGTCGAGGCCGATGGGACCCTGCGCGCCGATCTGCCCTTCTTCGGCGGCGAGGCGATCATCCGGCCGAACGGCAAACCCGGCGGCGCCAACAAGGCCGTCATCGACAAGCTGGTCGAACGAGGCGCCTTGCTGGCGCGCGCCCGACTGACGATCTCCGACGCCCATTCCTGGCGATCCAAGGCTCCCGTGATCCGCCTGAACCGCCCGCAATGGTTCGCCGCCATCGACCGGCCCGTGGGCGATGGGCGGGACGAATATGGTCGCACCGTGCGCGCCCGGGCGCTGACCTCCATCGACAGCCTGGTGGAATGGACGCCCCGGCGGGGCCGCAACCGCCTGCATTCGATGATCGAGAACCGGCCCGACTGGGTCCTCTCACGCCAACGTGCCTGGGGCGTGCCGTTGACCTGTTTCACGCGCGTGGGCGCCGCGGCGGACGACCCGGACTTCCTGCTGCGCGACCCGGAGGTGAACGCCCGCATCATCGCCGCCTTCGAGGCGGAGGGCGCCGACGCCTGGTACAAGCCCGGCGCGAAGGAACGCTTCCTCGGGTCCGACCACGATCCGGCCGACTGGAACAAGGTCGACGATATCCTGGACGTCTGGTTCGATTCCGGCTCCACCCACGCCTTCGTGCTGCGTGATCGCGACGACGGGACGGAGGACGGCATCGCCGACGTCTATCTGGAAGGCACCGACCAGCATCGCGGGTGGTTCCATTCCTCGATGCTGCAAGGTTGCGGCACGCTGGGACGTGCGCCCTATCGCGCCGTGGTCACGCACGGGTTCACGCTGGACGAGAAGGGCGTGAAGATGTCCAAGTCGCTCGGCAACACCATCGTCCCGCAGGAGGTGGTCGACCAGTACGGCGCCGATATCCTGCGCCTCTGGGTGGCGACCGTCGATTACACGTCCGATCACCGCATCGGGCCCGAGATCCTCAAGGGCGTCGCCGACGCCTATCGCCGGCTTCGCAACACGATGCGGTTCATGCTCGGCTCGATGACGGATGCCGCGCCGGTCGACACGCTTGAGATGCCGGAGCTGGACCGATGGGTCCTGCATCGCCTTTCGCAACTGGATGACGAAATCCGCGCGGCCTATGCCGCCTATGATTTCGCCGCGGTGTTCCAGGCCATCTTCCAATTCGCCACGGTCGACCTGTCGTCGTTCTACTTCGACATTCGCAAGGACGCGCTCTATTGCGACGGCGATACGCCGCGCCGCCGTGCCGCGCGGACCGTTCTGGGGCTGCTGCACGAACGCCTGACGACCTGGCTCGCGCCGATCCTGCCGTTCACCATGGAGGAGATCTGGTTGGAGGTGCATCCGGGCGAGGACTCTTCCGTCCACCTGCAGGATTTCCCCGCGCCGCGTCCCGGCTGGCACGATTCCGAACTGGCCGCGCGATGGTCGCGCATCCGAGCCGTCCGCCGCGTCGTGACAGGCGCGTTGGAAATGGCGCGGCGCGAGAAGATCATCGGATCGTCGCTGGAGGCCGCGCCCGTCGTGCATGTCGACGCCGAGACGGCCGCGCTTCTGGCCGGCGTCAATTTCGACGACATCTGCATCGTCAGCGCGATCACCGTGACCGACACCCCCGCCCCGCCCGAGGCCTATCGGAGCGAGGACACCGACGGCGTGGCCGTCGTCTTCGCCCAGGCCCAGGGCGGCAAGTGTCAGCGGTGCTGGAAGGTCCTGCCCGATGTCGGCCACCACGGCCATGACGGCGTCTGCGCCCGCTGCGACGCGGCACTGTCCTGACGGGCCCGTCCGACGATCGTATCGCCGCGGCGCTGCGCGAGCTTGCGCGGCGTCGCGGAGCGGATGCGAGCTTCTGCCCGTCCGAGGTCGCGCGGGCGCTGACCGACGACTGGCGCCCCCTCATGCCGCGCATCCGTGCCGTTGCGGCGACCCTGCCCGGCCTCATGGCGACCCAAGGCGGCGTACCGGTCGACCCGGTGACGGCAAGCGGCCCGATCCGCCTGCGCGCGGCGCCGCCCGACCGTCAGACGTAACGGACGCCGAAACTGCCTTGGACGGCGCGGTATCCCGTATGGGATCCGCCCGGCGGCGCGTCACCGCGCGGCGGGCGGGTCGTCCTAGAACTCGACGCCGCGCTGTGCCTTCACGCCCGACCGGAAGGGGTGCTTGACCAATTCCATTTCGGTCACCAGGTCGGCCAGCTCGATCAGTTCCTCGCTCGCGTTGCGTCCGGTGCAGACGACATGCGTCATCGGCGGTTTGTTGTCCCGCAGCCAAGCGACTACCTCGGTCGCGGAGACGTAATCGTAGCGCAGCGCGATGTTGATCTCATCCAGCAGGACCATACGGTTCCGCGCATCCGCGATCAGTTCCTTCGCCTTTGCCCAGGCGGCCTGGGCCATCTCGATGTCGCGGGACTTGTCCTGCGTCTCCCAGGTGAAGCCCTCGCCCATGGTGTGGAACTGGCACAGGTCGCCGAAATTCCCGGTGATAAGGTCGCGTTCGCCGGTGCCCATGCCGCCCTTGATGAACTGCACGACGGCGCATGGCATGTCGTGGGCGATGCAGCGGAAGATCATCCCGAACGCGGCCGAGGACTTGCCCTTGCCCTTCCCGGTGTGAACGATGATCAGGCCCTTCTCCTCGGTCTTGGTGGCCATGATCTTGTCGCGGGCAGCCTTCTTCTTGGCCATCTTCGCGTTGTGGCGATCGGTGTCTGCGTCGGTCATCCTGCGGCCTTTCGGGTGGAAACGGGGCCGACTGTCGGGGGCGGGGCGGGCCGGGTCAAGGGCGGCGCGCCCGGTCCCGTTAACCGTCCCTTAACCGATGAACGCGATAGGTCCGGACATGAAGCATTTCGCCCCTCCGCTCCTCATCGCCATCCTGACGGCCTGCAACACGGCGCATCCGCTCGACGGGTTGGATCGCAAGGGCACGGCCAGTGCCGGCGGGCACGACTTTCGCATCAATTGGAACGCCGAGTCGGCACAGGCCACGCGCACGAACCCGGCCTGGCGTCCGGATCTCGCCGGTGTCATCGCCGCAGCCGTGGCCGCGACGGAAACCGCGACCGCCTGTTCCGTGATTCCCGGATCGGCCAGCGGCGATATCGCATTGGTGAACATGGCGCTGGACTGCCGATCGGGCTGACCGACCCCCGTCATGCCAAGACGCCCGCCGGGCAGGGCGGGCGTTCGGTGTTGTTCGTTGGTTGCGGGACGCGATGGCATCCCCAACAATCAGCGCGAGGGCGAGCAGATCCCGGCATCGTCGCAGAACACGCCCGCGAGGCCGCCCAGGATCGCGCCCCGGTCGCCATTGCCCTTGACCACCTTGGCCGCGCCGTAACCGGCGGCGGCGCCGACCAGGCCCCGCTCGACATCGCTGTCGATGAAACCACCGGGGGCGCAGGCCGACAGGAGGGCGGTCACGGCGACGAGGGGAAGAATGCGTTTCATGTCTTGGTCTCCGAAAGGGTCGGCGTCTTGCCGGGAAAAGGACGACGCACCGTTGCGCCGGTCACCCGCATCGCGCCCTGCAGGGAATCTCCCATGCGTTGGCCCGAGGCTGGCTTGGCCCCGCATACGCCGGGGGCAGCCTGATATCCCATGACGCGGCCGGACCGAACGCGGGATTCGGCCGTCCCATTGGACGTTATCGGATGTCCGACGGGTCGATCCGCGTCTCTCCGGGCCCGCACATGCGATCAGCCGCGCGCGTGGCGCTCGATCAGGCCCCGGGCCGAGTTCGACCGCGGCGACCAGAGCCCGCGCCGGATCGCCTCGGCCAGCCGGTCGGCGATATCGGCCAGGGCAGGGGCGTTGACCTCGGCGATGAAGTCACGGGTGTCGTCATCCTCAAGCACGGCCGCCGAAACGAGGTCGAAATGATGGTCGCGCACCGCACCGGTCGTGGCGGCGAAGGCGAACAGGTAGTCGACCGTCGCCGCGATCTCGAACGCGCCCCTGTAGCCGTGGCGTTTGACGCCGGCGATCCATTTCGGGTTGACGACGCGCGACCGGACGACGCGGCCGATCTCGTCCTCCAGCGTGCGGATGACGGGGCGTTCGGGGCGGGAATGGTCGTTGTGATAGATCGGACGCCGCACGCCCTGCAGCATTTCCACCGCCGCGGCGGCGCCACCCTCGAACTGGTAGTAGTCGTCGCTGTCCAGCAGGTCGTGTTCGCGGTTGTCCTGGTTCTGCACGATCGCATCGGCCTGGCGCAGGCGCTGGCGCAGGCCGTCATGGTCGGGCGTACCCTCGCCGTTGCCGTAGGCATAGCCGCCCCATTCGACGTAGGACGCCCCCAGATCGGCGGTGTCGGACCACAGGCGTTCGTCGATCATCGCCTGCAACCCGGCGCCGTAGGCCCCCGGTTTCGAGCCGTAAACACGCGCCCGTCCCTCGCCCGCGCGCGCACGTTCGGCGGCGGGGTTCACGTCATCCGGCTCGTCCAGGGCCTGCACCGCGCGGGCGGCGGCATCGACAAGGGCCATCTGGCTCGGGAAAGCGTCGCGGAAGAAGCCGGAGACGCGCAGCGTCACGTCGACACGGGGCCGGCCGAGCGCGGTGTGCGGAATGATCTCGAACCCGGTGACGCGGCGGTTTGCGGCGTCCCATTGCGGGCGCACGCCCATCAGCGCTAGCGCCTGTGCGATGTCGTCCCCGCCCGTGCGCATGTTGGCCGTGCCCCAGGCGGTGACGAGCATGGCGCGCGGCCAGGCGCCGTGATCCTGCAAGTGCCGGTCGATCAGCAGGGAGGCGGATTTCCAGCCCAGCTTCCACGCGGTCGGCGTCGGCACGGCGCGGCTGTCCACCGAATAGAAGTTGCGCCCCGTCGGCAGCACGTCGGGCCGGCCCCGGGTGGGCGCGCCCGACGGACCGGGCGGCACCGCGCGCCCGTCCAGCGCATCCAGCAGCGCCGCCCCCTCGGCCGGGCCGCATTCGGCCACGGTCGCGCGCAGCCGTTCCGCGTCGCGCAACACGGTCGCGGTCGCCGGGCCGGGGGTGGATGCCGCGCCGGTCAGCAGGGCGGCAGAGAGGTCCTCGATCCGCTCCACCGTGTCACCGGTGCTGCGCCACGGGTACGCGCCAGTCAGCGCTGCGGGACGCGGACCGCCCCACGGCGCGGCCATGTCGCAGTCGAGCGGGTCGAACCCCAGCCCCAGATCGGCGGCGATGGCGCGGGGCAGGCTCTCGTCCGCACCCCGCGGCAGGCGGAGCAGCGCCTGGAGCAGATCGTCCGCCAGACGCCCCGCCGGCGACTGGCCGAAGACATGCAGGCCATCGCGGATCTGCGCTTCCTTCAGTTCGCAGAGATAGGCGTCGAGCTTGGCCAGATCGTCGCCCCCGTCCATGCCGGCATCGATATCCAGCCCGGTGGCGCGGGCCAGCGAAAGGATCTCGGTGCGCAGCGTGTCGATGCGGCGCGGATCGACATTCGCCGCCTCGTAATACTCGTCCACCAGGCCTTCGAGATCGCGCAGCGGACCATAGGTCTCGGCCCGCGTCAGGGGCGGGGTCAGGTGGTCGACGATGACGGCCTGTGCGCGGCGCTTGGCCTGCGTGCCCTCTCCCGGATCGTTGACGATGAAGGGATAGACATGCGGCATCGGCCCGAGCGCGATCTCCGGCCAGTCGTCGCCGCCCAGGGCCACCGCGCGGCCGGGCAGCCATTCGAGGTTGCCGTGCTTGCCCATGTGAACGACCGCGTCCGCGTTCGCGCGCAGCCAGGCGTGGAAGGCCAGATAGTTGTGCGGCGGCACGAGGTCGGGCGAATGATAGGTGTCGGTCGGGTCGATGTTGTAGCCCCGCGCCGGCTGTAGGGCGACGACCGCGCGGCCGAAGCGGTGGATCGACAGGGCGAATTCGCCGTCGGCGCAGAACGGATCGTCCTCGGGGCGGCCCCATCGGTCCTCGACCTGCTGTCGCGCGGCGAGGGGCAGCCCGTCATAGAACGCCCGGTACGTGTCGAGCGGCAGGCGTTCGCCCCCCGTCCGGTCGGCGCGGTCGGTCAGCCAGTTCGTCGGCCCGTCGAGGATGCGCGCCATCAGTGCGGCGCCGTCGGCAGGGGGCGCCACGTTATAGCCCGCGTCGCGCAGCAGCCGCAGCGCATGCGCGGTCGCCGCGGGCGTGTCCAGTCCGACGCCGTTGGCAAGACGGCCGTCGCGGTTGGGATAGTTCGCGAGGACGAGGGCCACCCGCCGATCGCCCGGTGCCATGCGGCGCAGGCGGCACCAGTTCGCCACCAGGTTCGCGGTGAACGCGATCCGGTCCCCCTGCGCCTTCCACGTCGCGATGGGGCATTGCGTGGCCTCGTCGAAGAACGCCTCGCCCTTGAAGCCGATGGCGCGCGTCAGGATCCGACCGTCAAGCTCGGGCAGAGCCACGTTCATGGCGATGTCACGGGCCGATAGGCCGGTCGTGCCGTCTTGCCATCCCTGTTCGGTGCCCCCCGACAGGACGGCCTGGAAAACCGGCGCGCGATCGGCCCAGGGTGCGGCCAGCGGATTGGCGGACGGATCGCCGACGGCGAAACTCGTCAGGTTGATGACCGCGTCGGGGGGCGTGTCGGTGAACAGCGACTGCAGCGTCGCCTGGCTGACCGGATCCTTGAGCGAGGCCACGAAGATCGGCATCGGGTTCGTGCCCGCCCGCAGGAGCGCCTTGACCAGCCGGTTGACGGGGTTCAGCCCCGCGCCCTGCAACAGCGCGCGGTAGAAGATGACGGGAACGACGGGGGCACCCTCGGCCCAGGCGGCGCGCAGGGTGTCGGGTGTCGCCTCGGCCGCGCCGGGCCAGTAGAGCCCTGCGCGCAGAAGCGGGCGCGCGGGGGCCGGGCGATCGGCTCCGTCGATCATGGCGCGGGCATGGGCCAGGAAGGTCGCGGCGTTCTGCGGGCCCCCTTCGACCAGGCAGGACCACAGCGCGTCGTAGTCGTCGGCGGCGACGGTGCTGAGACCGCGTAATTCGGCGTCGGGTTTGTCGTCGCCGGGCAGCGCGGCGAAGGGGATGCCGGCCTCGTGCAGGCGGGCGGCGTATTGCTCCAGCCCGTAGGTCCAGTAGCCGCGCCCGCCGAGAATGCGCGCCACGACCAGCCGCGACCGGGTGGCGCAACTGTCCAGATGAAGGTCGACCGACATCGGGTGCCGAAGATGTGTCAGGTTCGCCAACCGCAAGGATGGCGGATCGGTCATTTCGGCCCGGGCCTGCGACAGGGCGGCCAGCTCGGTATCGGCCGCCGAGATCACGACCAGATCCGCCGGATCCTGGCCCAGATCGACCGGTTCGCCGTCGTCGATGGCGCCCGGTTGCGCGGCGAGCAGATGCATGGCGACCTCCTGATCCGGGGGAGGGTTTGCGGGAGGCGGCGGATGGGTGCAAGAGGGGCCGAAACGTCAGGAGGCCCCGATGATCCGACCGCAGATGACCCCGGAAATGGAGGCCGCCCTGGCCGAAGGCCGACCGGTGGTCGCATTGGAATCCACCATCATCAGCCACGGCATGCCCTGGCCCCGCAACGCCGAGGTCGCGCTGCAGGTCGAGGATGCCATCCGGCAGGAAGGCGCGGTGCCGGCGACCGTCGCGGTGATCGACGGACGGCCCTGCGCCGGTCTGGACGAGGATCAGATCGCTCGGCTTGGGCAGGGGGGCGATGTGGTCAAGGCCGCGTCGCGCGATCTGGGTGCCTGCATCGTGCGGGGGGCAACGGCGGGCACGACGGTCAGCGCGACCATGCGGATCGCGGCCCTGGCGGGCATCGGCACCTTCGCCACCGGCGGGATCGGCGGGGTGCATTGCGGCGATGGCATGGATGTCAGCGCCGATCTGACGGAACTGTCCGCCACCGACGTCCTGGTTGTGTGCGCGGGGGTGAAGTCGATCCTGGACATCCCGCGCACGATCGAGGTGCTGGAGACGCTGCGCGTGCCGGTCGCGGTCCATGGGGCGGACGAGTTTCCCGCTTTCTACACCCGCCGGTCGGGCATCGTCGCGGGCGAGCGGTTCGACGATCCCGCCGACATCGCGGCGGTCCGGGCGGCGAACGCCGCGCTGGGGCTGGGGACGGGGATGCTGGTGGCCAATCCGATCCCTATGGCCGACGCGCTGGATGCGGAGCAGATCGGCGCCACGATCGACGCGGCCCTGGCCGAGGCGGAAGCGCGGGGCATGGCGGGCAAGGATGTCACGCCATTCCTTCTGGGCCGTCTGAACGACGTGACCGAAGGGCGCGCGCTGGCGGCGAACATCGCGCTGGTGCTGAACAACGCGCGATTGGCGGCGCGGATCGCCGTGGCGGAGGCCGCCGCGCGCAGCGAAGCCTAAGCCCCCGAGTCCCCGGGCGCGTCAGGCGGGGACGGCCTCGCCCTGCAGGGCATCGGTGATCGCCGCGTGGTCCAGCCCGGCCTGCCCGATCACGACGAGTCGCGTGACGCGGGGGTCGGACCCCAGCGGCCGGTCGTAGTAGTAGTCCACCCGTGGCCCGACCGCCTGGATGGTCAGCCGCATGGGCTTGCCCGCCACCGATGCGAACCCCTTGAGGCGCAGGATACCGTGATCGCGGATCACTGCGGCCACGTGGCGGGCGAAATCGGTGGGGTCGGTCACCTCGGGCGCCGCGACGACGAAGCTCTCGAACGCGTCGTGGCCGTGCGCGTGGTGATGGTCGTCATGGTCGTCGTCATCGTGGTGGTGGTGATGGTGGACCTCGTGCCGGGCGGCGATGTCGTCCTCGGCCGATTGGCCGCGCCCCAGCAGGACGTCCGCCGGCAGCGCGCCCATCTTGGCCGGCACGACCTGGACGCCGTCCCGCGCCTCGCCGCGCAAACGGGCGACGAGCGTGGCGGGATCTTCCATCAGGTCCACCTTGTTGACCACAATCATGTCGGCACAGGCGACCTGGTCGGCGTAGAGTTCGGACAGCGGCGTCTCGTGGTCCAACCCGTCATCCGCGGCGCGCTGCGCGTCCACCGCGGCGACATCGGCGGCGAAGGTTCCCGCGGCCACGGCGGGGCCGTCCAGCACGGTGACCACGCCGTCGACGGTAACGCGGGTCTTCAGGCCGGGCCAGTTGAAGGCACGCACGAGCGGTTGCGGCAAGGCCAGGCCCGACGTCTCGATCACGATGTGGTCGGGGGGCGTATCGCGCGCCAGCAGCGCCTCCATCGTGGGGACGAAATCATCGGCGACGGTGCAGCAGATGCAGCCGTTCGACAGCTCCACCACGTCGTCGTCGGCGCAGCCCTCGATGCCGCAGCCCTTCAGGATGCCGCCATCGACGCCGAGGTCGCCGAACTCGTTGATGATGAGCGCGATGCGCCGACCGCCCGCGTTCTGCAGCAGGTGACGGATCAGCGTCGTCTTGCCGGCGCCCAGAAAGCCGGTGACGATGGTGGCGGGGATCTTGGCGTGCATGTCGATGGCTCCGGATGAAGATGGCCGCCGCCCCGGCGGGACGGCGGCCGCAGGGTTGGGCGGGATCAGGCGGCGAGAAGCGCCACGATCGGGCCCTCGACGATCTCGAGCGCGAGGAAAACGCCAACGCCGGCCACCATGGCCCCCGCGAGGCGCGCATTGACCGAGGCGGCCGTTGCCGCGCCGAACAGCCGCCGGATGGCGAAGCCGGCGACCACCGCGATTGCATACTGGATCGCGGCCAGGCCCAGCAGGTAGCCCACGAACACGGACATCGCCGCGCCGCCTTCCTGACCTGCGATGGACCCGCCGAAGGCCGAGCCGTGGAACAGGCCGAACCCGGCGAACAGCGCCAAGGCAGCCCCGGGCGACAGGGCACGGCCCGACAGGACGAGCCCGCCCATGACCAGCAATGACAGCACGATCACCGTCTCGGCCGCGGGCAGCGCGATGCCCGACGCCATCAGCGCGCACCCGAGCAGCATGGCCGCCACATAGGCCAGAGGTGCCGTCAGCGCGCGACCGGTAAAGGTTGCGGCGATGCCCATGGCCACCACGAAGAACAGATGGTCGAAGCCCAGCACCGGGTGGCCGACACCCGACATCAGGCCGTGTGCGAAGGTCTCCATCGGCAGGCCGCCCAGCGGGTGATGCGCAAGCGCGGGCGTGGCCGCGAGGGTCGCCGCCGAGATGGTGAGAATGCGTTTCATGTCTGTCCCCTTCCGCCCGATACGCGGGCCGGTTCATGTGAAGGGGGGTCGTGGCGGGGCCTGCACGCAAGTCGCCCGATCACGGAACACCCCGTCCGTTGCGTCGTGCCGTGCCCCGTTGCATGGGCGCGGTGCAGGGCTGGTCTCCTGGCTCGCGGGTCGAAGTTTGGTGCCGCCTTCCCGGGTCGCCCCAGTGGCCTGTCGGCACCGCACTCGCCGCTTACAGTCGCGGGGGCGGCTGCGGCCTCGGGTCCCTGGTTGGGTCACCTTCACCGCATTCCCATTTCATCCCCACCGGCTGGGCCGGGCCGGGGAACCTTGCCCGCTCGTGATGCGCCCCCGTCGCCCGGCCCGTCAAGCGGCAATCCCGACCATCGGCCGACCGATCGCGCCATCGGGGGCCCCAGGTCGCGTATTTGGCCTCCGCCGCCGGCATCGCCGTCCGCCGGCCACATCGAGCGGCAGGCGACCGCGATATCTTGTGGAAAACCGCTGAAACGCCCCCAGATAAGGTCGAGGGCTGTTGACGGGCCGGTCGGGGCGGACAAACTGCGGCCATGCGTTTCTCCCGCCTGCGCCTGAATGGGTTCAAGTCCTTCGTCGATCCGACCGACCTGCTGATCGCGGACGGGCTGACCGGCGTGGTCGGGCCCAATGGCTGCGGCAAGTCCAACCTTCTGGAGGCGCTGCGCTGGGTCATGGGCGAGAATCGCCCGACGGCGATGCGCGGCGGCGGGATGGAGGACGTCATCTTCGCCGGTGCCGCCAGCCGCCCGGCCCGCAACTTCGCCGAGGTGACGCTCGCGCTCGACAATTCGGACCGAACCGCGCCCGCGGCGTTCAATGACGCGGATGCGCTGGATGTCGTGCGGCGGATCACGCGCGACGCGGGCTCGGCCTATAAGCTGAACGGCAAGGACGTGCGTGCGCGCGACGTGCAGATGCTGTTCGCCGATGCCTCGACGGGTGCGCACAGCCCCGCGCTGGTGCGGCAGGGGCAGATCAGCGAACTGATCAACGCCAAGCCACAGCGCCGGCGGCGGATCCTGGAGGAGGCGGCCGGCATCTCGGGCCTCTACCAGCGACGCCACGAGGCGGAGCTCAAGCTCAACGGGACCGAGATGAACCTGGCCCGCGTCGATGACGTGATCGAGCAGTTGGCCGCGCAGTTGGCCTCGCTCGCGCGGCAGGCCCGGCAGGCCGCGCGCTATCGCGAGATCGGGACGGCGTTGCGCCGGGCGGAGGGCATGCTGCTCTATCGGCGCTGGCGCGAGGCCGATCAGGCGCGCGCCGCCGCGGACGACACGCTGCGCGAGAGGGCGACCGCGGCCGCGACGGGCGAGCGTCTGGCCGTCCAGGCCGAGACCGCGCGGGCCGATGCCGAGACCGCACTGCCCCCCCTGCGCGAGGAGGAAGCCGTCGCCGGCGCCATCCTGCAGCGGCTGACGGTGCAGCGCGACACCCTCGCCGACCGCGAGGCACGCGCGCAGGATGAGATCGCGCAGCTGCAGGGGCGACTGGGGCAGCTGCTGCAGGACGCCGCGCGCGAGGATACGCTGAACCGGGACGCCGGCGCGACCATTACCCGCCTGACCGCCGAGGCGGCCGAACTGGAGGAGACCGCGAAGGGTCAGGACGAGGGTTTGGCGGTGGCGCAGGACGCCGCCCGCGAGGCGGCGGCCGTCCTGCGCGACCGGGAGGCGGAGCTTTCCACCCTGACGGAGGATCTGGCGCGGCTGTCGGCACGGCACCAGTCCGTCAATCGACTGGCCGAGGACGCGGCCACGCGCCTCACCCGGATCGAGGCGGACGGTGCGCAAGCCCGAGAGCAGGTCGAGGCGGCGCGGCGGACCCTGGCCGAGGCGGAGGCGGAGGCGGAACAAGCCATCGCCGACCGCGCGCTGGCGCAGAAGGCCGCCACGGATGCCGAGACGGCCCTGACCGAGGCGGAGACGGCGCGCGAGGCCGCGCAGGATGCCGAGGGCGCCGCCCGGACCGAGCGGGCCGAGGCCGAGGGCGCCGCCGGTACGCTGGGGGCGGAGGTCAGCGCGCTGTCGCGTCTGCTGGCCCGCGATACCGGCGAGGGGGAGCCGGTCCTGGATCGCGTCAAGGTCGCGGCGGGCTATGAGGCGGCCCTCGGGGCGGCCTATGGCGACGATCTGCGCGCCGCCGAGATCGGAGCCGGAAACGAGGAGGAGACCGGCTGGGCGACCTTGCCGCCCTATGACCGGCCCGCGGCCCTTCCCGATGGCGTTGCCCCGCTGGCCCCGCATGTCGACGGCCCGCCGGTCATGGCCCGGCGGCTGGATCAGATCGGCCTCGTCGATGCCGAGCAGGCCGCGCAGATGCAGCCGCGACTGTCGCCGGGCCAGGTCCTCGTCTCGGTCGAGGGGGACCTTTGGCGCTGGGACGGGTTCCGCGCCTCGTCGGAAGCCGCCCCGTCGGCGGCCGCGCTGCGGTTGCAACAGATCAATCGGCTGGCATCGCTGCGCCAGGACTTCGAGGAGGCGACAAGCCGCGCCGAGGGTACGCGTGCGGCGCATGAGGCGCTGGCACGCACGCTGACCTGCCGCAAGGAGGAGGAGGCCGCCGCCCGGGCTGCCCGGCGCGATGTCGATCGCGCCCTGACCGAGGCGGGCCGCCGTCTGGCCGGGGTGGAGGGATTGCGCGGCACCGCCGCATCCCGGCTGGAGACCGCGCAGATGTCGGTCGCGCGTTTCGAGGACGAGATGCTGGAGGCGCGCGAGGCGCTGCGCGAAGCCGAGGCCGCACGCGGCAACCTGGCCCCGCTGGACGGCGCGCGCGCCGCGCTGGAGACGATCCGCGCCACGGTCGAGGCGGCGCGCATGGCGATGATGGGGCGCCGCGCGCAAGCCGACGAGATGAAGCGCGACGTCGAGGGCCGGGCCCGTCGCCTGCGCGAGGTCTCGGCCGAACTGGGCGACTGGCGGGGCCGCCTGGCCTCGGCCGATGCGCGGCTTGCGGATCTGAACGCCCGCCATACGGAGACGGAGGCCGAGCTTGCCGCCGCGCGCGCCGTGCCCGAGACGTTGGCCACGCAGCGCGATGCCCTGGCGCGAGAGATTGAAACGGCCGAGCGCCGTCGTGCCGCCGCCGCCGACGCGTTGGCGCAGGGCGAGACGGCGCTGCGCGAGGCGACCGACGAGGCCCGACAGGCCGAACGCGGCGCCGGCGAGGCGCGCGAGGCCCGCGCCCGGGCCGAGGCGCGCCTGGACGCGGCACGCGAGACGCTGGCCCAAGCCGAGGCTCGAATTGCCGAGGCGCAGGAGCGCAGCCCCGCCGAACTGCTGCAGACGCTGGACGTCGACCCCGACGCGATCCCCGACGCGCAGGCGCTGGAAATCGAACTGGGCGACCTGAAGCGGCGGCGCGACGTCTTGGGCGCGGTCAACCTGCGCGCCGAGGAGGACGCCGCCGAGGTGCAGGCCGAACACGATCTGCTGGCCGCCGAGAAGGCCGATCTGGAGCAGGCCGTGGCCGAGCTGCGCGCGGGCATCGCCGCCCTGAACAAGGAAGGACGGCAGCGGCTGCTGGACGCCTTCGACATCGTGAACGAGAACTTCGGAACCCTGTTCCGCCACCTGTTCCAGGGCGGCGAGGCCAGGCTGGAACTGGTCGAGAGCGACGATCCGCTGGAGGCCGGTCTGGAGATCATGTGCCAGCCGCCGGGCAAGAAGCTATCGACGCTGTCGCTTCTGTCCGGGGGCGAGCAGACGCTGACCGCCTTGGCGCTGATCTTCGCGGTGTTCCTGGCCAATCCGGCGCCGATCTGCGTGCTGGACGAGGTGGACGCGCCGCTGGACGACGCGAACGTCACGCGGTTCTGCGACATGCTGGACGAGATGACGCGCCGCACCTCCACCCGGTTCCTGATCATTACCCATCACGCCGTCACCATGTCGCGGATGGACCGGCTGTTCGGGGTCACCATGGTCGAGCAGGGCGTCAGCCAGCTGGTCTCGGTCGACCTGAAGAAGGCCGAGGCCCTGGTGGCGTGATCCCCGCGGGCGCACCTGCAGGCGGCGGAATTTTCCGCCGTGCGGAACCACCGGCCCTGTCCCCGTGTCGTTCTTGATGGACCTCCGCATCGAAGCCGCCCTCAGCTATGATTTCGACGCCCCGACCGACCTGCTGTTGCAGGTGGAGCTGGCGCGCGCCGCCGGACAGAACATCGTCGAAGACGCGCTTTTCACGACGCCGGTCGAGGGATTCGTGCGGATCGACGGCGGATCGGCTTTCGGCACGCGCGCCTGGATGCAGGCGGAGGGCCGGCTGGACGTGACCTATCGCGCGCAGGTGACGATCGACCGGCCCGATCCGGACTGGGCCGCACTGACGGCGAACCCGCCCCGGACGATGACGGCCGAGGCGACGTCTTTCCTGATGCCGTCGCGATACTGTCCGTCCGACGAGTTCGAGGCTTTCGTGTGGGCCGAATTCGACGGGCTGGACGGTGGCGCCCGGGTCGCGGCCATGCGCGACTGGATCGAAGGGGCCTTCCGCTATGTCCCGGGAACCAGCAATTCCGCCACGACCGCGCGCGAAAGCTTCGTGCAGCGGCAGGGCGTCTGTCGCGACTATGCGCATGTGATGATCGCCTTCGCCCGCGCCTCGGGCATCCCGGCGCGGATGGCTTCGGTCTACGCCCCCGATGTCGACCCGCCCGATTTCCACGCCGTGGCCGAGGTCTGGTTGGAAGATGCATGGCATCTGATCGATGCGACGGGCATGACGACCGCCTCGCGGATGGCGATGATCGGGATCGGCCGGGACGCGGCCGACGTGTCTTTCCTGACGTCATTCGGCATGGCCCGGATGGTCGGGCAGAAGGTCGATGTTCGTCCCGTCTAGAGAAGCGCCAGGACGACCGCGATCACCAGGGCCGCGCCCCAGGTCCGCCAAAGCGCCGTGCAGGCGCGGTCGATATCGCCGGCGTCGACATCCTTGCGGCCCGTCGGGTTGACCCAGGGAAAGTCCTGCATCGCCCCGTCATAGCTGCGCGGCCCCGACAGCGAGATGTCCAGCAGGGGGGCCATCGCCGCCTCGGGCCAGCCGGCATTGGGCGAGCGGTGCTGATGCGCGTCGTTCGGGACGCGGTGCCAGTGATGTGGCGCGAAATTCGCCAGAAGGATCAGCGCTGCCGTCAGCCGTGCCGGCACCCAGTTCAGGATGTCGTCCAGACGCGCCGCCGCCCAGCCGAACGCCGCATGCCGGGGGGTGCGGTATCCGATCATGCTGTCGGCGGTGTTGACGACCTTGTAGACCATCATCCCCGGCAAACCGGCGATCGCGTACCAGAACAACGGGGCGATCACCCCGTCGGACAGGTTCTCCGCCCCGCTTTCGATGGCCGCGCGAGCGACGTCGGCGCTGTCCATCCCGGTCGTGTCGCGCCCGACGATCCGGGCCACGGCGTCCCGCCCGTGGCGGACGGAGATGCGCAGGCCGTCGGCAACGGCGCGGACGTGGTCGATCAGACTGCGATGGGCCAGCAGGATGGCCGCCGCGATCGTCTCGATCAGGCCGAAATCCGGCAGGATCGCGATGACCCAGCCGGTCAGCGCGGCCGTCGCCGTCAGGACGAACACCGTCAGCACGCCCTTTGCCCGCCGATACGTCCCCCGGTTCAGACGACGGTCGAGGGCGGCGATGGCCCGGCCCGCCAGTGCCGCCGGATGCGGGACGCGCGACCAGAGCCAGTCCGGCTCCCCGAACCATGCGTCGAGGATCATGGCCGCGGGAAGGATCATGCAAGCGCCTCCTCAAGCTGCGTCCAGCGGTTGTCGGGCGGCAGACCCAGGCGGATCCAGCGGTCGGAATAGGGGAAAGTTCGCGACCAGATGCGATGCCGGGCCAGCCGCTCCTGAAAGGCGCGGGCATCGGCCGTATCGTACAGCTTGAACAGATCCGTGCCGCCGATTGGCCGGGCGTGGGGCACCATCACCGCGTCGAGGCGTCGTGCGGCCTCCGCCAGGTGCGACCGGGTTCGCCGGGCCCAGCCGGTATCGCGCAAGGCCTGCGTCCCGATGCCCAGGGCCGGGCCGGAGACGGGCCAGGGGCCCAGCGCCTCGCGCAGCGGGGCGAGGGTGTCCGGCGTGGCAATGGCGAAGCCCAGCCGCAGGCCGGCCAGTCCCCAGAACTTGCCGAAGCTCTTGAGGACGACCGTGCCGGGGCGCATCGACAGCCCGACATGCGTCGCATCGGGAACGATGTCGCAGAAGCTCTCGTCGATGATCGCAAACGGGGCCGTCAGTTCGTCGCGGCCAGTCAGGCGGCCGTCGGGGTTGTTGGGATGGACGACGACCTGCGCATCCCGCCCGACATCATCGATGGCCCAGCCCGCCGCGCGAAAGGCCGCCGCATGTTCGTTATAGGTGGGGCCGGGGATCGCGACGCGCCCGGGCGGGGTCAGCACCGGCAGGCGGGCAATGAGGGCGGATGCCCCCGGCGCCGCCAGGATGTCGGCTCCGTCGGGGACGCCCCAGAACGCGCGGGCGGCATCGCCGAGCGCCCGGGTCGCCGCCGCGTCGGGCAGCGCGGTCCAGACCCGCGCGGGCATCTCGGGCAGTGGATAGGGGTCGGGGTTGATCCCCGTGGACAGGTCCAGCCAGTCATCGACATCGCCGCCCCAGCGTGCCCGGACGGCATCGAGCCCGCCCCCGTGATCGCGCGCGGGTGGCGGGACGGTCGGTGCGTCAGGCATCGGCGGCCGGTGGTCCGTTCATTCCGTCACGGGGGGATGGCGGGTCACGAAATGGCCCTTGATGGCCACGGGCCATTCCCGGAACGGCACGACCCCGGTTTCGACGGCGGCGTGTTTGGCGGCGTATTCGACAAGTCCTGCGGCCGCGTCGGGCGTGGGGTCGAAGCGCCCCAGCGTATAGGCCATCTTGCCCGGTCCCTGCAGCGCGACGTTGCAGGCCCCCGAACAGCCCATCAGGCAGGAATGGCGCCGCGTTCGCACCCCTTCGACACCCGCGGCGGCGGCCTCGACCAGTGCGGCGAGCGCCTCGCCATCCGTTCGGCCGGAATCGGCATCCCAGTCGTCGCGCTTGCAGGTGTCGCAGATCGTGATCGTGGTGGTCATCGGCACTCCGCCCCGGCTTTGCAGCCGGGATAGACCGGGGGTCGGGACCATTGCAATCGGCAACCTCTCGCCGATGTGTTCCGGTCCGACCCGGCGCTTAACCCTTCGTTAAGATTTGGATGCGCAAGTTGACGTAGCGGTAAGCCTTTGTGCTTCACCGGATCGTCCGCCGGAGGTGTTCTGCATGTCGAGACCTGATCTGAAGGCCCTCATCGTCGGCCCCGAGTTTCGTTCGGCCGCCGGACGCGCGCGGATCGCCGCGGACTTGGCACGCGACGGGATCCGTCTGGCCTACGCGACTTCGCAGGACGAGGCGGCGCTGTGGCTGTGCGACAACGATCCTTCGATCGTGCTGATCGACCTGGAACTGGCCGATGGCAGCCCGCTGGCGGTGGCCGATTTCTGCAACTACCGCCGCCCCGAGGCGCGTGTGCTGCTGCAGGGCGGGGGGCATCTGTTCACCGACGGCTCGATCTTCGGACTGGTGGGCAATGCCCATGCCCTGGTGCCGGCCCAGATGTCCGAGGCGGATATCGCGTCGCTGATGGCGTTCCATTCGCATGCCGCCAAGGCGCCGATGGATCGGTGGCAGGCCGTGGCGCCCGCCTGAGAGGCCGCGCGGTGCTTGCCAGACGCTGCCTGCCGGGCTAGAGCGGGGGCGGTCACTGCGCGGTTCGTTCGCGAAGGCCCCCCGACATCGACAACACACGGACCCCCATGCGGCGCGATCGGCATGCGTTCTCGGGTCGTCTGGCCAACTGGCTGGAACGGCACGAACAGAACCTGAAATGGAGCGCCCTGGCGCTGGGTATCGCCAGTACGGTGGCCATCGTTCAGAACTGGCAGCCGTGGCCGATGGTATTCGGCCTGCCGTTCTGCCTGATATGGGTCCTGTGCGCCTGGCTCAGGACCGAACGACAGCTCAAGTACATCAACCTTCTCTTCACGGCGCTCTATGTCTACGGGCTGCTTCGCTGGCTTGCCCTGCAGCCCTGATCGTCTTCAGGTGAAGGTGCCGGCGACCCGCGCGGTCAGCATGAAGGCGCGCGCGGTCCGGGTGTTGGCGAAGCGCATCAGCTCCGCATCCGTGGCCCGCTCGGCGAAGGTGGGATAGACGCGGTCGAAGGTGCGCAGGAAGTGATGCACCGCGTCGCGGAAGACGGGGTCGTCCTTCATCCGCCCCGTGGTCAACGCCAGGCTCGACCGGTCGCGTATCCCGCCGAGGGCGGCGACCTCGGGGCCGTGGATGCCGCGTGCGAAGGCGCGCCACAGGGCCGGCTCGGCCCGGTGGACGGTCAGATCGTCCATGTAGATGCCGTCCTGCGCCAAAAGGGTCAGAAGGTCCTGACCCGCCGTCACAAGCTGCGCCGTCTGATGGTGTTCCAGGGCGGCACGTAGGACGCGGAACCCCTCGACGTCGCGTTCATTCGCCGGGAAATCCAGCGCCCGAATGAAATCCTCGGGGGGCAGTGGCTCGATCTCGGGGCCGGTATCGAGCGCCAGGCGCGGCTCCGACGGCTCGGGGCGCGCGGGCGGTGCGATGACCGGCGCCGGTGGCGCCTCCTTCTGGAGAGCGGCGACCTCGGCGCCCAGAACGGCCTGCGCGCGGCTGACCTTCTCGATCCGTTCCTCTACTGCCCGGCGCAGCGCGGCGGTGCCCTCGCGCTGCTGCTCGACATAGCTCAGCCGCATCGCGTCGATGGCGCCCTGAAGGCGGGCGCTTTCCTCGCGCATGGTGCGAGCGGTGCGCGCGGCCGAAGCTGCGACCCAGATCAGGGCGACCGGCAGGAAGACCCCGAGGATCGCCATCATGAAACCCAGCGGGTCGCCGCGGCTGACCCGGGCCTGCTCGGGTTCGATGGTCAGGAAGAACCAGCCGACGAGCCCGAGCCAGAGAAGGCTGAGGACCAGGGCCATCACCTCGACGATGGACAGGCCGGGTGTGCGGGACGGATGGGTCCGGGCGCGCGGCCGATCCGTGCCGCCGGTCCGGGGCGTTCCGCCATGCCGCGCGTCGGTCCGCAACCGGGTGGCGAGGGCGGTGGGTTCGGCGCGCGACAGGGTTTCCGAGCGGTCAGTCATCTTTCGGGCGCCCCTTCCTGCCTGCGTCTAGCGGTAGGTCACGGCGGTGACCTCGTAGTCGCGCGTGCCGCCGGGGGTGCGCACCTCGACGCTGTCGCCCTCCTCCTTGCCGATCAGGGCACGGGCGAGCGGCGACTTGATGTTGAGCAGGCCGTTCTCGATATCGGCTTCCTGCTCGCCCACGATCTGATAGGTCTTCTCCTCCTCCGTGTCCTCGTCGATCAGGGTCACGGTGGCGCCGAACTTGATCGCGCCGGACATCTTGGCCGGGTCGATGACCTCGGCAAGGCTTATCAGCCCCTCCAGTTCCTTGATGCGCCCTTCGATGAAGGACTGCTTTTCGCGGGCGGAATGGTATTCGGCATTCTCCGACAGGTCGCCATGCTCGCGCGCCTCGGCGATGGCACGGATGATCGCGGGCCGCTCCTCGGACTTCAGTTGCTTGAGCTCGGCCTGCAGCGCCGACATTCCGCGCGGCGTCATCGGGATTTTTTCCACAATACTCTCCTGCCGGGGCGGCCTTCCGCCCCCGTCCATCGTTTCCCGGACTGTAACAGCGCGCGTCGCGGGCGCAACGGCCCCCGGCGGCGTTTGTCCCGTCAGAACAGGCCCAGAACCAGCCCGATCATGGCCGAGCCGAAGGTCGCGTATCCTGCGTCGATCGCCATCAGCGGCCGTGGCCGCGCCGCGAAGCCGTAGCAGGTGACGAGCCACGGCGCGGCGATGAACAGCCCCGCGCCCAACCCCCAGACGAAGCCCTCGCCGGCGCCGTCGACCCCCGCGCGCGCAAAGACGAAGGCAAGCATCGCCGCGACCAGCACGGCCGAGATCAGGCCCAACACATAGGGCACCGGGTCCGCGCGGTTGGCCGGCTGGCCGTTCTCGACGGGGACGCCCGACACCGCCATCCAGCTCCTGGCGAGGATCGAGTACCAGACTGCGCCGAACGCGAAACCGGCGAGGCCCGCCACGATGATGCCGACAATGCCCATGGAGATGTCCCCCTCATTTTCGGCCATAGCCTAGGCGCGGCGCGGCCGTCGCGCAAACGCGGGGCACGGGGGCCGGTGCAAGCCCCTGACCCCGCGAGGGGATCGACGGCGCGGCCTAGAAGGTACGGACGAGTCCGGCCTCGACGCTGCCCGATATGGTCACGCCGGGGCGGCGCTCCTCCTCGACCTCGGAGGGGGGGATCGGGGGGCCGTCGACGCCGCAGGCGGTCAGCAGCAGGACCAGGGGGATCAGGCGGATCATGCGAGACGCTCCTTCCACCGCGCGACCTGCGCGCGGACGTTGTCGGGGGCCGTGCCGCCATAGGACGTGCGCGACGCGACCGAGTTGTGCACGCCCAGGACGTCGAAGACGCCATCGGTGATCCCGTCATGGACCGACCGCATCCGGTCGAGCGTCAGGTCCGGCAGGTCGATGCCCGCATCCTCGGCCATCTTGACCAGCGCGCCGGTCACATGGTGCGCCTCGCGGAAGGGCAGGTCCAGCTCGCGCACCAGCCAGTCCGCCAGATCGGTCGCGGTCGAGAAGCCCGAGGCGGCGGCGGCCTCCAATGCAGATCGGTTCGCGGTCATGTCACCGACCATGCCGGTCATCGCGGCCAGGGCCAGCATCAGGCTGTCGGCGGCGTCGAAGACCTGTTCCTTGTCCTCCTGCATGTCCTTGGAATAGGTCAGCGGCAGCCCCTTCATCACCATCAGAAGCGCCGCCTGCGCCCCGAAGATGCGCCCGATCTTGGCACGCAGAAGCTCGGCCGCGTCGGGGTTCTTCTTCTGCGGCATGATGCTGGACCCGGTGGTCCAGCGGTCCGACAGCGTCACGAACCGGAACTGCGCCGAAGACCAGATCACCAGCTCCTCCGCCAGGCGCGACAGGTGCATCGCGCAGATCGACGCGGCGGACAGGAATTCGAGCGCGAAGTCGCGATCCGACACCGCGTCGAGCGAATTGGCCGCCGGCCGGTCGAAGCCCAGGGCCTTCGCCGTCATGTCGCGGTCGATGGGGAAAGACGTGCCGGCCAGCGCGGCCGTCCCCAGCGGGCATTCGTTCATCCGCCGCCGCGCGTCCTGGAACCGCGACAGGTCGCGGGCGAACATCTCGACATAGGCCAGCATGTGATGGCCCCAGGTGACGGGCTGCGCCGTCTGTAGGTGGGTGAAGCCGGGCATGACCCAGTCGGCCCCGGCCTCCGCCTGGGCCACCAAGGCGCCGATCAGCCGGGGCAGGGCGTCGATGGCGGCATCCGCCTGGTCCCGCACCCACATGCGGAAGTCGAGCGCGACCTGGTCGTTGCGCGATCGCGCCGTGTGCAACCGGCCCGCCGGGGCGCCGACGATCTCGGTCAGGCGCGCCTCAACGTTCATGTGGATGTCCTCGAGCGCGGTCGACCAGGCGAACGTCCCGCCCTCGATCTCTGACAACACCGTGAGAAGGCCTTCCCGGATCGCCTCGGCATCCGTATCCGTCACGATACCCTGCGCGGCCAGCATCGCGGCATGGGCCCGGCTGCCTTCGATGTCCTGGCGCGCCATGCGCCGGTCGAAGCCGATGGATGCATTGATCGCCTCCATGATCGCGTCCGGGCCTTCCGCGAACCGGCCGCCCCACATCTTGTTCGACTTGGCTTCGGACGGTTTAGACATGGATCGCCTCATGCTGCGGAAGACTGCCCTCGCGCTATACGGCCTGACCCTCGCGCTCGCCACCCCCGCGGCGGCGCTCGACCCGGCGCTGCTGACCGGGACGATGGCGAAGATGGCACCGGTCGATCCCTACACACCGTCGATCACAGCCTACACGCAGGCGGACGGGTCGATCGGGGACCTGTCGGATTATGCCGGCGAGGTCGTGGTGCTGAATTTCTGGGCCACCTGGTGCGCACCCTGCCGAGCGGAGATGCCGTCGCTGCAGGCCCTTCAGGACGAACTGGGCGATGACGGGCTGGAGGTGGTGACGCTGGCTTTTGGGCGCCACAACCCCGAGGCGATGGCACGCTTCTGGGCAGATACCGGCGTAACGACGCTGCCGCTGCATCTCGACGCCCGGTCGGAGGTGGCGCGCGGGATGGGGGTGAAGGGCCTGCCGCATACGGTGCTGCTGGATCGCGAGGGCCGGGTCGTCGCGGAACTGGTCGGCGAGGCGGATTGGGCCGCGCCCGAGACGCTGGCCCTGATGCGTGCGCTGCTGGAGGAGTAAGCGGCGGTTTCTTTCCGCACGGATCTTGATGCGCCCGCGACGCCCGCCGATGTGATCCGTGTCCCCAAGCCCGCGCCCGGCCGGGGCCGCATCGCTCCGGGTGTCCGAGACGACGTTGCATGGATATTCTGCTGGTGTTGGCGGGCCTCGCCGCGCTTCTGGTCGGGGGCGGGCTCTTGGTGTCCGGCGCGGTGGACCTCGCCCGTCGCTGGGGTCTGCCGCCGCTGGTGATCGGTGTCACGCTGGTCGGCATGGGCACGTCGCTGCCGGAACTGCTGACCAGCCTGCGCGCCGCGCAGACCGGCGCGCCGGGCCTCGCCCTGGGCAATGTCGTCGGCTCGAACGTCGCGAACATCCTCCTGATCCTGTCCGTCGCGGCGCTCCTCAGCCCGGTGGCGATGCCGCGCAGGGTATGGCGGGGCGACGGGATCGTGCTGCTCGGGATCTCCGTTGCCGGCGCGCTCTGGCTCGGGCTGGCCGGTGGGCTGGGCCTCCTTGGCGCGGTGGCGTTCCTCGCGGTGTTCGCGGTCTGGATGGCGTGGCAGTTGCGGCAATCCGACCCCGATCCGGACCTCGACGCCGCGCCGCCGATGTCGGCCCTTGGCGCGGGCCTCCTCGTCGGTCTGGGCTTCGCCGGCGTTCTTCTGGGGGCGGAGATGCTGGTGCGCGGCGCGGTGTCCCTGGCCCGGCTCTGGGGCGTGTCGGAGGCGGTAATCGGCTTGACCATCGTGGCGGTCGGCACGTCGCTGCCGGAACTCGCCACTTCCGCCATGGCCGCCTGGAAGGGCCGCAGCGAGATCGCGCTCGGCAACGTGCTGGGGTCGAACGTGTTCAACCTGCTGTTCATCCTTGGGGTGACTGGTCTGTTCGCGCCGCTGCCGGCGGATGCCCGGTTCGCCGTGCTGGACATTCCGGTCATGGTCGGTGCCGTTGTCCTGTTGCTCGCCGTGGCCTATCGCGGGCGGATCGGCCGCGCGGGTGCGGCGATCATGCTGGCGGGATACGGCGCGTATATCTGGGTGCTGACCGCCTGATACCGATGCCGCGGTGCGGCACTTGCGCCCGCGCGGGTCAGATCGTAGCGAGTGGGGCAGCATACACGCAATATCGTTACCCGGAGAAATACCGATGAGCTTTCGCCTCCAACCCGCCCCCGCGGCCCGTCCGAACCGCTGTCAGCTGTTCGGCCCGGGATCGAACAAGAAGCTCTTCGCCAAGATGGCGGGCAGCGATGCGGACGTGGTCAACCTCGACCTGGAGGATTCGGTCGCCCCGTCGGACAAGGACGCCGCCCGTGCCAACGTCATCGCCGCCATCGGCGCGGTCGATTGGGGCCGGAAGGTCCTGTCGGTCCGGATCAACGGGCTCGACACGCCATATTGGTACCGCGACGTCGTCGACCTCATGGAACAGGCGGGCGACCGGCTGGACCAGATCATGATCCCCAAGGTCGGCTGTGCCGCCGATGTCTATGCCGTCGATGCCTTGGTCACCGCGATCGAGGCGGCGAAGGGGCGCGGCAGGCGCATCGGTTTCGAGGTCATCATCGAAAGCGCCGCCGGCATCGCCCATGTCGAGGAGATTGCGGCCGCATCGCCCCGGATGGTCGCGATGTCGCTCGGCGCGGCCGATTTCGCCGCCTCGATGGGGATGCAGACGACCGGGATCGGCGGCACGCAGGACGACTATTACATGCTGAAGGACGGCGCGCGCCACTGGTCCGACCCGTGGCACTGGGCGCAGGCGGCGATCGTCGCCGCCTGCCGGACGCATGGCGTGCTGCCCGTGGACGGGCCGTTCGGCGACTTCTCGGACGACGAGGGCTACCGCGCGCAGGCTCGCCGCTCCGCCGTGCTCGGCATGGTCGGCAAATGGGCGATCCATCCGAAGCAGATCGCGCTCGCCAACGAGGTCTTCACGCCATCCGAAGACAAGGTCGCCGAGGCGCGGGACATCCTCGCCGCAATGGAGGAGGCCAAGGCGTCCGGCGCCGGGGCCACCGTCTACAAGGGTCGCTTGGTCGACATCGCGTCGATCAAGCAGGCCGAGGTCGTGGTCCGGCAATCGGAGATGATTGCATCCAATTCGTAGCATTCTGCCGTCCGGAATAACCTGCCGGTAACCTGTGGCTGCGAAACCTTCGCCAAACGAGGGGTTCGCCATGACACATTGGACGACGCTGCTGGATTTTCTCGGGCCCCTGGCGCTTCTGGGGATGATGGCCGTCGCTTTCGGGGCGGTGCGTCGGCTGATACCGGGGTGCCAGCTGTCGACTTCCGTCCTCGGGCTCCTGTTCGGAACGGTCGCAATTCTCCAGATGAACGCCCCGTTCAGTCCGGTCGACGGGCTGATCGTCGACATGCGAAATGTCGCGGTCGCACTGGCCGGGGCGTTTCTGGGCCTGCGCGGCTTCGTGATCTGCCTGATCATCGCCGCGGCGATGCGGCTGCAGATCGGGGGGGTCGGCGCGGCCTCGGGCATCGCGGCCATGATCCTTGCCGGCGGCGCCGGCGTACTCTGGCATGCGATGACGTGGCATCGTCCGCGGGGCATCTGGTCCATGGCGGGCCTTGCCGGGTTGATGAGCGTGCATCTCCTCGCCGTCGTCCTCCTCCCGTCCGATCTCGCGATCTGGTTCCTGTCGCAGGCCGCACCGGTGATCGTGGCGCTGAACCTCTTCGCCGTCACGCTGATCGGCCTCCTCCTGGAGCGGGAACGGCTGCGCGCCGCCGAGGAGGCGCGTCTGCGCGCGGCGCTCGCGTCGGACCCCGGTGAACGGCTCATGTCGCGCGAGGCACTGGAATGGGCGGTGACACAGGCGTCGATATCCAGCGCGCTGCGCGGCGATGCGATCGCAATCGGGCTGCGGCTCGGCCATCGGGGGCTGCTGGCCCGGCTCTGGGGGGCCGAGATCGACCGGATCCCGATGCCCGGCCTGCGTCGACGGCTCGAGGCACTGCTGCCCGAAGGGGGAATCGTGGGCCGCGCCGATGCGGGGCTGATCGTGGTGGCCATTCCAGGCCTGTCGAATGCGGGTCTCGACGAACTCTGCGAACGTCTCCGCCGATGCGTGTCTGACGCACCCGCCCACGCGGGGGAATTGGCGCCGCCTCGGCTGGCCGTCAAGGTCGCTGTCCGTCGATACGAGGTCATGCCATCCTTCGCTACCGTGCTGGCCGACCTGACGGGGCATGCCCGTTCATCGCGCAAGGGGCATGCCGCTACGCCCGTCGCCCAATCCTCGGGTCAGGTTCAGACGGCCGCCGGCGACGTCCTGTTCCAGACCTTCGACCGATTGCGTGAACTTCGCTTCGGATCGCCCTGAGCGGACCCGGCCCGGTCGGTGCATCAGGACCGTTCCGGCCCGGTCAGCCTGCGGTGGAGATCCTGGAACGCGTCGGCCTGTGCCGGGCTCAGCCCGTCCTCGCCCAGACCGGCGATCAGGGCCTGAAGGTCGGGCCAGGCGCTGCCGTCGTCGATACGCTGCAGCCGCCGTCCGATCCGGCTCAGCGCCGCGTCCGCACTGCCGCATTGCGCCACCAGCCATCGGGCCAGCGAGAGCGTCTCCTCGGCCTCCTCCTCGGACAGCCGCCAGATCCGCCGCGTCAGAAGGTGCAACCGCGCGCGCTCCTCCCGCGCGGGAAGGTCGTCGAGCTCCAGCATGGCAAAGCCCAACGCGACCGAGGCAAGAACGGGATCGTCGATCCCCTGCACCGGATGCTCTTTCGTCTGCCGGCGGAACGCGATCTTGCGCGGGGCGTTCCTGGCCACGGTCAAGGCGTCATCGGCCATTCCCATGGCATCGCGCGGGTTGGACCGGATCCACCACCAGACGGCGGCGGCGCAGGCGAGCAGGATGGCGATGATGATTGGCACGGGGAACCCCTACGATGGTGTTTCTCTGGGGCGACTATCGGGTCCGCCGCCCGGCAGAATGGCAACTCCGGGGCAAAAGTCCGGCGGGCCGACCGACCGGGCGATGTTGCATAAGACCCGCCGGCCCGCCATATCGGAGCCACCCAAGAATGGATGCATGACAGGCCGATGACGCAGTATCTGGACTTCGAGAAGCCACTTTCCGAGATCGAGGGCAAGGCGGAAGAGTTACGCGCGATGGCGCGGGCCGATGCCAAGGTCGATGTCGAGCGTGAGGCCACGCAGCTCGACCAGAAGGCCCGCGACATGCTCTCCAATCTCTACAAGTCGCTGACGCCTTGGCAGAAGGCCCAGGTCGCCCGCCACGCCGAACGGCCCCATTGCCGCGACTATATCAAGGCGCTGTTTACCGAATGGACGCCGCTGGCCGGCGACCGCAACTTCGCCGACGATCATGCCGTTATGGGCGGGCTGGCCCGGCTGGATGGCCGGCCGGTCATGGTGATCGGGCACGAGAAAGGGCACGACACCCGTACCCGCATCGAACGGAACTTCGGCATGGCGCGCCCCGAAGGCTATCGCAAGGCGATCCGACTGATGGAGATGGCCGACCGGTTCGGCTTGCCGGTCGTCACTTTGATCGACACGCCCGGCGCCTATCCCGGCAAGGGCGCCGAGGAACGGGGTCAGTCCGAGGCGATCGCCCGCTCGACCCAGGCCTGCCTGCGTCTCGGCGTGCCGCTCGTCAGCGTCGTCATCGGGGAGGGCGGCTCGGGCGGCGCGGTCGCGTTCGCGACGGCGAACCGCGTCGCGATGCTGGAACACTCGATCTATTCGGTGATCTCGCCCGAGGGCTGCGCCTCAATTTTGTGGAAGGACGCCGAAAAGATGCGCGAAGCGGCCGAGGCGCTGCGCCTGACCGCGCAGGACCTGCTGAAGCTCGACGTCATCGACCGCATCGTCCCCGAACCCCTGGGCGGCGCGCATCGCGACCGCGACGCGGCCATCGCCTCGGTCTCTGCGGCGATGATCGAGATGCTGGGCAGTTTCGACGGGCAGGATGCCGAGGCCATCCGCGCCGCCCGCCGCGACAAGTTCCTGGGCATGGGATCCAAGGGGCTGGCCGCCTGATCCGTCCCGCGTCAGCCGCGCTCGCGGCGATAGACCCCTTCGGGAAGGTTCAACGCCGCCGCCAGGTCGCGCAGTTGTCCCTGCGTCAACGTGATCTGAACCGTGCGGTCGCTGCGCGCGTCGGTCTGCGACAGGGTCACGCATTCTTCGAAGGCGGTGATCACGACGTCCTCGGCCGGGGGCGTCGCGTCGGGGCCGCTGCCCTCGCCCTCGTCGACCAGGGTGATGACCGTCGCGTCGAAGCCATGTTCGATCGAGAACATCAGGCGATGCCGTCGAATTCGCGCGAAGCATCACGCGCGGTTGGCGCTGACATGGAATATCTCCGTCCTATACTGCAGACAGAGGTTAGCGAAACTTCGGGAGAAATCCATGCGCATACCCTTCGTCGCCGCCACCTTCGGGATCCTTCTGACGGCCTGCGTCGCGGTCGAGACAAGTCCTTCCGCACCGGCACCCGCGCCTGCTGGGCCGGTGCCGGACCGTGTGTCCAGCTCGACGGCCGCGTCGAACTTCCAGGCCGCCGTCCGCCGGGTTGAGCCGGTGGCCGAAAGCCTGTGCCGACAGCGGGCTGGGGATCGGCTGAACTGCGATTTCCTGATCCGGGTGGACCCCAACCGGAACGCGCCGCCCAATGCGTTCCAGTCGCTCGACCGGTCCGGACGCCCGGTGGTGACCTTCACCCGCGCCCTGATCGCCGAGGCCCGCAACCGTGACGAGATCGCCTTCGTCGTCGGCCACGAGACCGCCCACCATATCGAAGAGCACATCGCCCGCCAGCAGCGTTCGGCCGCGACGGGCGCCCTGGTCGGCGGGCTGATCGCCTCGGTCGCAGGGGCGGACGGTCGCACGGTGAACGAGATCAGCCGCATCAGCGCGGGCGTCGGCGCGCGCCGGTTCTCCAAGGAGCATGAGCTGGAGGCCGATGCGCTGGGCACGATCATAACGGCACGGGCCGGGTTCGACCCGGTTCGCGGTGCGCGGTTCTTCACCCGCATTCCCGATCCCGGCGACCGCTTCCTGGGGACGCATCCGCCCAACGCCGACCGCATCGACGTCGTGCGCCGCACCGCGGCGGGGCTTTGACCGGGCGTCGCAGGCCCCGGGCCGCGCCGGTCGCATGACCCGATCGTGACTGGCGGGGAGCGTGCGGATGCGTAGGGTCGGGCCGATGCGCTGTCTGATCCTTCTGATGCTACTGGTCGCCGGGCCGGCCCTGGCCTGCGGCCCCGATCGTGACTGCCCGCTTGGGGACCGGTCCTACAACTTGCGCCTGCCGGACGGGTGGGACGGCGCCTCGCCCCTTCCGGTTCTGCTGCATTTCCACGGTTGGGGCCGGCAGGGGGAGGTCCCGCTGGGCTCGCCGCGCACGGGTGGGGCCGCGCGGCGGGCAAGGTTCCTGATGGTCACGCCAGACGGGCTGAACCGCAGCTGGGATTTTCGCCGTACCGGCGGGCGCGACACGCCCTTCGCCGAGGCCGTCCTGCGCGACGTCGCCCGGCGCTATCCGGTCAATGGGCGGCTGGTCGTGTCGGGATACAGCTGGGGCGCACTGATGGCCGCGCGTTTCGCCTGCGAGACCTCGGTCGAGGTGTCGGCCCTGCTGCTGGTGGCCGGGGCATTTCCGCCGGACACGCCCTGCGACGGCAGGCCAATGCGGGTCAGCCACGTCCACGGCACGACGGATACGGTGCTGGACTTTCCCTATGGCCCGGGCGGCGATCCGACCCATGCCGTGGCGCTGTGGAAGCGCCATATGGGCTGCGGCCCCCGCACGCGGAGGTTCGACTGGCAGGCCGTTAGCTGGCTGACGCATACGCGGCACGAGTGGGACTGCGCGGCCGGTCGGTTGACGATGGACGTCCACGGGGCCAGCCACCTGATCCCGCGGGGATGGTTCGCCCGCCACCTTGCCGAGATCGCGGATATGCCCACGACCCGAGCCGCCGGGCGCTAGGTCGCCGTCGGCCCGCCCCGGGCCGGCCCGTCGACCGGACGGCCCCAGAGGTCGTATTCCGACGCCTCGTCCACCTCGACGGTCAGGATGTCACCGGGTGAGAGGTCACGGAACCCCTCGTCGATGAACAGGTTGCCGTCGATCTCGGGCGCGTCGGCCTTGGTGCGACAGGTCGCGCCCTCGGCGTCGACGGCATCGACGATCACGTCCATCCGCCTGCCCACCTTGGCGGAAAGCTTGGCCGCCGAAATCGCCTGTGCCCTCTCCATGAAGCGGGCGAAACGATCCTCCTTCACGTCATCTGGCACGTGATCGGGCAGGGCATTCGACCGGGCGCCGGCGACGTTCTCGTAGCGGAAGGCGCCCACGCGATCGAGCTGCGCCTCGTCAAGCCAGTCGAGAAGGGTCTCGAACTCGGCCTCCGTCTCGCCGGGATAGCCGACGATGAAGGTCGAACGCAGCGTGATGTCGGGGCAGATGCCGCGCCATTCGGCAATCCGGTCCAGCGTCCTTTCGGCATGGGCGGGGCGGGCCATGCGGCGCAGCGTGTCGGGATGCGCATGCTGGAACGGCACGTCCAGATAGGGCAGGATCGCGCCCTCGGCCATCAGGGGCACCAGGTCGCGCACGAACGGGTAGGGATAGACGTAGTGCAGCCGGACCCAGGCCCCGAGCGTGCCCAGGTCGTGCGCCAGGTCGACGATATGCCGGCCCGGCCCCGCCCGATCCTTCCGGTCCGTCCCGTAGGCGGATGTGTCCTGGCTGATGACCAGCAGCTCCCTCACGCCGGCCTCGACCAGCTTTTCTGCCTCGCGCATCACCGCCTTGTGAGGGCGGGAGGCGAGTCGACCGCGCATGTCGGGGATGATGCAGAACTTGCACTTGTGATTGCAGCCCTCGGATATCTTCAGATAGCTGAAATGCCGCGGCGTGAGGCTGACGCCCGATGCGGGCAACAAGTCGACGAACGGATCCGGCGCAGGCGGGGCCACGGCGTGGACGGCATCCAGCACCTGTTCGTATTGCTGCGGTCCGGTCACGGCCAGCACCTTGGGATGCGCGCCGGTGATGTAATCCGGGTCGGCGCCCAGGCATCCGGTCACGATGACGCGGCCGTTTTCACGCAAAGCCTCGCCGATGGCATCCAGGCTTTCGGCCTTGGCGGAGTCGAGGAAACCGCAGGTGTTCACGATCACGGCTTCCGCCCCGTCATAGTCCGGGCTGATGGCGTATCCTTCGGCCCGCAGGCGGGTCAGGATACGCTCGCTGTCGACCAGCGCCTTCGGGCAGCCCAGGCTTACCATGCCGATCTTCGGTTGCCCGGGCCGGGCATCGGCGGGCAGGACGGCGCGCGGGGCGAGGTCGGGGCGCAGGTCGGGCGGGTTCTGGGACATGATGGGGCACATAGGCGCCGCATGGCCGGCACGGAACCCCTTGCGACCGGTGCGGCGGCAATTCATCGTCCCCGTGGGCCGGGGAGGATCGCGGATGAAATGGTTGCTGCGGGGCGGACTGACGTTCCTGACGCTCGTGCTTGTCGCGGTGGTCGTCCTGTTCCTGGTGCCGGCGGAACGGGTGGCGCAACTGGCCGCCGACAGGTTCGCGGCACAGACGGGTCGGGCGCTGACCTTCGGCGGGCCGGTCCGCGCGACCCTGTGGCCGACGCTCGGCGTGCGGGCGGAGGATGTGGCCATCGCGAACGCCGATTGGGCCGGGGAAGACCCGCTCTTGCTGGCGGGGCTGCTCGAAGTGGGGATTTCTCCCGGCTCGCTTCTCGGTGGTGACATCCGGATCGAGACGCTGCGTTTGGTCGACGCCCGCCTGGTCCTGGAACGCCGCGCCGACGGCATCGGCAACTGGGAGATGACCACCGGAGAGTCGGCGTCGTCGCCGTCTTCGGACGGAGGCGCCGGGTCCGGGCGCGGCCTGTCGATCGAACAGGCGGAGGTCACCGGGGCCGACATCACCTGGATCGACCGGGCTGCCGGCCGAACGCTGCGCGCCCGCGCCGTCGACGTGAAGACCGGATCCTTCGACCCCGACGGCGCCGCTGAAATCACGGGCTCGGCCCTGGTCGGCGGGCGTGCCATTCAAGTAGAGGCCTCGGCCACCGCCTTGCAGCAGCTTCTTGACGGCGCGCTGACGCCCATAGCATTGGCGGTGACCGCCGGTGCCACCTCCCTGCGCCTCGAAGGTCGCGCCGACCTCGACCCGCTGTCGTTCGAGGGGCGCATGGCCGCGCGCAGCGGGGACGGGTTCGCCGTGCTCGACGCCTTCGGGATCGCCCCGCCCGACCTTCCGCGGGGCTTGGGTGCCGGCGATGTCGAACTCGACGCGGCCCTGACGCTCGCCCCCGTCGGCACGCTACATCTGCGCGACATGGTGGCCGATCTGGACCAGAATCGTCTGACCGGCGCGATGGACGTCGACCCCCGCGGTGCGCGTCCGGCGATCACGGCCACGATTGCGGCCGAGGCGCTGGACCTCACATCCATCAGCCGCAAGGGACAGGGCGGTGAAAGCGCGATCGTCGCCGAGACCGGCTGGGGCCGGGATCCGATCGACGCCTCGGGCCTGTTTACGGCCGACGCGGACGTCACGCTCACCGCCGGTCCGGTCACGCTGGGCGACGCGACGCTGGACGATGTCGCCGCCCGTCTGCTGGTGCAGAACGGCCGCGCGGTCGTCACGTTTCAGCCGATCCGCGCCTATGGCGGCACCGTCACAGGCGATTTTGTCGTCAACGGTCGCGGCGGTCTTTCCGCACGCGCCGATCTGCGCATGGCGGGTTTGCGGATGCAGCCATTCCTGACCGATTTCGCGGATTTCGACCGTCTGATCGGCGAGGCGGACCTGACCGTGAACCTGCTGGGCGTCGGCGACACGGCTCAGGCCCTCGTCGAAAGTCTGGACGGCGATGTCGGGCTGCGCGTGGGGCAGGGCGAACTGCTGGGCCTCGATATCGGGGGCATGGTGCGTACACTGGACCTGTCCTATCGCGGCGAGGGCCAGAAGACGATCTTCGACGACATCACGGCCAGCTTCATCGTCCGCGACGGCGTGGCGAGCGGCGACGACCTTCGGCTGTCGGCGCCCTATCTGGTGGCCACCGGCGCGGGCGAGATCGACCTAGGCGCCCGCCGGATCGACTATCGCCTGATCCCGGTCCTGCGGCGCGACGGTGATGACCGGGGCGTCTCCGTCCCGCTGTCGATCGAGGGGCCCTGGGCCGATCCGCGCATCCGGCCCGATCTGGAATACGTCGCCCGCCAGAAGCTGGACGCCGAGCGCGAGGAGCTGGAGGCGCGTGCCCGCGCGGAGGCGGAGGCCGCCCGAACCCGCGTCGAGGACGTCGCCCGCGAGAAGCTGGCCGAGGAGCTGGATATCGCGCCCGAAGCGCTCGACAGCCGGAAGGCGATCGAGGATGCGATCGTCGACCGCGTGGGCGAGCAGCTGATCGACTTGTTGCGGGACCGCTGACCGGCTCGCTGGACCCTGCCGGTGGCGCGCGCTATCTGCCTTTCAACAAAGGGGTCCAGCATGAGCGTCAGTCTCGTCGGAACATTCGTCAAGCCGGTCCACCGCGAGGGGCCGAAGTTCATCGCGGGTTTCGCCCTGGTGACGGTCCTGCTGTGGCTGCTGTGGGAACCGCTGGGCGTGCTCGGCCTGCTTCTGACGGTCTGGTGCTACTACTTCTTCCGCGACCCGGACCGCACCGTCCCGATGGACGAGGGGCTGATCGTCTCGCCCGCCGACGGGGTCGTCTCGCTGATCGAACCCGCGGTGCCGCCGGCGGAGCTGGACCTGGGCGCCGCGCCGCTGATGCGGGTGTCGGTGTTCATGTCGGTCTTCGACTGCCACGTGAACCGCGCGCCCGTCGCCGGTGACGTGACCGAGGTGGCCTACCGGCCCGGCAAGTTCCTGTCGGCCGAACTCGACAAGGCGTCCGAGGAGAACGAGCGCAACGGGCTCGTCCTGACGATGGCCGACGGCACCCGCATCGGCGTCGTCCAGATCGCCGGTCTGGTCGCGCGCCGCATCCTCTGCGAGGTCGACACCGGCGCGATGCTGGACCGTGGCGACCGCTTCGGGATCATCCGCTTCGGCTCGCGGCTGGACGTCTACCTGCCCGAGGGGACCGCGCCCCGCGTGTCGGTGGGTCAGAAGATGATCTCGGGCGAATCCGTGCTGGCGGTTCTGGGCGACGACAGGCCCGCGACCGCGAGGACCGAATAGATGCCGCGCCTGCGCGAGCGGCGCGAGGGTGGGCAACTTCCGCTGGTCTGGCTGGTGCCCAACATGGTCACGCTGCTGGGGCTGTGCTTCGGCCTGACCTCCATCCGCTTCACCTTCGCCGATCAGTTCAGCCTTGCCGCGGGCCTCTTGATCCTCGCGGCGCTGGTCGACGGGATGGACGGGCTTCTGGCGCGGCGCCTGAACGCCGCCTCGCCCTTCGGGGCCGAGCTGGATTCGCTGTCGGACTTCGTCTGCTTCGGCGTCGCGCCGGCGCTGCTGGTCTATCACTTCGCGCTCGAAGGGTTGGCCGGGATGGGCTGGCTGGCCGCGCTGACCTATGCGATCTGCTGCTGCCTGCGGCTGGCGCGCTTCAACGTCGCCGCCAAGGACGAGACCAACGACAAGGGGTCGTTCACCGGCGTCCCGGCGCCGGCGGGTGCGATGCTGTGTCTGTTTCCGGTGACGCTGTACCTCGCGGAGTTCGCCGATCTGCGCGAGTTGCAGTTCCTGGTCGCGATCTGGGTGCTGTTCGTCGGTGGCATGATGATCTCGCGCTTCTCGACGATCTCGCTCAAGGCGGTGCGGATCAGCCGCGACAACGCGGTCTATGTCCTGTTGGGCGCGGCGGTGGTGATCGGACTGATGCTGACGCGGATCTGGCTGTTCCACGTGGCCGCCACGTTCATCTACCTGGGCCTGCTGGCCTGGGGCATCGCCCGGAAGCGGCGCGCCTGAGGCACGCCGCCCAGCCGCGTCAGCGGCGCCTGTCGCGGCGCGATGACATCGGCTGGAACGCGACCGAGACATGCGCCTCGCAATAGGGCTTGCCCGCCTGCACCGGCAATCCGCAGAACCAGAACTTCTCGGTCGCCGGGTCGCCGATCGGCCATTTGCAGGTGCGCTCGGTCAACTCCATCAGGCTGATCTTCTTGGCCGTCTTCTCGACCGCGTTCACCTTGGCCAGCGCCTCCGGGCTGATCTCGTTGGCCGACGGCTGCGGCGGCAGCGGTTGGCCCGCCATCAGCGGTTTGCGCAGCGGCGTGACGTTGGTGCCCTGTGGCACGGCGGCCATCGTGCGCGGCTCGTCGTCGTCCTCCTCCGCCTCGGACGGGGCTGGCGGCGTCTCGGCGGCGGGGATTTCCTTCGGTTCGGGCTTGGTGGCCTTCGGCGCGGGCTTGGTCGGCGCGGCGGCCTCGGTCGGCTTGGCCTCGTCGGAATTGCGGTTCGACAGGCCCAGGCGGTGGACCTTGCCGATCACCGCGTTGCGCGTCACGCCGCCAAGTTCCTTGGCGATCTGCGATGCGCTGGCGCCTTCGCCCCACATCCGCTTGAGCGTCTCGACGCGGTCGTCGGTCCAGGCCATGGAAGTCTCCTCGAATTGCCCCAGCCCCGGCCGCAAGCCTCTTGAGTGGGGTGGCGATCCCGGGGGAAATGCTATTGTAAGCACGGCGCGGCGCCGTCACAAGGCGGGCCGCCACGTCCCGGAGGATCGCGATGACCGAAACGACCGCAATGCCACAGGATCGCGGCGCGTCCGCCCGCCAGGGCGTGCGCCGTTTCGGCCGCGTCAACTGGCTCGGTCTGCAGACGCTGATCCTGCGCGAGACACGTCGCTTCATCGCCGTCTGGACGCAGACCCTGCTGGCCCCGCTGGCGACGGCGGCGCTGTTCCTGCTGGTATTCAGTCTGGCCGTCGGCACGCGGCGGGGCGACGTGATGGGCGTGCCGTTCGTGCATTTCCTGGCACCCGGCATCCTGATGATGACGGTGATCCAGAACAGCTTCGCCAACGTCTCCTCCTCCATCGTCATCTCGAAGGTGCAGGGCAACATCGTCGACACGTTGATGCCCCCGCTTTCGGCCACCGAACTGGTGGTCGGGTATCTTGCCGGCGGCATCCTGCGGGGCATGATGGTCGCCGTTGCCATCGCGGCGCTGATGTTCCCGTTCATCGGCCTGGGCATCCACAACCCGGTGGCGGCGCTGGTCTGGGTGGCGTTGGGCGGTGCGTTCCTGGGCGCGCTGGGCATCGTGGCGGGGGTGTTCGCCAACAAGTTCGACCAGATGGCGGCGATCACCAACTTCATCGTCACACCGCTCAGCTTTCTGTCGGGCACCTTCTACTCGATCGAGGGGCTGCCGCCGCTGATGCAGGCGCTGAGCCATGCGAATCCGGTCTTTTACCTGATCGACGGCCTGCGCCATTCGGTGCTGGGCGTCTCCGACAGTTCGCCCTGGCTGGGTTTCGTCGTTGTCGCCCTGACCACGCTGGGGGTCGCGGGCATCGGCTGGTGGATGTTCCGCACGGGCTACCGGTTGAAGTCGTGATCCGCCTGGCGCTGCTGCTGGCCTGTCTCGCCGCGCCCCTGCGCGCGGAACCTGCGGTCGAGGCCGAGCGCCTGGCTGCCGCCCACGGAACCGTCGCCGTCGTCGCCGTCTGGACGAAGGACGACGGCGCCCGGATCGCCGTCGCCGGTCGTCGGCATGCCGGTGGCGATCCGGTCGTGCGGTCGGACGCCTGGCACATCGGATCGCTGACGAAGGCGATGACCGCCACGCTGGCCGCGCGGATGGTCGCGCAGGGGCGGATCGAATGGGATACGCCGATCGGCGACCTGCTTCGCGCGGCCAAGCCATGGCGGGACGTCACGCTTGCCGAACTGCTCAACCACCGATCCGGCATGGCGGCGAACCTGCCGCGCTGGCGCGCGGTCCTGCGCCCGGGCCGTGCGACCTATGCGGCGCATATGCTGTCCTCCGCGCCCGCGACGCCGCGGGGCGAGACGGAATATTCCAACGCCGGTTACGTCGTGGCCGGCGCCATGCTGGAAGCCGCCGGCGGTGCCCCGTGGGAGGACCTTCTGCGTCGTCACGTTCTGAACCCGTTGAGGATGGAAGGCGCGGGCTTCGGGGCGCCCGACGCGATCTGAGGTCGCCGGCCAGAGCCGGTGCCGCCGGGGCCCGGGGCGGACAACATCCCGGCGATGGGGCCGGCCGGCACGGTGCACCTGCCGCCGGCGGCGATGATGCGGTTCCTGGCTGTCCACGCGGCCGAGGATCCCGCGTTCCTGCCGCCCGACGCCTGGGACCGGCTGCACGGGCCCGTGGGTCGATACGCGATGGGCTGGCGGAGGGCCGGTGACGGGCTGGCGCATTTCGGCAGCAACACGGCCTGGATGGCCCAGATGTGGATCGGCGAGGGGCGGGCCGTCTTCGTGGCCGTCAACGCGGGCGGCGAGGCGGCGAAGTTGGAAACGGAGCGGGTGCTGATGCGCCTTGCCGAAGCCGCCCCTCCCGCCACGCCAACAGCGCCGCGCCCATGAGGATCAGCGCCGCGCCGGCGAAGCCCACCGCGTCCGGGATCACGCCGAACAGCGCCGCGTCGTAGAGGCCGGCGAAGACCAGCACGAGGTAGCTGAACGGGGTCACGAAGCTCGCATCCCCGCGCGCCAACGCGTTGACATACAGGATCTGCGCCAGGGCCATCGTGACCCCCAACGCCGCCAATGCCCACCACTGCGAACCCGTGGGCGGCTGCCAGCCGGGCAGCGCGGCCGCGCAGGACAGGACAAGGCCCAGGACGTTCGCCCAAATCAGCGTTGCGAGCAGCGCCTCGTTCCGGGTCAGGCGCTTGATGACCATCACCTCGCAGGCCAGGAAGCAGGCCGCCGCCAGCGCCAGCAACGCGCCGGGCGCCACGATCCCCGCACCCGGCCTGAGGAGCAGCACCGCCCCCGCCAGCGCGATCGCGGCCGCGCCCCACCGCACCGGGCCGGGCCGCTCGCCCAGCAGCGGGATGGCCAGGAACATTGCCAGCACCGGGTTCAGAAAGGTGATGGCCGTCGCCTCCGCCAGCGGGATCGCGGCGGCGGCGGCGAACAGCAACGTCACGCCGGACCAGCCGCAGACCACGCGCAGCGCGTGCCAGGGCGCGTTGGCCGGATTCAATCGCGGGCGAAGATGGGCGGCGATCGCGAGGATCGTGACCGCCCCGAACAGGTAGCGGCCGAACGTGACCTGAACGGGGGGCAGCGGTGACCCCAGCACTTCGGTGCCGAGGGCCTTGGCCAGAAGTGTCGTCACCGCGATCAGCGCCGTGGCGGCGACCATGAAGGCCGCGGCCTTGCGGTTGTCGGGGGCGGGCGTCACACGCCCAGGCACCAACGCATGATCGCCTTCTGCGCGTGCAACCTGTTCTCGGCCTCGTCGAACACGACCGAGCGCGGGCCGTCGAGTACGGCATCGGTGATCTCCTCGCCGCGATGGGCCGGCAGGCAATGCATGACCAGCGCGTCGGCCGGGGCCGCGTCGATCAGCCGCTCGTTCACCTGGTAGGGGCGCAGCAGGTTGTGCCGCCGCTGGCGCGAACTTTCGGCGTCGCCCATGCTGACCCAGGTATCGGTCACGATCAGGTCGGCATCGGCCACGGCGGCGGCGGGGTCGCGTTCGATCCGCACGTCGCATCCGGCGTTGCGGGCCGCGCCGATCAGTTCGTCGCGCGGGTCGAGCTGCGCGGGGCCCGAGAAGGTGAAGTCGAAGCCGAAGCTGGCCGCGGCGTGCAGGAAGCTCTGCGCCACGTTGTTGCCGTCGCCCATCCAGGCCACGCGCCTGCCCGAGATCGGGCCGCGATGCTCCTCGTAGGTCATGACGTCGGCCATGATCTGGCAGGGATGCGACGTGTCCGTCAGCCCGTTGATGACAGGCACCGTGGCATGTTCCGCCATCTCGTGCAGGATGTCCTCGCCGAAGGTGCGGATCATGATCAGGTCGACATAGCGCGACAGCACCCGCGCGGTATCGGCGATGGTCTCGCCATGGCCCAGTTGCATCTCGGCGCCTGACAGGACCATCGAAGTGCCGCCCATCTGGCGCACGCCCACGTCGAAGCTGACGCGGGTGCGGGTCGAGGGTTTCTCGAAGATCAGCGCGACGACCCGGCCCGCCAACGGCAACTCGTCGTCGGGCGTCCCCTTTGGGCGTTCGCCGCGTGCCGCCTTCATGGCGTTCGCCCGGTCGAGGATGGCGCGCAGCTGGGCGGGATCGGTGCGGTGGATGTCGAGAAAATTGGTCATGCGGTCTTTCCTGGAGGAGAGCGCCGGGGGGCCAGCCCCCCGGGGCCCCCCGAGGTATTTCATGCAAGATGAGGATCAGGCGGGGACGAGCGCGGCGGCGGCCTTGTCCAATCGTGCCAGGGCCGCGCGAATGTCCTCGTCGGGGATATTGAGGGCCGGCAACAGGCGGATGACGTTGTCGGCGGCCGGTACGACGCAGGTTTCCTGTCCGTATGCGGCCTGTACGACGTCGCCGTTCGGCACACGGCACTTCAGACCAAGCATCAGGCCCGATCCGCGCACGGCCTCGAACACCTGCGGGTGGCTGGGAACCAGCCCTTCCAACCCCTGACGAAACAGCCCGGCCTTGCGGCGGACCTCGGCCAGGAAGGCATCGTCGGCCACGATGTCCATCACCGCGTTGCCCACGGCGCAGGCCAACGGATTGCCGCCATAGGTCGAACCATGCGTGCCGGCGGTCATGCAGCCGGCCGCCGCTTCGGTCGCCAGCAGCGCACCCAGCGGAAAGCCCCCGCCGATGCCCTTGGCCACCATCATGATATCCGGCGCGACGCCGGCCCATTCATGCGCGAACAGGCGTCCGGTCCGGCCCATGCCGCATTGCACCTCGTCGAGGATCATCAGGGCGCCGGTCTCGTCGCAGGCATCGCGCAGGCCCTTCAGGCACTGGTCGGGCACGGGGACGATCCCGCCTTCGCCCTGGACCGGCTCCAGGATGACCGCGGCGACGTCGGGGGCCTTCATCGCCTGCGCGAGGGCGTCATGGTCGCCGAAGGGCAAGTGACGAAAACCGGGCAGCAGGGGGCCGAACCCCTTCGTCATCTTCTCGGACCCGGCGGCGGCGATGCCCGCACTCGACCGGCCGTGAAAGCTGCCGTTGAAGGCCAGGATCACGTTGCGATCGGGTTGGCCCTTCTCGGTCCAGTACTTTCGCGCCATCTTGACGGCCAGCTCGCAGGCCTCGGTCCCCGAGTTGGTAAAGAAGCAACTGTCGGCAAAGGTGGCGTCGACGAGCCGTTCGGCCAACGCCTCCTGCTGGGGGATGCGGTACAGGTTCGACGTGTGCCAGAGCGCCTGGGCCTGGTCCGTCAAGGCCTTGGTCAGGGCGGGATGGGCATGGCCCAGCACGTTGACCGCGATGCCCGCGCCGAGGTCGAGAAAACGTCGCCCGTCCGCTTCCCGCAGCCACGAGCCCTCGCCCGAGACGAAGCTCAGGTCGGCGCGGTTGTAGGTGGGCAGGACGGCGGGGATCATGGCCGGGTTCCTTCGGGGCAAGTTTTCACAGGCGTCCGGCGTGGCGGAAATCCACTGGCCTGTCAATTCGGGCGATCACGCCATCGTTGGGTGTGTGTGATCGGCCAAGCTGCTTGACACCAAAGGGGGACGACATCGAAGGGAGACCACCATGAAAGCCACGATCCTGACAGCCGCGGCGGTCGGCGCCGCATTGGCCGCGGCCGGGTCCGCATCCGCGCAGGACGCCTGTTCCATCGCCGAAGACCGTTTCGGGATGGACGCCGCCGTCGTCGACGCACTCTACGATTGCATGTCGGACCGGATGCTGGAGGCCTATACCGCCGAAGGGAACGAGATCGCGCAGGCCTATCGCGACTGGACGGTCTCCGCGACGCGGCCGGCCGTGGCCGGTCCGCATCAGAACCGGTTCCTGCTGACCTTCGTCAACGAGACCGGCGCCGAGCAATACCTGGCCTTCGAGGACGGCGAGTTCGAAATGCCCGTGGGGTCCGTCCTGGTCAAGGAGTCGATCGGCGGCAAGGACGGCAACGCGCGCGTCGGGCCGCTTTTCATCATGACCAAGGTCGATGACGCCCCCGACTTCGACAACTGGCTCTATGCCGGGGTGCAGCCGAACGGCAAGGAATTGAAGATCAGTCAGAAATTCTGCCACGACTGCCACGGCGCCTTCGACCATCAGGACAGCATGGGCTATCCGGTCGAGGAGGTTCGCGTCTCGGCCGAGTGACGCCGGACCGGCCGGCCCGTCCCTCGACAAGCGGGGCGTGACAGGGCATGGCTTGGGCATGTGGCCCCGAACCCGCGCCCTGTCCGTCCATCTGCTGACCGCCACCGGTGCGGTCTTCGCGATGCTCTCGCTTCTGGCGGCGGTCGAAGGGGCATGGTCGGGCATGTTCCTGTGGCTGCTGATGGCGCTGATCGTCGACGGTATCGATGGGCCGCTGGCGCGCCGATGGGACGTGACCCTGCACGCCGCGCGGTTCGACGGCGTGCTGCTGGACCTGATCATCGACTACCTGACCTACGTGTTCATCCCGGTCTATGCGCTCTATGCGTCCGGCCTGGTGCCCGGCTGGGCGGGGTGGGGCATCCTGATCGTGGTGCCTTTCGCGAGCGCGCTCTACTTCTGCGACACGCAGATGAAGACCGAGGACGCGAGTTTCGAGGGTTTTCCGGGCTGCTGGAACATGGTCGCCCTCGTTGTCTTCGTGCTGGAGCCGAACCCCTGGATCACGCTGATCCTGTCCATCCTGCTGTCGGCCGCGATGTTCCTGCCGCTGCGTTTCGTGCACCCCGTGCGCACCGCGCGCTGGCGGCCGCTGACCCTGGCGATTACGGCGCTGTGGATGATCCTGGCGCTGACGGCGGCCTGGGGCGAGTTCGGACTGGGCGAGGTGCTGGGCTGGCTGTTCGGAGTCTGCAGCGTCTATCTACTCTTCGCGGGCCTGGTGCAACAGGCGATGGAACGCCGCGCGGCCTGACCGTCTAGAGGTCGATGGAGCCGTCGGGGTTCGGGACCACCGGCTCGCCGGGCACCAGCGGCTCCTTCCGCCGGATCAGGATGTCGCCGTTGGGCAGGATCTCGGGCGCCTCATAGGCGTCGATATCCTCGACCACCTCGCCCAGATTGCGCTGCAGTTCCTGCAGGAAGGGCGCGGCGTCCTGCGCCAGCCCCTCCAGATCGCGGAGCGCCGGCTCCATCTCGTCCATCAGACCGTCGAGGAACAGGCGCAGCCCGCGCTCCATCACCGTCGGCGGCTCCGCCTCTTGCGCCTGAACGGGCAGCGAGATCGGGGCGGCCAGTGGCGCGGCCAGCGAGATGGCGGTCAACAGGCGTCTCATGTTTCACAGTTGGGGCGGCGGGGCGTCCAGGTCAAGAACCACCGGAAAATGGTCCGACGCATCCAGCAGCGCCGCCTGAAGCACGCGATTTCCCGCTGCGTCGGGGTCGTCGAACGGATGCAGGATGCGCCACCGCGCCCGCGGCGCCAGCCCGGGGCTGACCATGGCGAAATCCAGCAGCGCGTTCAGGTATCGTCGGTTCGCATTGTCCCAGAACCGCGCGGTCGACGGGATCGCGGCGCCCAGCCGGGGCGTGATCGCATGCGGGTCCGTCAGTGCGGTGGGCCCGTCGCCCAGCACGATCTCGACGCCGGAGCGGCCGAACAGCGTCTCGAACCGATCCAGTCCGGGCCCGTCGTTGAAATCGCCCGCAACGATCAGTTGTCGTCCCTCGGCCAACCGCTGATCGACGCGGCGACGCAGCCAGATGCATTGCGCAAGTTGCTTGCGCCGGTTCAGGATGTTCAGGCGCAACTCGTCCGCCGGGTCGACCGCCCCGTGGGCGGCCTTCGACTTGGCATGCACCCCGATCATGTGCAGCGGCCCGACCGGTGTCTGCAGATCCAGCTCCAGCGGAGGCTTCGACCAGACCAGGCTCTCGGCGCGCAGGTCGCTGTCGAGGTCGAAACCCAGCGTGCCGTCGAACCGTGGCGCTTCCGCCGTGGTGCCGGGCGCATGCCGGGGCGTGACCTGTGCCGGATCGTAGAGCAGGGCCAGTTCCTGCCGCGTAGCGTTGGCGAAGCCGATCATCGCCCACGCCTGACGCAGCCCCGCCTCCTCGGCGAAGATTTCCAGTGCCACGCGCGTCGACCGGCGGTGGCTGTCATCGGGCGCCTCGACCACCAGCACGGCATCGGCATCGACATGGCGCAGAACCGTGGCGATCGCTTCCAGCTGCCGGGCCTTGGTCACCTGGTATCGCGCCGACCAGCCTTCGCTGTGTTGGGGCTGGCCGTCGTCGTCGAACAACCGGTCGAACCACTCGATGTTCCACGTCGCCAGGCGAAACGTCACGCGGTTCCGGCCTGGATGTTCTCCCACGCGCGATTGACGGCGATCAGGCGCTTTTCGGCCAGCTTGATCGCCTCCTCCGGCAGGCCGCGCGCCATCAGACGGTCGGGATGGCTGTCACGGACGGCGGCACGCCAGGCGGCGCGGATCTCCTTCAGGGGCGTGTCGGGCGTGACGCCCAACACCTCGTAGCAATCCGATGGCTGGCCCGGGGCGAACCGCGCGCGCAGCGATCGGAACTCCCGCTCGCCGAGCCCGAAGATCGCGGCGACCCGGTGCAGGAAGTCGTTCTCGGCCGGATGATAGGTGCCGTCGGCCATGGCGATGTGGAACAGACCCTCCATCAAGTCGGAGAGCGTGTCGGTATCGCCGTCGAACATGCGTGCGATGCGCCGGGCGTATTCCTCGAACCCGGCGACGTCGGTCCGCGCCATGTCGAAGACGCGCGCGGCGTTCGCCTCCTCGTCGGGCGGGATGGTGAAGACCTCGCGGAAGGCCGCGACCTCGTCGCGCGTGACGAGGCCGTCCGCCTTGGCCATCTTGGCCGATAGCGCGATCACCGCAATGGTGAAGGCCACCGACCGCTCCGGCGGGGCGCGCAGACGTTCGAACAGGCCCGACAGGGCCTCGCCCGGGGCGAGGCTCGCCAACGCGTCGAGGATGCGGGACCAGAGGCTCATGCCGCCACCCTACCGGCTTGTCAGCGCGACGAGAACGGCGATCTCCGTCAGTTGCTGGATCGCGCCCAGCACGTCCCCCGTCTGCCCGCCGATCTTGGCCCGTGCCAGGCGTCCCACGACCAACAATACACCGGTCGCCAGCACCCCCGCCGCAACCCCGTGGACCCCGTGCGGCAAAAGCGCCAGCACGGCCAGCGCCAGCCCTGCCTGCGCCCTGCCCGCAGCCGGCATCCCGACCCTGCGCGACAGGCCATCCGTCCGTGCCGCCGGAAGCCAACGCATCGCGATGGCCATCGGCGCCCGGCTGACGATCGCGGCGGTGATCACGACGGCCAGGAACTGCCCCTGGATCAACGCGGTCGCGATCAGCGACCAACGCAGCGTCAGCGACAGGACCAGCGCGACGACGCCATAGGTGCCGATCCGGCTGTCGCGCATGATCTCCAGCCGCCGTGTGGGGGCGAACCCGCCCCAGATCCCGTCCGCGACATCGGCCAATCCGTCCTCATGCAGCGCACCCGTGGCCGCGATCAACACGACCAGCGTCAGGGCCGAGGCGACGGCCGGCGTCGCCCCCAGCGCATGCGCTGCTCCGCCCGCCGCCGCGGCCAACAACCCGACCGCCAGCCCGACGAGAGGCCAGGCCCAGGCGGCTCGCGCCGCCGGGTCGGTCGGTGCGCCCCGGACGGGCAACCGCGTCAGCAGCATCATGGCCGAGACGAGATCGGATTTCAGGCGCATGTCGTGTCCGGCTGGTGAAGAGACGCCCCGTCGCTTATCGCTCGCCGAAGGGGCGGTAAAGACATCCCCAGCGACAGGAGGGCCAATGACAGATTTCCCCGACATCCAGACCATTCGCGCAGCCATCGCGAATTTCCCCGGCCTGGACGCGCAGGCCGCCAAGGCCGCGACGGAGCGTAACTCGCAGCTGACCAAGCCGCCCGGCGCACTGGGCCGACTGGAGACGCTGGCCATCTGGTATGCGGGCTGGGCCGGTGATCCGCGCCCCGTGCTGGATACGGCGCAGGTCCTCGTCTTCGCGGGCAATCACGGTGTCGCCGCCCAGGGCGTCAGTGCCTTCCCGGCCGAGGTCACGGCACAGATGGTCGGCAATTTCGAGGCCGGCGGCGCTGCCATCAACCAGCTCTCGAACCTGGCCGGGGCACGGATGCAGGTCCATGCCATCGACCTCGACCGTCCGACCGCCGATTTCACCCAAGGCCCCGCCATGACCGAGGCCGAGATGTGCGCCGCCTTCGCCACGGGCTGGAACGCCGTCGACGCGGATGCCGATGTCGTCGTGCCCGGCGAGATGGGGATCGCCAACACAACCTCGGCCGCCGCCATCGCGAGCGCCATCCTTGGTGGCGACGGCTGGGCCGGCCGGGGCACCGGCGTCGACGATGCGGGTCTGGACCGGAAGGAGCGCGCCGTTGCCGCGGGCCTGGCCGCCAATCCGGACCGAACGGGCCTCGCCGTCCTTGCGGCGCTGGGCGGGCGCGAGCTGGCCGCCATGGCCGGGGCCATCGCCGGCGCCCGCGCCCGGCGCATTCCGATCATCCTCGACGGGTTCATCTGCACGGCCGCCGCGCTCTGCCTCTGGGCCGAGGACCCATCCGCGCTGGACCATTGCCTGGCCGGTCACCTGTCGGCCGAAGGGGCGCATGGCCGGATGCTCGACGCGCTGGGGATGGAGCCGCTCCTGTCGCTGGGCCTGCGGCTGGGCGAGGGGTCGGGCGCGGCGCTGGCACTTCAGGTGCTGCGCGGCGCGCTGGCTTGCCATTCCGGCATGGCCACCTTCGCGGAAGCGGCCGTCTCGGGCGGCTAGCCCTGGCGGGCGTCCCGCTCGGCCACCAGGAACGACAGGGCGTCGGCCACGATCTTGGTGTCGGCCCCGCCCGTCACCCCGCCGATGCCCACGCGCCGGCCGACGCGCCACCACATGCCGGGGACCCAGGCCCGGCCCAACGGCGACCGCAGGCGGATCAGGAACCCGTTCGACGGCTTGAACGTGAAGAGCGCCCGGTCGACCGAGGCGATTTCGTCCAGCGGCGCGATGGGCGTGCCGTCTTCCTCGCGCAGGCCTGTCTCGTCCAGAACGATGGCGACCGACGATCCGCGCCAGCCCCGCTGTCCCAGCATCAGCGCGCCGATCCCCAGCGCGATCAGCAGCAGACGCCACCCCATCGCGGCGGGCGGGTGGGCGATGGCGAGCCAAAGCAGCAGCACCCCGAGACAGATTTGGATCGCGAAGCCCAGGACACGACGCGGAGTTGAAGGACGCAGGATATGAAGCGGCTCGCTCATACGCCCGGCCTAGCCCCCCGCCGGGGCGGGCACAACGGCGATCATGCGTCCACCGCGGCGAGATGCGCAGGCTGGCAATCTCGTCGGGGTGGGGATAATCGGACGCCATGCTGAATACGATCCGCCACGGCACGTCGACCGACCGCACCCCGCTGTTGATCGCGCACGGCCTGTTCGGTTCGGCACGCAACTGGGGCGTGGTGGCCAAGCGCCTGTCGGCGGACCGCGAGGTCGTCGCCGTCGACATGCGCAACCATGCCGGCAGCGCGTGGCGGGACAGTCACGGCTACGACGACCTCGCCGCCGACCTGGCGAATGTGATCGGCGAGCGGCCGCATGACGTGCTGGGCCATTCGATGGGCGGCAAGGCGGCGATGGTGCTGGCCCTGACCGACCCCGCGCGCCTGCGTCGCCTGGTCGTCGCCGATATCGCGCCGGTTGAATATGGTCATAGCCAGGTCCACCTGATCGACGCGATGCGTGCCGTCGACCTCTCCCATGTGACCCGCCGGTCTGAGGCAGCGGAACAACTGGCCCAGGTCCCCGACGACGGCACGCGCAGTTTTCTTCTGCAATCGCTCGACGTGGCCGCGAAACGCTGGACCCTGAACCTCGACGTGCTGGAGGCGGAGATGCCGAAGATCATGGGTTTCCCCGGTCTCGATACGCGTTTCGACGGCCCGGCTTTCTTCCTGTCGGGTGGCGAGAGCGACTATGTTCGCCCCGAACACCGGGACACGATCAAGGCGCTGTTCCCGAAGGCGCGCTTCGCCAAGATCCCCGGTGCACATCACTGGCTGCATGCCGAGGAGCCCCGCGCGTTCGAAGCATCGGTCCGCGCCTTCCTCGACGCGGACTAGGCCGTCAGGCCCTCCGGCTCGGCCAACCCATGCGCACGGCAGCACGCCGTCAGCGTGTTGGCCAGAAGGCAGGCGATCGTCATCGGCCCCACGCCCCCCGGCACCGGCGTGATCGCGCCCGCCGTCTCCCGGGCCTCGGCAAACGCCACGTCCCCGATCAGCCGTGTCTTGCCCGGCTTGTCGGGATGCGGCACGCGGGTGATGCCCACGTCGATCACCGTCGCGCCGGGCTTGACCCAGTCGCCCTTGACCATCTCGGCGCGCCCGACCGCCGCCACCAGGATGTCCGCCCGTCGACAGACCTCTGGCAGGTTCTTGGTGCGGGAATGGGCGACCGTCACCGTGCAGCTTTCCCGCAGCAGAAGTTGCGCCATCGGCTTGCCGAACAGGTTCGACCGGCCGATCACCACCGCCTCGCGTCCGGTCAGGTCGCCCAGCCGGTCACGCAGCAGCATCAGGCAGCCCAGCGGCGTGCAACTCACCAGCGCATCCCCTCCGGTCGCCAGCAATCCGGCATTGGTCACGCTCAGACCATCCACATCCTTGGACGGGTCGATCCGGGCGACCGTCCGGCGTTCGTCCAGATGGGCGGGCACCGGAAACTGGCACAGGATGCCGTGCACCTCCGGATCCGCGTTGAGCCGGTCGATCAGCGTAAATAGGTCGGCTTCCGACGTCTCCGCCGGCAACCGATGCTCGAAGGAGTTCATGCCCGCCTCGACCGTCGCCTTGTGCTTGTGGCTGACATAGACCTCGCTTGCCGGATCCGCGCCCACCAGCACCACGGCCAGGCCCGGCGTCACGCCCTCCGCCGTCAGGCGTGACACTTCGTGCGCCACCTGTTCCCGGATCCGGGCGGCGAAGGCCTTGCCGTCGATGATCGTGGCGCTCATGTCGTTCCCCCCGGATGGTCCGCCCGCCGCAGGGCGGGTGCATGGTTCATGTGCTACTTCCTTCGCACGCCGCGAATACAGCGGTTTCGTGGACTGCCGGGTCAATGGCCGCGGCTGAAAATGTCCGACGGGAATGCGGCGTCGACGACGATCGATGCCGCGCTGTGCTCCCGCGACCTAGAACAATCCCTCGACCTCGCCCGCCTCGTTCAGTCGGATGTTCTCGGCGGACGGGACGCGTGGCAGGCCCGGCATCGTCATGATCTCACCGCAGATGACGACGATGAAACCGGCCCCGGCTGACAGCCGAACCTCGCGCACCGGCACCGAATGGCCGGTGGGCGCGCCGCGGAGGCTGGGATCCGTGCTGAACGAATATTGCGTCTTGGCCATGCAGACCGGCAAATTGCCGTAGCCCTGATCCTCCCAGGTACGAAGCTGGTCGCGGATCTTCTGGTCGGCCAGCACCTCGTCGGCGTGGTAGATGCGCTTTGCGATGGTCTCGATCTTCTGGAACAGCGGCATCTCGTCGGGATAGATCGGCGCGAAATTGGCCGACCCGCCCTCGGCGATTTCGGCCACGCGCCGTGCCAGCGCCTCCGATCCCTTGGATCCGTCGGCCCAGTGCTTCGACACGATCGCCTCCGACCCCTGGCTGGTCACGTAATCCTGCACCGCCTGCACCTCGGCCTCGGTATCGCCGGTGAAGTGGTTGACGGCGACCACCACCGGCACGCCGAAGCTCTTGACGTTGCCGATGTGCCGGCCGAGGTTCGCGCAGCCGGCCTTCACGGCGTCCACGTTCTCGGCGCCCAGGTCCGCCTTGGCCACGCCGCCGTTCATCTTCATCGCCCGCACCGTCGCCACCAGCACCACGCAGTCGGGCGCGATCCCGGCCTTGCGGCACTTGATGTTCATGAATTTCTCGGCGCCCAGATCGGCGCCGAACCCGGCCTCCGTCACGACGAAATCGGCCAGCTTCAGCGCGGTCGTGGTTGCGATAACCGAGTTGCAGCCATGCGCGATGTTGGCGAAGGGGCCGCCATGCACGAAGGCCGGGTTGTTTTCCAGCGTCTGCACCAGGTTCGGCTGCATCGCGTCCTTCAGAAGCACCGTCATCGCCCCGTCGGCCTTGATGTCCCGGCAATGGACCGGCGTGCGGTCGCGGCGATAGGCCACGATCATGTCGCCCAGACGCCGCTCCAGATCGGTCAGGTCGCGCGCGAGGCAGAGGCAGGCCATGACTTCCGATGCCACGGTGATGTCGAACCCGGCCTCGCGCGGGAAGCCGTTGCTGACACCGCCCAGGCTGGCCGTGATCTGGCGCAGGGCCCGGTCGTTCATGTCGACGACCCGGCGCCAAACGACCCGGCGCACGTCGATCTCCAGCTCGTTGCCCCAGTAGATGTGGTTGTCGATCATCGCCGACAGCAGGCTGTGCGCGCTGGTGATGGCGTGGAAGTCGCCGGTGAAATGGAGGTTCATTTCCTCCATCGGGACGACCTGGGCATATCCCCCGCCGGCCGCGCCGCCCTTCATCCCGAAATTGGGCCCGAGTGACGCCTCGCGGATGCAGATCATCGCCTTCTTGCCGATGGCGTTCAGCCCGTCGCCCAGACCCACGGTCGTGGTCGTCTTGCCTTCGCCCGCCGGGGTGGGGTTGATGGCCGTCACGAGGATCAGCTTGCCGTTCGGACGGTCGCGCAGCCCGTCGATGAAGGATTGCGACACCTTGGCCTTGTCGTGGCCGTAGGGCAGCAGGTCGTCGGACCCGATCCCGATGCCCGCGCCGATCTCCTGAATGGGCCGCTTGCTGGCCGCCCGCGCGATCTCGATATCGGTCTTGTGGGTCATCGCGGGTCTCCTCGGGTCGCGGGGCTTACCGTGCTACTGCTATCGGCCCGACGGGCGCGGCATCCGCGAAAACCGACATTCCGGGTTCGCTGCGCGGCAGGAGGGCGGTTGGTCGGACGGCTTGCGCCGCGACGTCATTCCGAATCGGGGAACCGTAACCGCAGATTAATCGTTGGGGTGGCAAGAGCGTCCTACACCCTCGGCAAATTGATGCCGATCCAACTATCGGAGATCCGCATGACCACTTCCAGCCTCCTGATTCACGCCGGTTTCGTGTCCGGCCTCGCCCTCGCCCTCCTGACCGGGCTGGCCCTGGCCTGACACCTCGCGATCGCCGAACGGGTCGACGCTCCACGGGCGTTGATCCGGGACGTGCAGGGTCATCCACATCCCCAGTTTCAAACGGCCCGGCCGTTCCACCCAGGCCGTGACGCCGCGACGGCCCTTGGCGGCCGGTTTGAACCGGCGGGCTGCCTGAGGCGAGGCCTCGGCGATCACGGCGGCCGGCAGGTTGCAAGGGCGGTTCGCCATGTCCACGACGATGGTTGCGCCATCCTCGGCCTGAAGCCGGGACGAAGGGGGCAAATGGCTCAGATCTGGGATTCCCGACAGAACCAGCGTCGCACCGAGCCAGGACGGATCCAGGGTACTCAGGCGCATACTTGCGGCGATCAGTGCCAGTTCCTCGGCGGAGACGACGGATAGCTGGCGCGTGTTTCGGATCTCAGTGCCGCGTCTGTGCTGGGACAGGACGCGGCTGCAAGATGGCCGCGTCAAACCGCCATGCGTTTCGCCCTCCGGGCCCGCGAAGCCCAGAGCCAGTTCGGTCAGGGGCTGGGACGCCAATGCACTCTCCCGATCCCTGACCGTTCCCAGCCATTCGATGCGGCCCCGGATCGAAGTCGGTCTCAGGGCCGGCATGGCGTTCTTTCCCGGCAATGAAATAGGATCATCGCGATGGCGAGCGCCGAGGCGAAACCGAGTTCCATACCCTCCTCCAACTGCCCCAGACCATCGTTGACTGCCGCCGGCAGGTCGATGCCCAATGGCTCCAGCTTGCGTCCGGCGCCGTCGATCGTCTTTGCCAGCACGACGGCCATACCGCCACCCAGCACCCACCAGGCCCAACCGGCACGGGCGCGGATCGCCGTCAGCCAGACCGGGCCGTCGCGCCGCAGCAGCCGCCAACCGCACCAGAGGATCAGAACGACCACAAGGCCGCCCAAAACCTTGTGCGAGGGGGGGGCGTCACCGCTATAGAGCCGCAGTTGAAGCATGCCTTCCGCGAGGAACCGTTTGTCGAAATCAAGCTCCCGCGCGCACATCAGAAGCAGGATCATCGGCAGGTGCCACTGCGCGCCGAACGTGGCGCGGGGCCAACGCAACGCAAAAGCGATCGCAAGGCCGAACAGAAGGATAGCGGTCGCGCTTTCGACCGGGCCGCCTTCTTTCAGGAGCGTCACCGGAAGCAGGGCACCGATGGTGGCCCCGACAAGCGCGGGGGCGAAAAGCAGGGTCGCCAGGACATAGGGGGATTTCGCCATCGAACGCCGATGCATACCGCCGCCAACGGGTCCGCCCGCGAAGGACGGACCCCGCGGGATCAGGACGTGGGTTCGGGCGCGGGCCCGACATCGGGCGCTTTGGGTTTGCGCGGCTTGGTCTTCGGCACGGCCGTCAGGCTGCTGCCGCCGGTATCGGGATAGTTGTCGTCGTCATCGCGGCCCAAAGGCTCGCCGTTGATGACCTTCATGATTTCCGGCCCGGTCAGCGTCTCGTATTCCAGAAGGCCCTGCGCCAGACGTTCCAGGTCGTCACGCTTCTCCGTCAGGATGCGCTTGGCGGTGTCGTAGCCCTCGTCGACCAAGGCCTTGACCTTGTCGTCGATGGTCTTCTGCGTGATGCCCGAATGGGTCGTGCCGCCACCGTAGGCGCCCAGATGGGACTGCTGTTCGTTGGCATAGTCGATATAGCCTAGATCCTTGTCGTACCCGAACTGCGTGACCATCGCGCGGGCGATGCGCGTGACCTGCTGGATGTCCGACGCGGCGCCGCTGGTCACGTTCTCTTCTCCGAAGATCAGTTCCTCGGCCACGCGCCCGCCCATCGCCATGGCGATCTTGGACGTGTATTTCTGATAGCTGACAGACAGTTGATCGCGCTCCGGCAGGGACAGGACCAGCCCCAGGGCGCGCCCACGCGGAATGATCGTCGCCTTGTGGATCGGGTCGTGCTGCGGGACGTTCAGCCCGACGATCGCATGCCCGGCCTCGTGATAGGCGGTCAGCTTCTTCTCATCCTCGGTCATGACCATGGACCGACGCTCGGCACCCATCATGACCTTGTCCTTGGCGCTTTCGAAATCGTCCATTGTGACCACGCGGCGCCCGATCCGCGCGGCCATCAGTGCGGCCTCGTTGACCAGGTTGGCGAGGTCCGCGCCCGAGAAGCCTGGCGTGCCGCGCGCGATGATGCGCAGGTCGACATCGGCGCCCAGCGGCACCTTGCGGGCATGGACGCCCAGGATCTTTTCGCGGCCCTTGATGTCGGGATTGGGCACCTGGACCTGCCGATCGAAGCGGCCCGGGCGCAGCAGCGCGGGGTCGAGTACGTCGGGGCGGTTCGTCGCCGCGACGATGATGATGCCTTCGTTCGCCTCGAAGCCGTCCATCTCGACCAGGAGCTGGTTCAGCGTCTGCTCGCGCTCGTCGTTGCCGCCGCCATAGCCCACGCCGCGCGACCGGCCCACGGCGTCGATCTCGTCGATGAATACGATGCAGGGCGCGTTCTTCTTTGCCTGCTCGAACATGTCGCGCACGCGCGACGCGCCGACGCCCACGAACATCTCCACGAAGTCGGAGCCGGAAATCGTGAAGAACGGCACGCCCGCCTCGCCGGCCACGGCCCGCGCCAGCAGCGTCTTGCCGGTGCCCGGAGGACCGACCAGCAGCGCGCCCTTGGGGATCTTGCCGCCGAGGCGCGAGAACTTCTGCGGGTTGCGCAGGAACTCCACGATCTCCTCGAGGTCTTCCTTGGCTTCGTCGATGCCCGCAACATCGTCGAAGGTCACGCGACCGTGCTTTTCGGTCAGCATCTTGGCCTTGGACTTGCCGAAGCCCATGGCACCGCCCTTACCGCCGCCCTGCATCCGGTTCATGAAGAAGATCCAGATGCCGATCAGCACCAGGAACGGCAGCCAGAGCGTCAGTGCGCTGAAGAACCCGGATTGTTCCTGGCTCTCGGCGGCAATGGTCACGTCATTGTTGAGAAGCGTCTCGGTCACATCGACATCGGACGGCTTGATCGTCACCTGTTCGGCGCCGCCGCTGCCCTGGAAGATGATGCGCTCGCCGTCGAGCGTCACGTTCGAGACGGCGCCGTTCTCGACCTGGTCGATGAACTCGGAATAGGGAACCTCACGCGCGGCCATCGTCGAACTGCCGTTCGAAAACAGCTGGAACAGGGCCATCACCAGGACGAAGAGAACCACCCAGAAGGCGATGTTGCGCGCGTTTCCCAAGAAAGTTCCTCCGAATGGCGCGATCAGCCGCCGCGCATGGCATTGACCGGGAAGATAGTCATCCCGGCAGGGGGTTCAACGGTCGATCAGAACCTGCGTGAACGGGACGCAGGGTTCTGCGGACCATCCGGCGGGCATTCCGGCCAGGGGCGCGGCGATCAGTTCCCCCTCCTTACCGCGAATTGACGGAGATGCCATGACGGATGCGCGCGGCAGCCCGGAATTCCGCCAGGGTGTGTGCCGGATGTCGTGACCCAGCGCCCCGACGGAAAGGCCGGGCCCGCCTGGGCCGGCGACGCGCCAGCGACCGTCCCAGAGCGCGTCCGTGGCACAGGGCGGGCCGGCTGCGGCGAGTTCGCGGGCGATCCGCAACCGGTCGCCTTCGTGGCGGAACAGGCAACCGGCCAAGGTGCCGTCCCGCCCCTGTCGAACGGATTGGAGCAGCGTCATCAGTTCCGACCCCCTTGGCGGATAGGCATCGCCGCCGACCCAGCGGAGTGCGCCCAGCAAAATCCGCCGCGCCTGCTCCCGCTCCCGGTCGATCAGATCGGAAAGGGCGCGCCAGTCCAGCAGCAGGTCCCCCCGATCCTCCCGAGCGATCGCGGCCGCGATGTCGCAGGCGCGCCGCTCCAGGCTCTGCCGCGCTTCGCGGAGGCGTTCGGCGGATTTGGTCAGGTTTCCGATGTCCAGGCTCAGTTCCGCGATTGCCTGACGGACGGCCACGCGGTCGAAGCGTCGGTCGTCGTTCGATGGATCCTGCAACGGAGTGACACCCCGGGCGGACAGCATCTCGTGCAACATCGCGCGCGGCACGTCCAGGAAGGGGCGGGCGAAGGCCGGCCGGTCGCCGAACCACTCCGACATGCGCGCCAGCCCGTCGATCCCGGCGCCGCGTCTCAGGCGCAGGATCAGCGTCTCGGCCGCGTCATCGGCCGTGTGGCCCAGAAGGACCACGTCGCAGCGAACCCGGATGGCCCAATCCGAGAGCGCGTCGTAGCGCGCCGCGCGGGCGCGGGCCTGGAGGTTCGGGCCGTCATGCAGGCCGTTCAGGCGCAGTGTCTCGTGCGGGATGCCGCGCGACCGGCACATACGCGCGACGTGATCCGCTTCGTCGACCGAAGCGGGCCGCAGCCCGTGATCGACCGTCGCGGCCAGGATCGCACGCCCATGCCGCTTGCTCCAATCCTGTGCCGCGAGCAGCAGCGCGGTCGAGTCGCCCCCACCCGAGATCGCGATGGCGACGGGGCCGTCACCCCGCGGGTCATGCAGATCGAAGAGCGTGTCGAGGGCCGCCCCGAGCCGGCCCTCGACCCCATCCTTCACTGGCAGTTCAGGCCGGCCCGCGCCGAGTTCGCCTGCGCCACGGTCGGCGAGTCGGGGAAACGTATCACCACCTCGGCAAGGGTCAGGCAGGCTTCGTCGGTCTGGTCCAGGGCAGCGAGCGCCTGGCCGAGCCCGACCAGCGCCTCGGGCGCGCGGGGTCCCTCGGGGGTGCCCGAAAACGTCTCCAGATAGGCCCGGGCGGCGTCCGCGTTCTTGCCGGCGCGGGCCAGGGCCTGGGCGCGGTGGAACTGTGCATCCGTCGAGAGCGGACCTGTTGGATAGGTTGAGAGGAATTTGCCGAAAGCCTCGGCCGCCGCGGCGTTGTCACCCGCGTCGAGAAGTGTCTTCGCGCGGTCGAAATCCGCCTGTTCGCCCACGGCCAGTTCCGCGCCGTCACCCTCGGGCGCGGGCGCGGCCGGTGTGATCGCGCCCGAGGCCGCCGTGTCGGTGTCGGCGCCCTCGGTGGTCTCGCCCCCCTCCGTGGCCGTCTCGGCGCCCAGCGGGCCGGGGTTGGGCAGCTCGGCCAGATCGCAATCTTCGGTCAGCTCGCAAAGCTGGAAGCGCAGATCCTCGATCCGTGCGGACCCGTCGCGCGAGACGCTCTCGATCCGGAACTCCATGCGCTCGGCGGCTTGTGTCAGACGCTGCAACTCGGACTCGATCGCGTTGACGCGGTCCAGCACGGTCGAGCCGCCGACGCTCACCGAGGGCCCGCCGGTCGTGTTCAACTCGCCGCGCAACTTCTGCATCTCGACCTGAAGGACCGAGAGCTGTTGCCGGATGTCGGCCAGCGTTTCGTCCTGCTGCGCGGCCGCGGGCCAAGCCAGGGCAAGGGTCAGTGCCAGCGCCAGCCGCATCACACACCCGCCCCCGCCGCAAGCACCGTCACAGCGCGGCGGTTCTGGCTATAGCACGCCTCGGTCGAGCAGACCTGCAGCGGACGCTCCTTGCCATAGCTGATGGTGCGCAGACGGCTGGCGGCGACCCCCTGGCTGATCAGGTAGTCGCGCGCGGCGTTGGCCCGGCGGCCGCCCAGCGCGAGGTTGTATTCGCGCGTTCCCTGTTCGTCGGCGTGGCCCTCGACGAGCGCGGTGTATTCGGGGTTGCTGTTCAGCCATTGCGCCTGGCCCGTCAGCACCGCCTGCGCATCGGAGGACAGGGTCGACTGGTCGACCGCGAAGAGGACGCGGTCACCGACATTCTGCTGGAAATAGGCGATGGAGGTGGGGTCGTTCGCGCTGCCCGGAACGATGCCGCCCGCGCCCGCCGCCCCCGCGTTCAGGTCGACCGCTCCGCCATCGGCCCCGCCGAGGCGATTTCCGCAGCCGGTCAACGCCAGGGCCGTCATCAGGATGATCGCTGTCGTTTTCATGTCATTGCCTCTAGTTCAGAAGGGGACCCCAGGAAGGGTCCGAAGCCGCCGCAGGGGTCGCGGCGCGTTGAAGATTTCGTCCCGTGATATCCACGGTATAGAGCGCCGGTGCCCCCTGCGCCCCGGCCGTCTCGCGGGTGAACATGACGACCCGGCCATTGGGGGCCCAGGTCGGACCCTCGTCCAGGAACGCGCCGGTCAGCAGGCGCTCCTCGCTGCCGTCGGTGCGCATGACGCCGATGTGAAAACGCCCCGCATTCTGCTTTGTGAACGCGATATAGTCGCCCTTGGGGCTCCAGACCGGGGTGCCGTAGCGCCCCTCGCCGAAGCTGACGCGGCTGCCCTCGCCGCCGGCGGCCGGCATGATATAGAGTTGCGGCGCGCCGGATCGGTCGCTCTCGAACACGATGCGGTTGCCGTCGGGGCTGAAGCTGGGGGCGGTCTCGATCGACGGCGCCGTGGTCAGGCGCGTGGTCGCCCCCGAGTTCAGGTCGAGGACGTAGAGGTCGGTATTGCCCGCCACTTCGGCCGAATAGACGACGCGGCCGCCGTCGGGACTGAACCTGGGTGCGAAGCTCATGTTCTGGTCGACGCCGCCCACGGTCGTCTTCTGCAGGGTGGCCACGTCGATGACGGTCACCTTGGGAAAGCCGGACTCGTAGCCGGTATAGATGATCCGGCTGCCGTCGGGCGAAAAGCGCGGCGCCAGGACGATCGCGTCCGACGACGTCAGGTAAGACACGTTCGCGCCGTCGTAATCCATCACGGCCAAGCGCTTCTGCCGCGCGTCCTTGGGCCCCTGTTCGGACACGAAGACGACCCGGCTGTCGAAATAGGGGTCCTCGCCGGTGATGCGGCTATAGGCGGCGTCGGCGACCTTGTGGGCCATCCGGCGCCAGCCTTCGGCCGTGCCGACGAATTGCAGGCCCTCGCCCAACTGCGCCTCCGAGAAGACGTCGTAGAGACGGAACTGCACCACGATCCGCCCGTCCGGCTCGGCCAGGACGGAGCCGGTGATGAGCGCCTGCGCGTTGATCGCCTTCCAGTCCGAAAACTGGATCGGCGCGTCGAAGCTGCCGACGCGGGCGATATGCGCATCCTTCGGGATCTCGCGGAACAGGCCGGTATTGGTCAGGTCGGCCGAGATCACGCGGGTGAGGTCCTCGGCCAGTTCGGTCGCCGCATCGTTGCGCGCGACGAAGGTCGGCACCGCGAAGGGCAGCGGCTCGATCACGCCGTCGGTGATCTCGATCCGAAGCGGGCCGGGCGCGTCCTGCGCCATCGCGGGCGTCGCGAGCAGAAGGGCGGCGCAAAGCGCCTTGAGCAGTCGTGTCACCCGAAACCTCGTCGTTTCCATCCGTGGGTCAGTCCGGGTATCGCCAAAGCGCCGGATTTTCTCAATGCCTCTCCGAAGGTTCCTTGCTGCGGGGCGAAGGTTCGCGATCACGTTTTGCATCAGCGCTGTCGCATCTGTTCCGGATTGAAGGTCATCTCGATTTCCTTCCACTGTTCGTATTTCTCGGGCGGCAGGTCGAACCCGTCGCGTCCGCATTGCAGGATCGCGCGTCGTCCCGCCTCGTAAGCTTGGCGCGCCGCCGCCTCGGACCCGCCCTCGAACCCGTCGAAACGGATACTGTCGGTCCGCGGGACCCCGTCGCGGCCGACTTCCATGGAGATCGTGACCGTCGTGCGCATCGCCTCGGTCGACAGGCTTCCGAGGTTCCAGCACCGGCTGACCGCGACACGAAGGCCATCGCGCTCGCCCTGGGTCAGGGGCGGGCCGGACGGGGCGGGGGGTGCGCTGCCTTCGCCCTCGTTGGCCTCGGTCAAGGCGGCCATGACGTCGAAGGCGGGCGCCTCCTCGGCCGGCGCATCATCCACGGTTTCGGTCGCGGGCGCGCTTTCAGGCGCGTCCGCTGCCGGTGTCGGGGCGGGGGTTTCGTCGGGCTCCTCGACCGCGGCGACGGCCGGTTGCGGCGGCGTCGGCTTGCGCGATGGCCGGATGGACCGTTCGGGCGCGGCCGACGGGGTGTCGGCCTCGGTCACGATGACGGGGGCGGTTTCCTCGGGCGCGGCGGGCTCGGGCGCCTCCTCCAGCGGCTCGTCGGGTTCGGCGGGCGTGGGCGTGGCCGGGGCTTCGGCCACGGGGGCCGTCTCGGTCAAAGGGGGCGGTGCGGGGGTCGGCGTGGCGGTCACGATGTCGGCCTGCCGCGGCGCGGGGCGATCCGAGACCGGGGCATCCGGCGCCTCGGCCGGCGCGGAGGGGGCATCGGGCACCTCCGGCACGACCTCGGTCTGCGGCGGCGGGGTCAGCTGGCTCGTATCTGGCGTCGGGTCGGGCGTCGTGGGCTCCGGCGTCTCGGGCTGGGGCGCGGGACGCGGCGGCGGCGCCTCTTCTGTGGGCGTGGGCACGTCGACCGGTTCGGAGGGCTGCGGCGCCGCCGGAGCCTCGGGGGCCGGCGCCTCGGGCGTCACCGGCGCGTTCGAGACGAGGGCGTCGAACTCCGCCGACGACACGACCGAGACGGCAGCGACGCTCAGCCGTTCCTCGTCCTCGACCGGGTTGAACAGTCCGCCGATCAGGGCCCAGACCACGACGCCCGCATGGGCCGTGCCCGAGAGCGCGACTGCCGTGCGGCGTTCCATCCTATCGGCCTGCCTCGTCGGCCCCGTCCAGGGTCGGGCCGCCGGCATCGGTCACCAGGCCGATGTTGCGGAAGCCGCCTGCGTTGAGCGCGCCCATGATCACCATGACCTCGGAATAGGGGACCGATCCGTCGGCGCGCAGGAACACCTTGTCGCCCTGTCTTTCGCCGGCGATCGCGCGCAGGCGGGGCAGCAACTCGTCGCGGGGCACCTCGGTCGATCCGATCAGGACGCGTCCGTCTGCGGCGACGGTCAGCGCGAGCGGCTCCTCCTGCTCCTGCGGCAGGGGAGCGGCAGCCGTCTCGGGCAATTCGATCGGCACGCCCGCCGTCAGAAGGGGCGCGGCGACCATGAAGATGATCAGCAGCACCAGCATCACGTCGACGAAGGGCGTCACGTTGATCTCGGACATGGGCGCGCTGCCACGCGCCCCCCGGCGACGGCGCGTGTTCGCGCCCCCACCGGGCTGGATCATGCCCCCGCCCATTCAGGCAGCGTCCAGCTGGCGCGACAGGATGGTCGCGAACTCGTCCGCGAAGGCTTCGTAGTTGCCGGTGATGCGGTCGGCATCGCGGCTCAGCTTGTTGTAGAACACGACCGCCGGGATCGCGGCCAGCAGGCCCAGGCCCGTCGCCAGCAGCGCCTCGGCGATGCCGGGTGCCACGACGGCCAGGTTGGTGTTCTGGCTGATCGCGATCTGCTCGAACGCGTGCTTGATGCCCCAGACCGTTCCGAACAGGCCCACGAACGGGCCGGTCGACCCGACCGTGGCCAGGAAGGTCAGCCCGCTGGTCAGGCGGTCGCGTTCCTTGGCGATGGCCACGTCCATCGTGCGGTCGATGCGCGACTGCGCCCCGGCGATCAGGCCGCCATCGTCGCGATGACTGCGCGACCATTCCTGCATGGCCGACGCGAAGATGCGTTCCGAGGCCGATCGCGGCCGGTCGCCGATCTGGTCGTAGAGTTCGTCCAGCGGCTCGCCCGACCAGAAGGCTCGGTCGAAGGCGGCGGCGTGGCCGCGCGCGCGCCGGAACTGCATCACCTTCTGGATCAGGATCGCCCAGACCCAGATCGAGGCCGCGAACAGCATGATCATCACCACCTTCACGATGAAGGTCGCGCGCAGAAACAGCGCCCAGATCGAAAAGTCGATCTCGCTGGCAGCTGCCAGTACTTCGGTTTCCATGTGGACCGCCCGTCCTTAATTTGGGTCGTTTATCGACCGCTTTGTGCTGCGCGGGATTCTAGCAGAAGGGAATGACCTTGGCGAGATGCTTCGGCCAATGCGCGGATCGTCGCGCGTCTTTTCGCGGCCACGCGATGTCCCGTGCTGCATGCCCGGGCCGCCCGGTGGGCACGCCTAGCGGCCCAGTTCCGCGATGGCCGGGGGCAGTCGGCGGGGGCGCCCCGAAAGATCCATGCAGACGATGGTCACGCGGGCCCGGAACAGGTCGATTCCCCCGCGGGCGACCGTCTGCCGCAGGGTGAACCGCGCGGCCGAGCGTTCCGCCACTTTCGTCTCGATATCCAGAAGGTCGTCGTAGCGCGCCGGACTGAGATAGTCGGCGGACACATGCGACACCGCGAAGACGTGCCCCGCAGCGCGCATCGCGTCCTGGTCGATGCCCGCCGCGCGGACCATTTCCGACCGGGCCCGTTCGATGAATCTGAGGTAGTTCGCGTAGTAGACGATGCCGGCCAGGTCGACATCCTCGTAGTAGACGCGCACCTGCCAGAGATGGCTCACTGGGCCCGCCCCAGCCGCGCGTAGAGTCGCAGCGCGTGGCTCGGGTCCTGCGCCATCGCGGGCAGGACGGGGTCGTAGGCCACGCGCATCACGTCCGCGATCTCGGGCCGCAGGATCGCGCGGCCGTCCGCCAGCGCCAACGGCGAATGGTCGGTGAACGCCGTGTCCGACCACAGCAGGAGCGCCTGAACCATCTGGTTCAGGGCAAGCGTTTCGGCCGGGACGTCGGCCAGTTGATCGTCCATCCGCACGAAGCTGAAGCACGCTTTGATCGCCCCGTCGTCGTCGAACCGGAAAATCCGGTACTGGTTCGCGTCCGCCGCGCGCAGCCGGACGACGAGCGCATCCAGTTCGGGGATTAATCTGTCGAGGTTGGGCGTATCCGTCAGCTCGCCCCAATCGGCGACGAAGAAAACCATCAGGTTCGCGCCCAGTTCGGCGTCGGTCTCGGCCAGCCGGTGGTCGGTCAGCACGCAGAGCGCCTCGATCGCGCCCTTCAGGATCGAAACGGTCGCATCCGTCACGCCGAACACGACCGGCACGATCGGCCTGCCCCAGCGGGCGAAGAGGTATGAGCGGTCGCTGCGGGTGAACAACGCCTCGACGGCTTCGGGGGAGAGGGACGTCATTCCCGTGGGGTGCCATGTCGATGCGCGGTCGTCCAGCCGGTCTGGACCCGGCCGGGCCTTCGGCGTAACCCGGCCCGACCAGAACCGGAGCGTCCGCGAATGTCCGACATAACCCCCGCCAGCTGGACGGCGCTGACGATCTTGACCGACAGGCAGGCCGCCGAAGGATTGGGCCGGGCACTGGAGGAAACGATGGAGCCCGACGGTGTCGGCGTCTTCGAGATGGAGGATGGATCCGGCCTATGGGAGGTCGGCGCCTACTTCGCCGAGGCGCCGGACCAGACCGCGCTTGCCCTGCTGGCGGCGGCCTTCGATGCCAGGCCGTTCGTCGTGTCCGAGGTGCCGCCCACCGATTGGGTCGCCCATGTGCGCCGCGAATTGCAGCCAGTCGAGGCGGGGCGGTTCTTCGTCTACGGCAGCCACGATGCGGACCGCGTTCCCGCCGGTCGGATCGCGCTTCTGATCGAGGCGGCGATGGCGTTCGGCACCGGTCATCACGGCACGACCCAGGGATGTCTTCTCGCCTTCGAGGAGCTGCTCGCGGACGGGCTGGCTCCGGTTTCTGTTGCCGATATCGGTGCGGGCACGGCCGTGCTGGCCATGGCCGCGGCCAAGGTCTGGCGCGACGTGCCCATCATCGCGTCGGATATCGACGAGGTCGCGGTGGACGTGGCGCGCGCCAACGCGGCGGTGAACGATCTGGCGGGTCGGCTGACCTGTATCGAGGCGGCAGGCTTCGCACATCCCGACCTGGCCGCCGACGCGCCGTTCGGCCTGATCTTCGCGAACATCCTCAAGGGCCCGCTGGTGGATCTGGCCCCCGAAATGGCCAACCATTGCGCCGCGGGGGGGTATGCCATCCTGTCGGGCATCCTGAACCCGCAGGCCGATGACGTCGTGGCAGCCTATGACGCCGCGGGGTTCGACCTTTTCCGGCAGCGCAGCCTGGGCGACTGGACAACGCTGACGCTGCGGCGGCGCTGAACGAAAACGGGCCGCTCCGAAGGAGCGACCCGCATCGGGCGTTCAGCCCGACCGAAGCATCGTCTCTATCGACGCGACCAATTCACCAGGTCGGCACGCTCGAGGCCGATGTCGTTGAGTTCGCGCTCGGTCAGGCCGTTCAGCAGCTTGAGCGTCACGCGGCGATCGTTCCAGGCGATGAGCATGCCCAGAACGTTGGAGATGAAACCGAAGGCGGGTGCCGGGCGGGCAGGGCGGAATTGGTCGAAGGTAGCCATGATGTGTTCCTTGGGGGGCGGATGGGCTGCGATGGATGCAGCCGATCGGCTGCTTCGGACATTCGGCAGATAGGACACGTTCGCAGACTGCACAAATATCGAGCAAGCATGCCTGACATGTGATTTCTGCATGGCAGAAATCCGATTGCGCAGCTCCAGAATTGCGTGGGGCGTTGGCGGGTTCCGTTCCGCCTACGTCTGTGCGGCGCTGGCCCAGCGGAAATCCTTGTGCTAGCTAGGATCAAAGCGAGAACATCGGGGCCTTGGCAGGATGCGCATTTTGGGGATCGATCCGGGGCTTCGCGCCTGCGGCTGGGGTGTGGTCGACAGCGACGGGTCCCGGCTGCGCTACGTGGCCAGCGGCACCTGCCGGCCCGCCGGCGCCGACCTTGCCGAACGCCTTCTGTCACTGCACGGCGACCTCGGCGCCGTGGTCGCCGCTTACGGTCCGGACGCGGCCGCGGTCGAACAGACCTTTGTGAACGCGAACGGGCAGGGCACGCTGAAACTGGGTCAGGCGCGCGGGGTGGCGATGCTGGTTCCGGCGCAGGCGGGGTTGGCCGTGGGGGAATATGCGCCCAATGCCGTCAAGAAGTCCGTGGTCGGCGTCGGTCACGCCGACAAGGCGCAGGTGCAGCACATGGTCCGCATGCAACTGCCCGGATGCGTCCCCGACAGCGACGATGCGGCGGATGCGCTTGCCATCGCGCTTTGTCATGCGTTCCATCTGCAATCCTCCGGTCGGCTCGCGGCCGCGATGCGGGCCTGAGGGGCGGACATGATCGGCAGGCTGACCGGACGGCTGGATCACAAGGCATCGGATCACGTACTGCTCGACGTGAACGGCGTCGGCTATCTGGTCTACTGCTCGGATCGCACGATCTCGGCCCTGCCGCCGGTCAAGTCGCCCTGCGCCCTCTGGACGGAACTCCTGGTGCGCGAGGATCTGCTGCAGCTCTTCGGCTTCCTGACCGTCCAGGAACGGGAATGGCATCGGCTGCTGACCGGAGTGCAGGGAATCGGGGCAAAGGGGTCGCTGGCGATACTCGGCACGCTCGGCGTGGATGGCGTGGCGCAGGCGATCGCGCTCGGGGATGCCAATGCGGTCAAGGCGGCGCCGGGGGTCGGGCCGAAGATCGCGCAACGGGTCGTTCTCGAACTGAAGGGCAAGGCGCCCGCGATGATGATGATGGAAGAAGGCGATGCCGGGGGGGGCATCGTTCCTGTCTCCGACGGGGAAGCCCCGCCGCCATCCGCGCGCGGGCCGCAGGCCGGCCGGGCGGAGGCGCTGTCGGCCTTGGCCAATCTCGGCTATTCCCCGGTGGATGCCGCCCGCGCCGTGGCGTCGGTCGCGGGCGATGCCACGGACACGAGCGATCTGATCCGCGCCGCGCTGCGTGAACTGGCCCCGAAGGACTGAACCCGCGATGCGCGATCCCCTGCTCGACCCTGCGACCCCCGAGGATGTGCCGGATGACCGGGCCCTGCGCCCGCAGACCCTGGACGAGTTCATCGGCCAGGCCGAGGCCCGGTCCAACCTGAAGGTCTTCATCGAAAGCGCCCGTCGGCGCGAGGAGGCGATGGACCACGTCTTGTTCCACGGCCCGCCCGGCCTGGGCAAGACGACCCTTGCGCAGATCATGGCGCGCGAACTGGGCGTTGGGTTCCGCATGACCTCCGGCCCGGTGCTGGCGCGGGCGGGGGACCTGGCAGCGATCCTGACGAACCTCGAAGCGCGGGACGTTCTCTTCATCGACGAGATCCACCGTTTGAACCCGGCCGTGGAGGAGGTGCTGTATCCGGCGCTGGAGGATTTCGCCCTCGACCTCGTGATCGGCGAGGGGCCGGCCGCGCGGACCGTGCGGATCGACTTGCAGCCGTTCACGCTCGTCGGTGCCACGACCCGTCTGGGGCTGTTGACGACGCCGCTGCGTGACCGCTTCGGCATCCCGACGCGGCTGGAGTTCTATACCGTGCCGGAGCTGCATCACATCGTGACGCGCGGCGCACGTCTTCTCGGCGCGCCGGCCACGAAGGACGGCGCGCAGGAGATCGCGCGACGCGCAAGGGGCACGCCGCGCATTGCCGGGCGACTGCTGCGCCGGGTGGTCGACTTCGCCGTGGTCGAGGGCGACGGAACGGTGACCCAGGACATCGCGGATTCTGCGCTGACGCGGCTGGGCGTCGATCATCTCGGGCTCGACGCCTCCGACCGGCGCTATCTGCGGTTGATCGCCGAGAACTACGGCGGCGGCCCGGTCGGGATCGAGACGATCGCCGCCGCCCTGTCGGAGAGCCGCGACGCGGTGGAAGAGGTGATCGAGCCCTACCTGCTGCAGCAGGGGTTGATCGCGCGCACGCCCCGGGGCCGGGCCCTCGCCGCCAAGGGATGGGTCCATCTGGGTCTGGACGCCCCCACGCGGAAGGATGATCTGTTCGGCTGATGGCATGACTGGGGGCGGGGTTTCGCCCGACCGCCGGTCATCCTAGGGTCGTCGAAATCCGCAAAGGGGCGCAATCATGGTCAAGCTCGACATCCTGTCCGATCCGATCTGCCCCTGGTGCTACATCGGAAAGACGCATCTTTTCCGGGCCCTGCAAAAACTTCCCGATCACCCGTTCATCCTGGAATGGCATCCGTTTCAGTTGAACCCCGATATGCCTGCGGACGGGATGGACCGCCGCGCCTATCTGGAGGCGAAATTCGGCGGCAAGGATGGGGCGATGCGCGCCTATGCGCCCGTCGTGGAGGCGGTCGAGGCGGCGGGACTGGATGTCGCCCTGGACCGCATTGCGCGCACGCCCAGCACGCTGGACGCCCACCGGCTGATCCACTGGGCGCGCCTTGAGCAGAAGCAGACCCATGCCGTCCAGGCCCTGTTCGAGGCCTATTTCGAAAAGGGACGCGACATCGGCGACATCGCGACCCTGATTGCGATCGGAACGCAGATCGGGATGGACGGCGACATGCTGACCCGCCTGTTCGCCACCGACGCCGATGCCCGGGACATCCGCGCCCGGGACGCCCATGCCCGCGAACGGGGCGTGACCGGCGTGCCGACCTTCATCCTGGCCAACCAGCATGTCCTGCGCGGCGCACAGCCGCCGGAACTGTGGGCGAAGGTGATCGACGACATCCTCGCGCAGATCGCCGCGGACGACGCGTGACCAAGGCCGCCCCCGCGGTTCGTCCCGCGCTTTCGCTGCCGGAATTCGTCGCGCTGATGGCGATGCTGTCCGCGACGATCGCGTTTTCGATCGATGCGATGCTGCCGGCCCTGCCTGAAATCGGGCGGGAACTTTCGCCGGCGGACCCGAATGCCGCGCAACTGGTCATCGTGGCTTTCGTCTTCGGCATGGGGATCGGAACGCTGTTCTCCGGCCCGCTCTCGGACGCGGTGGGGCGCAAGCCGGTGATGATCGGGGGGGCCGTGGTGTATTGCGTGGCCGCGATCCTCTGCACGCTCGCCCCGGATCTGAAGACGATACTGGCGGCGCGCGTCCTGCAGGGTCTGGGGGCCAGCGGCCCGCGCGTGGTGGCCCAGGCGATGATACGGGATCTCTATGCCGGGCGGGGCATGGCGCGCGTGTCCAGCTTCATCATGATGGTCTTCACGCTCGTCCCGGCGATCGCGCCGCTGATGGGCGCATTCATAATCGCGGGCTTCGGATGGCGCGGGGTCTTCTGGGCCTTTGTCCTTTTCTCGACGGTATCGGCCCTCTGGCTTGCCTTGCGCCAGCCCGAGACCCTACGCCCGGAGGCCCGCCGGACGCTCCGGCTGACGCGCTTGATCGCGGCCCTGCGCGAGGTGCTGGGTCATGCGAACGTGCGCCGGGCCATCATCGTGCAGACGCTGACCTTCGGCACGCTCTTCGCCACGATCACCAGCGTCCAGCCGATCTACGACATCGCGTTCGGCATGGGCGAGAGCTTTCCGGTCTGGTTCGGCGTGATCGCCCTGCTTTCGGGGTCGGCCTCGTTCCTGAACGCGCGCCTCGTCGTTCGGGTTGGCATGGTCTGGCTGATCCGGCGGGCGGTTGCCGGCCATATGTGCCTGTCGGTGGTGCTGGCCGCGCTCTGGTTCGCGGACATGGTGCCCATGTCGCTGCGCTTTCCGCTGTTCTTCGTCTGGCAAGTCGGCAGCTTCGCGCTCGCTGGGCTGACCATCGGCAACCTGAACGCCATCGCGATGCAGCCGATGGGCCATCTGGCGGGCATGGCGTCTTCCGTCATCTCGGCCATCAGCACGATCCTCGCGGTCGCCGTCGCCGCCCCGATCGGCCTCGCTTTCGATGGCACGCCGTTCCCGCTCATGGCCGGCGTCGCGTTGAGCCTGCTGGTAGCCCTGGCCATTGCCGCGCGCCTGCAGGAGGAGCCGGTTCAGATCGAGGACCCCTTCGTGGGCCAGAAGGTGCGCTAGCCGTCCTGCGTGTCCTCCTTGTAGGGGTGGGTTTCGACGAGGTCCTCGCCGCCGAGGAAGATGTTGGCGGCATAGCCATGCACCAGGATCGACACGAGGATCACGACCACCGCAATCCGCCAGACCATGTCGATATCGCCGAAATCGGCATGGTTCTGGGCATAGGCGATGTAGAAGACGGAACCCATTCCGCGGATGCCGAAGAACGCCACGCTGTTGCGTTGGAACCGTGGGCAGTCGAACCCGATCAGGGCCAGCAGACCCGCCAGCGGCCGCAGGATGAAGATCAGGAGGAGGGCGAAGGCCACCTCCTGCCAGGTCAGGCCCGACAGGGCGCCCGCCCCGACGAAGGTGCCCAGCCACAGCAGCAGTATGGCCAGCAGGATCGCCTCCAGCTGTTCGGCCCCGTGGTGGGCATATTTCTCGTATCCTTCGTCATCGGTGTTGCGGGTACGGGAACGTCCGCTCCGCGTCGCGCAGAAGACCGCGAGGAAGCCGTAGCCGTCGATCGCCTCCGTCACGCCGTAGCTGATCAGCGTGGCAGACAGGATGACGACGACCGCGTTCCAGGCTCCCTGCGATCCGTCGCCGATGGGGCTGAAGATGATCCGACTGATGAGCCAGCCCACGGCGATGCCGACCACGACCCCCGCGGCCACCCGATAAAGGACGTCGAACCCGATCCACGACCATAGCCATGCCTCGCCGCCGACCATCTGCGACACACCCAGCGTCGCGGCATGGATGGCCAGATAGATGAACGGAAAGGCCAGGCCGTCGTTCAGGCCCGCCTCGGCGGTCAGCGCGACCTCCATCGCGGTTTCCCCCTTGCCCGGCGGAGAGACCTGGACCGACCGGGCCAGCACCGGATCGGTGGGCGCAAGCGCCGCCGCCAGCAGAAGCGCCGCCGGCAGCGACAGGCCAAGCCAGGACGACCCGAGAAACGCGACGGCCCCGATCGTCAGCGGCATCGTCACCACCAGCAGGCGCCAGGTCGGGTTCCATCGCCGCCAGCTTGCCGGCGTGTCGATGGCAAGGCCCGCGCCGGCCAGCGAGATGATGACGATCAGTTCCGCGGCATGTTCGACCACGCCCGACTGCCAGCCGCCGCGCAGGGGGTCGATATGCAGCATCCCCGCCGCGGACAAGGCCGCCCCGATCAGTACGTAGAGCAGCGGCAGGTTGAAGACCTTGTAGCGTTGCAACGCCGGTTGCAGGGTCAGCCCGAACAGGGCCAGCCCCACGATGGTATAGATTACGTCGCGCCCGTCGATCGTTCCCCACATCGGGGGGGACCTAGCCCGTCAGGTCGCGACGTCGCGGGTTTTCGACGACGGGGTCGCCCGTGCCTTGGCCGCGCCGGCATGTACGGCCAAGTCGCGGGCGATGGCGAAGCCGCCCTTGATGCGGTCCGCCTCGGACGCGAAATCGCCCAGGACGACCAGCTTGTCACCCTTGATCTTCGCAGCGCCGTTCTGTGCCTTGATGTAGTCGACCAGCCCCTCGGGCCGGGCGAAGCGGTTGCCGTGGAACTCGACCGTCGCGCCCTTGGCGCCGACATTCAGCTTCTCGATCCCGGCGGCCTTGCACATCGACTTGATCCGCACGATCCGCAGCAGGACGTTCACCTCGCGCGGCAGCGGGCCGAAGCGGTCGATGAGTTCGGCGGCGAAGCCTTCGAGTTCGACCTTGCGGTCCAGCCCCGACAGGCGGCGATAGAGGCCCAGCCGCAGGTCGAGATCGGTCACGTAATCCTCGGGGATGAGGACCGGCACGCCCAGGTTGATCTGAGGCGACCAATCGTCGGAAAGCGCGTCCGGCAGATCGGCGCTGCCGGATTTCAGCTTGTCGATCGTCTCCTGAAGCATGGACTGGTAGAGTTCGAGGCCGACCTCGCGCATCTGGCCCGACTGTTCCTCGCCGATGATGTTGCCGCCGCCGCGCAGGTCGAGATCCTGGCTGGCGATGTTGAACCCTGCCCCGAGCGCGTCGATCGAGCCGAGTGCCTTGAGCCGTCGTTCGGCATTCGGCGTCAGCTTCGCGCGCGGCTTCGTCGTCAGGAAGGCGTAGGCGCGGGTTTTCGAGCGTCCGACACGGCCCCGGATCTGGTAGAGTTGCGATAGGCCGAACATGTCGGCGCGCCAGATGACCATCGTGTTCGCGGTCGGAATGTCGATGCCGGATTCGATGATCGTCGTCGACAGAAGCACGTCGTACTTGCCGTCGTAGAAGGCGTTCATCCGCTCGTCGAGATCGCCCGCGGCAAGCTGCCCGTGCGCGATGACGTAGCTGAGTTCGGGCAGCTGCTCGCGCAGGAACGCCTCCATCTCGCTCAGATCGCTGATACGGGGCACGACGACGAAGGACTGACCGCCGCGGTAATGCTCCCGCAGCAGCGCCTCGCGCACCTGCACGGCGTCGAACTCGCTGACATAGGTGCGGATCGCCAGCCGGTCGACGGGCGGCGTGCCGATGATGCTGAGGTCGCGCACGCCGGTCAGCGACATCTGCAGCGTGCGCGGGATCGGCGTGGCCGAGAGCGTCAGGACATGGACGTCGGACCGTATCTCCTTCAGGCGTTCCTTGTGGGTGACGCCGAAATGTTGCTCCTCGTCGATGACCAGAAGGCCGAGTTCGCGGAACTTGACCTGCTTTGCCAGCAGGGCATGGGTTCCGATGGCGATGTCGACGGTGCCGTCCGCGATGCCCGCGCGCGTCTCCGCCGCCTGCTTGGCCGGGACGAAGCGGGACAGTTGGCGCACGGTGATCGGCAGGCCGCGGAACCGGTCCTGAAACGACTTCGCATGTTGCCGCGCCAGCAGGGTGGTGGGTGCGATGACGGCGACCTGCTTGCCGGAGGTGGCGGCGATGAAGGCGGCGCGCATCGCCACCTCGGTCTTGCCGAAACCGACATCGCCCACGATCAGCCGGTCCATGGGCTGACCGGAGGCGAGGTCGTTCGCCACGTCCTCGATCGCCTGCAACTGGTCGTCCGTCTCCTCGTAGGGGAAGCGGGCGGCGAAGCTTTCCCACATGTCGCGGGGCGGCTCCAGGATGGGGGCGCGGCGCAGGGCACGCTCGGCGGCGATGCGCATCAGGCGTTCGGCGATCTGGCGGATACGCTCCTTCAGGCGGGCTTTGCGGGCCTGCCAAGCGCCACCGCCGAGCTTGTCGAGCAAACCCTCCTCCTGCCCGTAGCGGCTGAGCAGTTCGATGTTCTCGACCGGCAGGAACAGGCGGTCGCCCCCGGCATATTCGAGCGTCAGGCATTCATGCGGCGCGCCGGCGGCCGTCACCGTCTCGAACCCGACGAACCGGCCGACGCCGTGGTCCACATGGACGACGAGGTCCCCGACCGAGAGGGCCTGCGCCTCGGTCAGGAAGTTCTCGGCGCGGCGCTTCTTCTTCTTGCCGCGGATCAGGCGTTCGCCCAGCACATCCTGTTCGGAAATGACGGTCAGGCGGCCCTTGCCCACCGGCCCCTCCCACCCGCGATCAAGCGCCCAGATCGCCAGCCCGACCTCGCCCCTGGCCACCTCCTCCAGCCGCTTCACGGCCTTCAGACCCGCGACGTCCTGATCCTCCAGCAGGCCTTGAAGCCGCTCGCGCGCCCCGCCGGAATAGGAGGCGATGACGACGCCGCCGTCGCCGCGCCTGTCGGCGATGTGGCTGGCCAGAACCTCGAACAGGTTGATGTCTTCGAGCTGACGTTCGGGCGCGAAGCTGCGGCCGATGCGGCCGCCCGCGTCGATTACGCCGGGGCCGGGTGCCGCGGGCAGGGACGACAGGTGCAGGACGCGTCGGCCCTCCAGCGTCGCCTCGAACGCATCGGGCGAAAGGTAGAGCGTGTCGGGACGGGCGGGCTTGTAGACGCTGTCGACGCGGCCCTTGGCCATCATCGCCTCGCGCCGGTTGTCGTACATGTCGGTGATTTGCGTCCAGCGTTCGGCGTGATGCGCGGGGGTCGCGTCATCCATCACGAAGGTCGCGCCCGGCAGATAGTCGGGCAGCGTTTCGAGCGTGTCGTGGAAGAAAGGCAGCCAGTGCTCCATCCCCTGCGCCTTCTTGCCCGCGCTGACCGCTTCGTAGAGCGGATCGTCGGTGCCGGCGGCCCCGAATTCGATGCGGTAGGTCTGCCGAAAGCGAGTGATGGCGGGCCCGTCGAGGATGACCTCGGAGACGGGGGCCAGTTCGATCAGCTTCAACTGCTCGGTCGTGCGCTGCGTGACTGGATCGAACCGACGCAGCCCGTCCAGCGTGTCGCCGAAAAGGTCGAGCCGTACCGGCTGCGGCTGCCCCGGCGGCCAGATGTCGATGATGCCGCCACGGGGGGACCAGTCGCCCGGCTCCATCACCGTGGGGGTCTGGGTGAACCCCATGCGGACTAGGAAGTCGCGCAGGGCGCCCTCGTCGATCCGCTGGTCGATGCGGGCGGCAAAACCCGCGCCCTTCAACGTCGCCCGGGCCGGGATGCGCTGCGTGATCGCCGACAGTGTGGTCAGAAGGATGAACTTGCCGGACAGGCCATGGGCCAACGCCGTCAGCGTCGCCATCCGCGTGGCCGAGACCTCGGCGGCGGGCGAGACGCGGTCATAGGGCAGGCAGTCCCAGGCCGGCAGGCGCAGCACCGTGATCCCGGCCTGATGGACGCGCAGGGCGGCGGCCATCGCCTCGGCCCGCTTGTCGTCGCGCGCGACATGGACGACCGGCTGACCCTTCTCCAACTCGCGCAACAGGACGCGGGCGTCGAACCCTTCGGGCGCGCCGCCGACGCGGATATGGCCCGGGGGCAGCGGGTTGGGGGCGTCAGACATGGATGGTGCAGGTAACGGCGGCGGGGCCGGTGTCAACCGTCGTCAGCCGCCCAGGACGTTCGCGTTCAGGTTCACCCACATGCCCCACATCGAGGTCACGAAGATCGACACGATGCCAATGCCCTGGATCACGCGCCGCGTACGGAACAAAAGGTTGCCCAGCTCCTCGGCGGACGACCCATCGACCCGTCGCGCGGCCCGCAGCGTGACCCAGGCGACCAGTGTCATCGGCAGGAACAGCAGCAGGATCGCCTGCGCGAATTCCACCCCGTAGAGGAAGCCGAGGAGCGAAAGCGCCGTGATCGCGAAGAAGCTGAACGCCGTCGACAGAAGGCCGGTCGCATCGGCGATGAACAGCAATCGGCGGGCCTGGATGCTGGCCAGCACCTGCATGTCCGACATCGACTGTTCGTGCCCCTTGGCGGCGCGGCGGACCATATCGAACGGCACGCCTACGACCCAATGCGCGGCGGTCGACCACATCACGGCAAGGGCGATCCAGAACCACAGGTTCGAGAACGACCGCATGTCGATCGCCTCGAACGCCAGTTGCAGGAAGAAGAAATCCAAGGGTGGCCCGATCCGATTGCACGTCCGCGCCATGTCGCCCGGTGGGTGGGGGGATGGCAAGATGGGGGTGGTTGAACGAAGGCGTGAGGCATGCGACCGGTAGCGAGTGTCGCATAGGTGCATCATGCCGAAACCGCCCGCCCCACGTCTTCGTCGCCTGCGCCGGACCCCGGCCCTGCGTTCCCTTGTGCGCGAGGACCGGTTGTCGGCGGACGACCTGATCTGGCCGGTCTTCCTGTGTGACGGCGAGGGCGCAACGCAGGAGGTCGCGTCGATGCCAGGCGTCCTGCGCCGCTCGGTAGACCTGACGGTGGAGGCTGCTGCCGACGCGCATGAGGCGGGTATCCGGGCGATCTGCCTGTTTCCCTACACCGACGCCGCGCATAAATCCGACCTGTGCGAGGAGGCCTGGAACCCCGAGAACCTGTCGAACCGCGCCATCCGCGCGATCAAGGCCGAGGTGCCCGACATTGCGGTGATGACGGATGTCGCGCTGGACCCATACAATGCGCAAGGCCATGACGGGATCGTCCGCGACGGCCAGATCGTCAACGACGAGAGCGTCGAGGCCCTGGTGCGCATGGCGCTGGCGCAGGCGGAGGCGGGGGCCGACATCCTGGGTCCGTCGGACATGATGGATGGCCGCATCGGGGCGATACGCGACGCGCTGGAGGCGGCGGGTCACATCCACACGACGATCATGTCCTATGCCGCGAAATACGCCAGCGCCTTTTACGGGCCGTTCCGTGACGCGGTCGGTGCGTCGGGGGCGCTGAAGGGCGACAAGAAGACCTATCAGCTCGACCCGTTCAACGCCGAGGAAGGACTGCGCTGTGTCGCGCGTGACCTGGCGGAGGGGGCGGACATGGTGATGGTCAAACCCGGAATGCCGTATCTGGATATCTGCACGCGGGTGAAGGAGCGGTTTTGCGTGCCCACCTTCGCATATCAGGTGTCGGGCGAATACGCGATGATCCGCGCGGCGGCGGGGAACGGGTGGATCGACGGCGAGAAGGCCATGATGGAGAGCCTGATGGCGTTTCGCCGGGCCGGTTGCGACGGCGTGCTGACCTATTTCGCGCCCGAGGCGGCGGCGCTGATCCGCGCGGGGTGGGACGGGGCCTGACTGGCGGGCCGTTGCCATGCGCGGGCATGTCGCGGGCAACCCCCTTGCATTGGCGCCCGAAATTTTACACGACGGGGCGGCGACGTTATTTCTATTGATGATCCTGCTCCTCACGGCTCAGTCACTCTCGATACTTGTTATGACTTTGCCGAACTGCCGCATCCCGCGGGCAGCAAACGAAGGAGACAGACGATGGCCACTGGCACCGTCAAATGGTTCAACGCCACCAAAGGCTTCGGCTTCATCGCGCCCGACGGCGGCAGCAAGGATGTGTTCGTGCATATCTCGGCTGTCGAGCGTGCGGGCCTGACCGGTCTGGCTGACAACCAGAAGGTGACGTTCGATATCGAGCCCGGCCGTGACGGCCGCGAAAGCGCGACGAACCTGCAACTGGCCTGATTCGCGATCGCCCCCCAAGGGGGGCTTGCGACGGCCTGAGAGGGCGCCTCGGGAACGGGGCGCCCTTTTTCGTTGCCGGTCGCCCCGAGATTTGCGGATGTGGCCGGCAAGTCACTGGCGAGAGGCGGAATTGTCACAGGCACCCCATGTGCACCCCCTGTGCACCCCCCGTACAGCCGCATCGGCGTCCTTTACCGACCGTTAATCGCTCGCCCCGAGGGTCGCGGGTCGTGACTTTGGATCGGGGGACGGGACATGGCCGGGAAGGGCGCGCGCCAGCGTGAACAGCAAAACGAGATGATCGCCGCAATGCGGCGGTTCGAATGGGACATGCACGACACCGTGGCCCGCGAGGGCCGGCTGCCGGACGAATGGCGCGAGATCTGGGAGGGGCGCGGCGCGTCCAAGACGCGGGTGACGCTGCGGTTGGATGACGATGTGCTGCGGTTCTTCAAGAAGATGGGTGCGGGGCACGGGCCGCGGATGAACGCGGTGCTGCGGTCGTTCATGCTGGCGCGGCTGGCCGGTCTGATCCGTCATGGCGACCTGGCGGAGAAGTATCATCAGGAGTGGATGGGCAAGCCGCGGCCGACCCGGGCGGAAGAGCTGCTCAAGATCGCGCGGATGCAACGGCAGGTTCAGCGCGTGGAGGAACTGATGGCGAAGGCGACGTCGGAGGACGGCACGCAGATGCTGCTGACGCCGGAGGATGTGGCGGAGATGAGGATCCTGGCGGAAGTGTTCAATGATTGATGGCGGGCGGGGGCGGAGAGACGGCGCTCCCCGCTTACCTAGGTTCGGGCGTCGGCTTCTCGTGCGTGGGCGGGATGTGGTATAGCCGAATTGGCGCAGTCATTCGCAACGACACCCCGTGCGAGGTCGATTCTGGCAATCAGCGTGCTCGGAAGTTCGCCCTTCCTGATATGGATCAGGGGAAGATCGGCCAATTCAAATGCCGTGCGTTTGGTGGCGTCACGCTCGACCGCATTTCCGGACCAATGCCCCGAGCCGTGATATTCCACACCGCAGAGGGGCCAATGATCTCTGTCTGTGAGGAGGAAATCGACATACTTCTGCCGAACTGTCGCAAAAGCCGCAAAAGCCAGCTTTCTATCCGCCTTGTTCGATACGCTGAAGATGGCGGACATGCTGACTTCGCTAGACAGGAGTAGGTCGTTCTCGGTTGCGTATCGTTCAAGGAACGTATGGACCGTGGCCTGTTCCTTGCTCATCAGGGGACGAATCTTGACCGTGCATTCCCGAAGTTTCTGAACGCTGCTCTCGGGGCGGGGTTGTCCCGGCGGTTCAGGCTCGGTCGCCTTTTTCGGCAAACTGCGTTTTGCCTTTGCATTCGTTTCGGTCCCGGAGTTCACCACCATGAAGATGAGAAGGACGAGAATGACGGGTATTATGATTTCCATGGATTTCCGTCCTCTCTGACGCCGCAGCGACCAAAGAGGACAGCTTTCTGTCCACGTCATGGCACGACCGGGAAGTTCTCACGATCCGACGGATTTCCGTTCAACGGCCTTTGAAGATGGGCCGTCCACCTAGACCCCGACACCCACGGGACAGGTGACGCCCGTCCCACCGATACCGCAATAGCCGCCGGGGTTCTTCGAGAGGTATTGCTGGTGGTAGTCCTCGGCCGCGTAGAACACGGGCGCGTCGAGGATTTCGGTGGTGATTTCGCCATATCCGGCGTCGTGCAGGCGGGGTTGCATGGCGGCGCGGGTGTCTTCGGCGGCCTGTTTCTGGGCGTCGGTGTAGGTGTAGATGCCGGAGCGGTATTGCGTGCCCGCGTCGTTGCCCTGGCGCATGCCCTGGGTCGGATCGTGGCCTTCCCAGAAGGTGCGGAGCAGGTCTTCATAGGTGGTGCGCTCGGGGTCGTAGATGACGCGCACGACCTCGTTATGGCCGGTGCGGCCGGAGCAGACCTCCTCGTAGGTGGGGTTCGGGGTGTAGCCGGCGGCATAGCCGACGAGGGTCATGTGGACGCCGGGAAGCTGCCAGAACATCCGCTCCACCCCCCAGAAGCAGCCCATGCCGAACATCGCTTCCCCCATCCCCTCGGGGACGTCGTTCGAGAGCTTGGTGCCGTAGACGTGGTGCGTCTCGGCGGTGGGGATCGGCGCGGCACGGCCGGGCAGCGCGTCGGCCTCGGGCACCATCTCGGCCTTCTTGCGTTGGAAGAACATCATGTCGGGTCTCCTTTCGCCAATATGTAGGGTTCCTACTCGGCCACGGCGAGGGGGCGGGCGAGGATCGTCTCCTGCCCCGGGACGGGGTGGCGCGGCACGAGGGTCGAGAGGCCGAGCGAGACCAGCGCCATGCCCGCGGCCAGCACGAAGACCGCCATCGGCGACGTCAGCCAAAGGAGGCCGAGCGCGGCCGGCAGGAACACGGCCGCGATGTGGTTGATGGTGAAGGCGACGGCGGCGGTGGGGGCGATGTCGCCGGGGGCGGCGATCTTCTGGAAGTAGGTCTTGATGGCGAGGGCGAGCGAGAAGAACACGTGGTTCGCCATGTAGAGCGCGCCCGCGACCCAGACGCCCCAGTCGAAATGGTAGAGCCCGGCATAGAGGACGAAGATGATCGCGAGGCCGGCATATTCGAGGATGAGGGCGGCGCGTTCGCCGAAATGGCCGACGGCGCGGCCGATGAGCGGCGCGGTGGCCATGTTGATGGCGAGGGTGCCCATGAAGAGTGCGGTGATCTGGTGGACGTCGAGGCCGTAGCGTTCGACCATCATGAAAGCGGCGAAGACGATGAAGATCTGACGCCGGGCGCCGGACATGAACTGGAGCAGATAATAGAGCCAGTAGCGGCGGCGCAGGATCATGCGCTTGGTCTGGGGGTGCGGGCTTTCGAATTGCGGGTAGAGCGCGAAGGCGGCGAGGGCGAGCAGGACGGTGGTGCCGCCGGCCACGGCGTAGACGAAGTTGTAGGACAGATCGAAGGCGCGCCAGGTCAGGACCAGCAGGCCGTAGGCCACGAACGTGGCGCCGTTGCCGATGGCCAGCAGGATGCCCAGCATGCGGGGGGCGCGGTCCTTCGGCAGCCATTGCAATTGCAGGCTCTGGTTCACGGTCTCGTAGTAGTGAAAGCCGATGGAGCTGAGCAGCGTGAGGGTGAGGATGCCGGTGAGGCTGGGGACCTGGGCCGTCAGCGCGGTGGCCACGCCGAGGAGGATGAGGGCGATCAGGGCGAGGACCTGTTCGCGGACGAAGACGATGATGGCGATGACGCCGACGGCGAGGAAGCCGGGGATCTCGCGTATGGTGTGCAGAAGGCCGATATCGTCCCCTTGGAAGCCCGCCACCTCGACCGTGAAGTTGTTCAGAAGCGCCGACCAGGTCGCGAAGGCGATCGGCATCGCGCAGGCCATCAGCATCAGAAGCGCGGGGGGGCGCCGCCAGGCCGGCAGGCCGGACGCGTCGGCGAGGGGGAGCGTTCGCATGCGGTCAGGGCTACGCCCGCCGGCGGCGGCTGTCCATGGCGGCGGGCGTCAGGCGCGTTCGCGGTCGGGGGTGTCGCCGCGGTCGCCGGCGTCGCGCAGGGCGGCCAGGGCGCGGTCGATCTCGTCCATGGCGAAGGCGAGGACGGTGCCGCTGCGCGGGTCGTCGGTGCGGCCCTCCTCGATCCGCCGGGTGACGTCGCGCTGGGCCTGGGTCACGGTGCCGTCGAAATCGGGCTGCGCGTCGCGGGCGAAGGCGCGCAGGCGGTCGGCCACGGCGGCGCGGAACCGGTCGAGGAGTTCGGCCAGATCGGCATCCTGCCCGAGGTCGCGCGGCACTGCCGCCGCCCGGTCGAGGAATCGGATCGCGTCGCGCATCTCGCGTGCGGCGGACAGGCGAGTCTGCAGGGGGTCGCGATCGGCGAGTTTGAGCGCGTCGGCCGCCTCCTCGGCCAGGGCGAGGCGGCGGGCAACCTCGCGGTCGTCCACGCGGTTCTGCGGCGCCTCGCTGCGCGCGGTCCTGGCGGCCACTTCGTCCACCAGGTCGGCCATCGCGTCGAGCGTGCTGCGCATGTGCCGGCGGAAGCGATGCTCGGCGCTGTCGGGCCAGACGATCCAGACGACCGCGACGCCGATGACGGCGCCGATGCCGATCGCGGCCATGCGTTCCAGCGCCGACCACCAGATCGCATCGCCCTCGGTCAGCGACAGGGCGACGGCGCAGACGATGCCGTAGGTCCAGGCCGGGCGGAACACGGCGACCGCGTTCAGGATTGCCATCGACGTGACGAGGCCCGCCGCCGTCGCCCAGCCCGGTGGAAAGATGGCAATGCAGGCGGCCCCGACCGCGCATCCCACGAGCGAGGCCGTCAGTCGCGTGCCCGCCGCGCCCATCGTTCCGCCGATGGAGGGCTGAACGATCAACACCGCCGCGAGGATGCCCACGAAGAGTTCGTCGGCCAGGAATCCGCGCAACGCCAGCCAGGTCAGCAGCGCCCCCGTCGCGGCCTGTAGCGACAGCCGGGCCGCGTCGCGCAGCTGCGCCCGGTCGAGGTCTTGGGTCGGGCCTATGACAGGAAGGCGCATGGCGTCAGGTCGCCAGCACGTTCCGGAACAGCCAGGGATCGCTTTCGTCGAGGTTCTCGGGGAAGTGCTGCCAGCGATCCTGGAGGGGGGTCCAGTCGGTGTAATGCGCCTCGACCGGGCCGAGATAGGGCGACTGGATCTCGAGGCAGCGGGCATGGTCCATCTCGTCGGTCTCGACGATGCCGGCGCCGGGGTTCTCCAGCGCCCAGACCATCCCGGCCAGGACCGCGCTCGACACCTGTAGCGCGGTCGCGTTCTGGTCGGGGGCGAGGCGCTTCGCCTCCTCGTTCGACAGGCGCGAGCCGTACCAGAGGGCGTTCCTTTCGTGGCCGAAGAGAAGCACGCCCAACTCGTCGATACCGGTGACGATCTCATCCTCGGTCAGGATGTGGTGAGTGTCCTGTTGTTGGCCGGAGCCGAACATCTCGTGCAACGAGAGGACCGCGTCGTCGCAGGGATGGTAGGCATAGTGGCAGGTGGGGCGGTATGCTGGCCCGGGACCGGACCCGACGGTGTAGTAGTCGGAGATGCTGATGGCCTCGTTATGGGTGACGAGGAAGCCGAATTGCGGCCCCGGCGTCGGGCACCAGGAATGGACCCGGGTGATCGCGCCGGGGCGGTTCAGCCAGATCGCGGCCTGACAGCCGGTGCCGTGGCGGCGGGCGTTCTCGGGGAACCATGTCTCATGCGTGCCCCAGCCCAACTCCGCCGGCTGGAACCCTTCGGCGATAAAGCCCTCGACCGACCAGGTGTTGACGAAGACGTCGCGGGGGCGTGGCGCCCGACGCGCCTGGGTGTCGCGTTCGGCGATGTGGATGCCCCTCACCCCGAGGCGCTGCATCAGCTTGGCCCAGGCTTCGCGCGTGGTGGGCGTCTCGACGCGGCCGCCGGTGTCCTGCGCCAGACGCAGGAGTGCTGCCTTGACGAACCAGCTGACCATGCCGGGATTGGCGCCGCAGCAGGAGACGGCCGTGGTGCCGCCGGGGTTGCGGGCCTTTTCGTCCCGCACCGCCTGGCGCAGGGCGTAGTTCGTGCGCTGCGCATTGGATTCCGTATCGAAATAGAAGCCCGCCCAGGGTTCGACGACGGTGTCGATATAGGGCACGCCGATCTCGCGGCAGTAGCGCATCAGGTCGAGCGACGAGGTGTCGACCGAGAGATTGACGCAAAACCCTTCGCCGGGGGTCAGCACCTCGCCCAGCACGTCGCGGTAGTTCTCGGGCGTCAGCGCGACCTGGCGGTGGGGGATGCCGCGATCCTCCAACTCGGCGCAGGCGCGGTCGGCGGGGTCGATGACAAGCAGGCGGTCGCGGTCGAAATCGAAATGCCGTTCGATCAGCGGCAGCGTACCGCGCCCGATGGAGCCGAACCCGATCATCACGACGGCGCCGGAGATGCTTGCATGGATCGGGTGGTCGGACATGGGGGACGTTCTCGCGGTAGGTGAGCGACGCGGTCGGGGATGCCCGACGCGTCGCCGGGGTGCAAGACGTTGTCGGGGGCAGGCGGTCGTGGCATCCTGCATCGATGTCCACCGAACCCGCCGATCCGCTGACGCTGCGCTATGACGCGGCCTCGACCCTCTGGGCCGACAAGATGCGGCTACTTGGCTATTACGACGCGTATCTGGGATTCCTGTCGCACTGGGCGGGCCGCGCCGCCGATATCCGGTCGGTCGCGGATGTGGGGGCTGGCACGGGTGCGATGGCGGAAGCCTGGACGGCGGTGAACGGGCCGGATGTCGACCTGACGTTGATCGATCCATCCGCCTCGATGCTGGCGAGCGGGGCTTTCGCGCTCGGGCGTCGCGGCATCGAGGTCCGGCGCATCGCCGCGCCTCTCTCGCCGTTGATGGTGGCGCCGCAGGATGCGGTCCTGGCCGCCCACGTGATCGAGCATTTCGCCGATCCGGTCGCCGCGCTGCGGGACATGGCGACATTGCTCCGGCCCGGCGGGCAACTCTGGCTGGTCGTATCGAAACCCCATTGGTGCAACGCGATCATATGGCTGCAATGGCGTCACCGGACCTACGACCCGGACCGGGTCGCGCGCCTGCTGGACGCCGCCGGGTTCGACCTGGAGGATGGCTACGCGTTTCCGTCCGGCCCGCCCTCGCGGACGAGCCGGGGTTATCTGGCCAGGAAGCGATCGGGTTGAGAAACAGGAAAGGGGCCGCCCCTTTCGGAACGGCCCCTGATGTCGGCGCGAACCGGATCAGTTCTGCGCGTAGTATTCGATGACCAGGTTCGGCTCCATCATCACGGCGTAGGGCACGTCGGATAGGCCCGGGGTGCGCACGAAGGTGGCCGTCATCTTGGAATGGTCGACGTCGAGATAATCGGGGACGTCGCGTTCGGCCATCTGCGAGGCTTCGAGCACCATGGCAAGCTGCTTGGACTTGTCGCGGACGGCGATCACGTCGCCCTCGCGAACGCGGTAGGAGGCGATGTTCACGCGCTGGCCGTTCACCGTGACGTGGCCGTGGTTCACGAACTGGCGGGCGGCGAATACGGTCGGCACGAACTTCGCGCGATAGACGACGGCGTCCAGGCGGCGCTCCAGCAGGCCGATCAGGTTCTCGCCGGTGTCGCCCTTGACGCGGGCGGCCTCGGCGAAGATGCGCTTGAACTGCTTTTCGGTCAGGTCGCCGTAGTAGCCCTTCAGCTTTTGCTTGGCGCGCAGCTGCAGGCCGAAATCGGACATCTTGCCCTTGCGGCGCTGACCGTGCTGGCCGGGGCCGTATTCGCGGCGGTTGACCGGGGATTTCGAGCGGCCCCAGATGTTCTCGCCCATGCGGCGGTCGAGCTTGTACTTGGCAGAGGTGCGTTTGGTCACCGTCTGATCTCCTTCTTGGATGCCCCGAAGGGCCGTGAAGGGCGTTGTCCTTACGGCCGGGGCCGCGACAGGCATCCCCTTGCGGGGGCCACCAACACCAATGGAAGCCGCCGTCTAGAAGCCGTCCGGGCGGGTGTCAAGCGAGGTAGCGCGGCGCCCCCTGGTGCCGGGTGATGGCCAGTTCGGCGGCCGAAAGGCAGCGGCGGGCATGCGGGCCGTAGGCGCTTGGATCGGCGTCGATGCCCGGCACGTGGCCGAGTAGGGCACGCAGGTCGGCCGGCGCGAGATGGTCGAGATCCGCGTCGCCGGGATGAAAGCTCTCGCACCAGGCCCCGTCGGCGCGAACCAGACCGTGATCGCGCAACAGGATGTGGTGATAGGTGACCTCGGTCGCGACGTGATCGATGGTGACGCTGCGGTCGTCGACGAGGTCCTGCGCGCGGACCAGCACCTCGGGCTCGGACCAGAGGGCGCGGACTCCCGTGCCGGACCACAGGATCAGGTGCCCCGGCGAGACGCGCAGATCGACCGCATTGCCCACGGTGCCCGCGCGCAGGCGAACCGGGCGCAGCGACGGCATCGCGAACAGACGCGCGCCCGAGATGGCGCGCCTGCCGGTCCAGAGAACCTCCTGCGCGGCGCCATCGCGGGTCAGGACATGGGCGCCGGGCGACAGGTCCTCGACCGGGCGGGGCCCTTCGGGGGTGTCGATGCGCGTGCCCTGGGTGAAGCAGACCGTCTTGCGATCCGTGCGCACCGGAGGAAGCGCAGGCGATTGCAGGACCTCGAGCTCGGTATTCGGCGGCGGCACGCCCGCGTCGAAGACCAGCAACACCTCGCCCGCCGCGGTGCGTACGGCCCGCGCCGACCACCGGTTCTGCCCGGATGCGAGGATGAGCGCGGAAGGGTCGTGTTCGTCGTCTTCGTCGGCGAATGCGACGTGCGGTCGTGGCACGGCATTGCGGGCCCGCCTGAGGCGCCCGGCGGCGCGGGGCGGGCGTGTGCGAAGCGCCGTTCGGCCCTGCACGTCGCTGAGCAGCAGGGCCGCGCGGGCGCCGTCCAGACGCAGCGGCGCACCGAACCAGCGGAAGATCGAACCGGTGGGAAAGGGCGTGCGGGTGGACGGAATATCGCCATCCACCCGCGCCTGAACCGTGGAAATGACCTGTGCCCCCGCACATGTCCCCAACATGCCCACCTCAAGATATGTTATTGTTTTTGTTTATCTTCGGTCACTGCCAGACCGTGAGAACTTGATAGCCCATAGGTGATTCGCAGATCAACAGCTGATTCGCCCAAACGGAAAGTTTTTTCCGAATGTAAGAGAAATCTGTCAGTTACGGAGGACCGGCGAAAATTAGCGCATCGGTCTGGAAGCCGTTGAAGTCGAGAACCTCCAGCGCGGCGCGCAACCGGTCGACCGGAAGGGCGGGATCCCGGTTCAGAATTCGCCCCGCCGACCCGTCGGGGGCGGCCAAGATCGCGGTGCGATAACCGGCATCCGTCCACAGGACCCAGCGGGCCGACCCATCATCGAAGGTCAGCCGCCCGGGCCCGGTGATCGTGGCACCCACCGACCCGGCGTCGCAGGGTCCGTCGAAGGCGAAGCCCTTGCCGTTCGGCCGGATCGCGACGCGCGGCGTGGTGCAGGGCGCGGCCGGGGGGAAGCGCGCGACCTCGTACCAGGGGCCGGCGAGACGTGCGGGGTCGAGATCGGCCTTGGATGCGATCACGGCGGCCGGGTCGCGGAAAGTGCGACCCGGCTCGGGCACGGGGCCTTGGGTGCAGGCGGCGAGACAAAGCAGGATGAACGGCACGCGCATTGCGCAACCCTAGCGCGGCATCGGGATCTCGACCATCGGCATTCCGGCGAGGATCGCGCGCGCGCCGGCGCCCATGAGGTCGGACAGCGCGCGGTCGCGCGACCGCAGGCCCCCGGTATAGGTGCCGTAGGCCGGCATGATCAGCCGCCGTTGATCGCGCAGGAAGCAGGGGCGCGAAACCGGGCGGCCGCGCACCGACAGCGACGCCTTGGGATGGTAGTGGCCCGACACCTCGAACGTGCCGTCGTCGGTGGCAATGTGGCGGAAGGTCAGCGCACCGCAGGTCACACCGTCGGCCGCATGCCCGCCGAGGCCGGTGGGCGCGGGGTCGTGGTTGCCGGTGACCCAGGTCCAGTCGCGCCCGGCCACCATCCGCGCGATCCAGTCGCGGAAGGACGGATCGAGCGCGGCGGCGGCCTCCATGTCGTCGAAGGCGTCGCCCAGCGAGATCACGGCGGCGGGTTCGGTCGCGGCGATGTCGGCGTCGAGCCGGGTCAGCGTGTCCAGCACCTCGTAGGGCGGCAGAAGGGCGCCGCCGCGACGCGCCATGCGTTCGGACTTGCCCAGATGCAGGTCGCTGACGACCAGCAACCCGGCGGCGGGCCAGTGCAGCGCGCCCGAGGGCCGCGCGACCAGCCGTTCGCCGGCGAATGTGAAGGCATGCCCGTTCATGTTGCGTTCGGATGAATCACGCCCGCCCGCCGGATGCAAGACGGCATGGGGCAGGCGCCTCATTCGGGGTCGAGGCCCGCCTCGGCCAGCAGCTTCGCGGCCTCCTCCTCGATCAGGCGGGATTCGGCGCGACCCTTGATCGGCACGATGCCCCGTTCGAGGAACAGGGGTGCCGCGAGCGGGGTCACGCGATCCAGATGCACCTGGTCGATCCGGTCGCCCACCGTTTCCAGCAGCAGGTCCACCCGGCCGAAGTCGATATGGCCGCGCATCGCCTCCTCCTCCGTGATCTTGAGCATCAGGTGGCCGGGGTCGTAGCGGTGCAGCGTGTCGTAGAGGATGTCGGAGGAGAAGGTCGCCTGCTTGCCGCTGCTGCGCTTGCCGGGGAAATTGCGGTCGATCAAGCCGGCGATGATCGCGGCGTTGCGGAAGGTGCGCTTCATCACGGCATTGCCGGCCAGCCAGCTTTCGAGCGCCTCGTGCAGGCCGTCATGTTGCAGGAACGGGCGGATGTCGCGGACCGGCTTCAGCCCCGTGATCAGCGCGGCGTAGTCGGTGCAGACGAAGGTCAGCGGCTCCAACCCCGCCTCCTCCATCCCCTTCGTGATCAGGAGCGACAGGGTCTGGTGCGCGTTCCGGCCCGCGAAGCCGTAGAAGCAAAGGTGATGGCGTCCGTCGCGGGGGAACGTTTCGACCAGCAGGCGGCCGGGTTCGGGCATGCGGGAGCGCGCGTCCTGCAATTCCAGCCAGTCGCGGGTGTGGTCGGGCAGGCCGTCGAACGCGCGGTCGTGCAACAGCCGCTGGATCCGGTCGGCGAGCTGCACCGAGGTCGCCCACTTATAGCCGATATAGGTCGCGATCCTTGGTTCCTTGTTGGGCCGGGGGCTGACCTCGACGATCATCTCGCGCAGGTTCTCGAAGCGGACGACCTGACCGGCCATCAGGAAGGTGTCGCCGGAGGAGAGGGTGTTGGCGAACCCCTCCTCGATCTCGCCCAGGGGGAAACCGCCGCGGCCCTTGAAGCGCACCTTGAGCATGTCGGTGTCGATGATCGTGCCCAGGTTCATTCGGATCTGACGCGCCGCGCGCGGATCGCGCAGGCCCCAGAGGCCGGGTTCGCGTTCCTTCAAACGTTGATACCGGTCATAGGCGCGCAGGGCGTAGCCGCCGGTGGCCACGAATTCGAGGCATTCGTCGAAGGCCGCGCGGGTCAGGGTCGAGTAGGGACCGACGGTCTTCACTTCGGCGAAGAGCGTGTCGGCCCGGAAATCGCCGGCGCAGGCCACGCAGGCGATGTGCTGGCACAAGACGTCGCGCGGCCCGTCGAGGCGCAGATCGCCGTCGAGTTCGCCCGCCCGCACCGCGTCGAGGGCCGCGACGCATTCGATGACCTCGAACCGGTTGGCGGGGATCAGGCGAGCCTTGGAGGGCGCGTTGTAGCGGTGGTTGGCGCGGCCGATCCGCTGGACCAGTTGCTTGACCTTCTTCGGGGCGCCGACCTGGATCACGAGGTCCACGTCGCCCCAGTCGATGCCGAGATCGAGCGATCCGGTGGCGACGATGGCCTTGAGGTCGCCCGCGACCATGGCCGCCTCGACCCGTTGGCGGGCTTCCTTCGACAGCGCGCCGTGATGAATGCCGATGGGCAGGTCGTCCTCGTTGGCGAGCCAGAGGTTGTGGAAGAAGATCTCCGCCTGGGCGCGGGTGTTGTGGAAGATCAGCGTGGTGTTGTGGCGCCGGACCTCGGCCAGGACGTCGGGGATGGCGTAGCGCCCGCCCGCGCCGGCCCAGGGCGGGGCCTCGGTCGTCGGCAGGATCGCGATGTCGGGGGCGGGGCCGGGATCGGCATGCAGGATGGGGCAGGGGTCGGGATGGCGTGCGAGGTAATGCGCGATGACGGCGGGGTCGTCGACGGTGGCCGACAGGCCGACGCGGCGCAGGCCGGGGGCGAGCGTCTGCAGGCGGGAGAGGGCGAGCATCAGTTGATCGCCGCGCTTGTTCTCGGCGAGCGCGTGGATCTCGTCGAGGACGACGCGCTTCAGCCCGGCGAAGGTGCGTGCCGCATCGGGGTAGGAGATCATCAGCGCGAGCGATTCCGGCGTCGTCAGCAGGATATGCGGCGGGTCGGCGCGCTGGCGCTTGCGTTGCGTCTGGCCGGTGTCGCCTGTGCGGTCCTCGACGCGAATGGGAAGGCCAGCTTCCTCGATCGGGGTGCGCAGATTGCGCTTGATGTCGTTGGCAAGCGCCTTGAGCGGCGAGACGTAGAGCGTGTGCAGCCCATCATGCGCCCCGTCCGACAGCTCGACAAGCGTGGGCAGGAACCCGGCCAGCGTCTTGCCGCCGCCCGTGGGCGCGATCAGCAGGAGCGCGGGTGCGTCCTTGCGCGCGAGCATCTGGGTCTGATGCGGGTGCAGCGACCAGTGCCGCCGCGTGAAGAAGTCGGCCAACGCGGGCGGCAGGTCGGTGGGTTGCGCGGCGTGATCCATCCGCGCCACGGTAGCGTCCCGCGGCGGAAGGGAAAGGGCGTCAGCGGGCCAGCAGCTCCGCCCGATAGAAATCGGCCAACCGGTTGGCAGCCGCGAACTCGAGCGCGGCGCTGCGACGATCGGCGAAGTTGGGGTCGGCCGCGGTAAACCCTGCATGGCCGGCCATCACGATCCGTGCCTGTGCGTCCAGCGCCTCCTGCAGCTCCGCCTCGGTCATCGCCGCGACCGATGCGGTGATCATCGGATGCAGGTCGGCCGCGTCGCATCCCGTGACGTCGCAGGCATCTCGAAGCGACGGACCCAGCGCGTCGGTGGCGCGGATCACGAACTCGATATTCTGGATGCTGTCGGGCGAGATCGTTTGATAGATCGTCGGGGTCTGGCGCATGTCGCCCAGAACCACCACCGCCGTCGCCAACACCCCGCCGAGCACGGCGGCGGGGATCACGAACATCGTGGCGCGTCCCAACCGGACGGCTTCGTCACTGAATCCCGACATATCGACCTCGTACACTGCCCACGCTTTTCGCGCATCTTTTTGTGGTTCGAGCCTATGGCCCAATTCGGGCGCAAATCGGGCAGGGTGCGACCGACGAGCCGCACCCGCCGCATCGTTTCAATCCTGCGCAAGCGTCCTGAGCCTTGTGTCGTAAAGATACGCGATCCGGGACGCCGCGGCGAGTTCGAGGGCGGCACGATACGGGGCATCGGCCCCTTTGGACGCAGCTTCGAGCTTGCGCAGCCTTTCAGTGATCAGCCGCGTCTGCGGCCGGCGCGCGGCTTCGCGTTGCGCATGAGACATCGACACGGCATGGTCGACGACACTCGGATGCAGATCCTTGATCCGACAACCCGCAGTCCTGCGGGCCTTGGTGATCGCGGCGGCCACGGTCATGTCGGCGAAGTCGACCGGCACGAAATCGGTCTTGGCAGGCAAGGACGCGTTCGCCCCCTTCGAAGCGGTCGGTCTTGGCACGGGGCCCGCCATGATGAATGCCGCGATGGTGGCAGTGGCGGCGATGGTCGCGCCGATGGCGGTGACTTTTGGCCGGACGGCCGCGGAATTCCGATTGGCCTTCGTTTCCTACAGGACCCGAAGCGAGGGGCAGGGCGCTGGCCCTTCCACCGGTTCAATCTGCGCGACAATCCGGGCGAGGATCCGACGGATTTCCCGCGTCCATGCGAAGCCGGTTTCCCGGCCACGCAATCGATTCACGTATCATTGCCGGTGACGTGCCGGCCCGGTGTCAGTGGACGATCTCGGCCTCTTCCACGAACAGGTTCGCCCAGGCACGGTCGACCAGTTCCGGCGTCATGCGATAGGGGATGCTCTCAAAGTTGCAGGCGGCGATCATCTGGTCGATCAGGAATACGCCGTGGAAGTTGGCGTAGATGTTGTCGATCTCGGGGTATTTGTTCTTCAGGAGGTGGACCAGGGATGCCTCGTCCAGCTCGAACTTCTTCTTCTTGGCGACGAGTGCGAAGATCTTGAGGAACTCGGCCTGTGTCGGACCGTCGATCAACACCTTGAAGAAGATCCGGCGCAGGGCCGCGACGTCGAAGATCTTATTGGGGTGGAAGTTGGTCGAGAAAACCACCAGCGTGTCGAACGGAACCTCGAACTTTTCGCCCGATTGCAGCGCCAGGATGTCGTAGCCCATCTCCATCGGAACGATCCAGCGGTTGATGATCTTCTGCGGTGGTTCCGCCTGACGGCCAAGGTCGTCGACGATGAAGACGCCGCCCGACGATTTCAGTTGCAGCGAGGCCTGATAGGTGCGGGCCACCGCGTTGTAGTTGAGGTCCAGCATTTCCAGCGAGAGTTCGCCGCCGGTCATCACGGTCGGTCGCTGGCAGAGCAGATAACGCTGGTCGACACGGTTGTTGGCCTTGCGCAGCTCGCTCGGGTCGGCGGCCTGGGCCACGCGGGTGTGCACGATCGGATCATAGAGCGTGATGACCTGGCCTGCATATTCGATCGCATGCGGGATCCAGATGTTGTCGCCCAGCGCGGCGCGGATGCCCTCGGCGATGGACGACTTGCCGTTGCCCGGCGGCCCGTAGAGCAGGACCGAACGGCCGGAGCCGACCGCAGGGCCGAGCTGATCGACCAGACCTTCGGGCAGGATCAGATGGCCCATGGATTTCATCAGCCGCTCGCGGGTGATGCGGATATTCTTGACCGACTGCGCCCTGACCTGTTCCTTGTACCGTTCCAGCGGGACGGGCATGGGGCCGTAATATTCGGACTGTGCCAGCGCGTCTGCGGCGCGGGACTTGCCGGCATCGGTCAGCTGGAACCCCATCTCGCCCGACGAACCGGCATGCATCGTGCCCGTGGCCTGTAGCAGCCCGGCATCGCGCGCCTGATCGATCAGTTGTTGCGTCAGGCCGGTGGTTAGGCAGATCGCCTCGGAAATCTCGCGCGCGGTCTCGACCGACTTGCGGAAGATCGTCTTGAGCAGCACGTCGCGCAGCATGACGCCACTCAGGCCCGTGTCGATCAATGTGCGCGGCTGGGTTGGGGCGGGGACGCCCACCTCGGCCGGGTCGAGACGCATGTTCATCTGTCGGTCCTCGTCCGTTTGCTCCGTGCTGACACGGGAAAGTTGAGAAAGCCTGAATCGGGGCCGGTCACAGCAGCGCCGCCATCGCCAGATAGCTCAGCTGCGTCGACGCCAGCGTGATGCCCATCGGAAAGGCCTTGGGCTCGGCCCAGCTTTTCCAGCCGGGGGCGAGGTTCCGAACGGGTTCGACCATGCGCGCCGAGCGATGGAGCGTCCAGGTCAGCACCAGCAGCACCGCGAACAGCACCATGATCTCGGCCACGTCACCGAAGGCCACGAAGGGCGCCATCGCCGCGGCGAACTTCGCGTCGCCCGCGCCCATCGCACCGATCGTGGCCAGCCCGAAGCCCAGCATCAGGATCGCCAGCAGGTGCAGATAGCGCGACAGGTAGACGTCGAACGGCATCAGGAAGGGCCCCGCGACCGCGAAGATCGCGAACAGCGCCAGCACGGCCTCGTTGCGGATCTTCATCTCGCTCAGGTCGGTATAGGCCACCCAGAGGCAGACCGGAATCGACAGCAGGCCGAAGACGATGCCCTGCATCGGCGTGGCGGCCAGGACTTGGGTCGTGATGCCTTCCATCGGATCAGCCCAGCGTCTGCAACGCGCGCACCGCCGCCTCGAAATGGCGCGGATGGGTGTCGATCGCGTCGGTCAGCAGGCTGCGCCCGACGTCCAGGTCACCCTGCTTGACGGCCGCCAGCCCCGCGGTGTGCAGAAGCTGTGCCCGTTCCTCCTGCGTCATCGGCACGATGGGCAGCGCGTAGTTGCGACGCTGCGCGCGGGCGAGGACGAGGTTGTTCTTGGCCGTGAACATCTTGGGATCGTAGGTGATCGCCTCGGTGAACAGACGCTCGGCGGCGTCGGTGTCGCCGCGCGTGAGCTTGGAATAGCCCCAGTTGTTCATGACGCCGGCGGGCGTCGTGGTCAGGTCGACGGCGGTCTCGTAGAAGCTGTCGGCGCGATCCCACTGCCGGTTGCTGTCGGCGACCATCGCCTCCAGCCGGTAGCGGGCGAAGGTCTCGTGGGTGGGGGGGATCGTATCCAGCACGATCTTGGCGGCGGCCCAGTCCGAACTGCGGATCATGGCATCGGCCAGGAAGACGAGATCCTCGTTCCCGCTGTCGGGGTGATCGACGACCTTCTGCCAGGCGAGCACGGATTCCGCTTGCCGTCCGGCGCGGACGAGGCTGGTGGCGATGCCGCGCTGATGGTCGATCTCGTCGGGCTCGATCTCCTGCTGGCGCTGGAAATAGGCGACGGCTTCCCGCGGCTCGGCGACGGTCAGCATGATCTCGCGTATGCTCTCGGCCTCGGCGGCGGCGGCGTTGCTGACGGCGCGGGTCACGTCGGTCTTGCCGGCCTCGCCGCAGGCCGACAGGGCGAAGATGCCCCCCACCAGGAGGATCTTGAAGACAGGTTGGCGCATTTTGCGTCCTTTTCTGCTCGGTGCCTCTTCTCTCACGGAAACTGTTCGGGCGCGTGCAGGCCGTAGGAGCCGTTGGTGCGCCGCGTCAGCGTAAAGGCGTCATCTGCGGGCTCAGGGTAGATGGCGTTTTCCATCTTTGCACCCGAAACGCGAAGATTGTCGCGAATTTCAGGCGATGGTTGCAGCGCGAACGCAGTCCGGAACACGCGATGCGCTTCGCCGGTGCGGTCGAGCTCCAGCAGGACGACCCCGAGATTGTTGAGCGCGCGCGCGTTCCGCGGCTCCGCCTCGACCACATCGCGCAGAAGGCGCTCGGCTTGGTGCAGACGACCCATCGCGATGTTGGCGCGCGCCATGGCGTGCATCACCGTCGGTGTCATTCCCTCGGTTCCGCCGGCTGCGCGCAGATAGCTGGCCAGCGCCAGTTCCGGCTCGCCTGCGTCGAGCAACCGGTCTCCCACGATCAGCGGATCGACCAGATCGGTGCCCCCGGCGCTGCCCGGCGCGGCGAGCGGGTCGTCGGCGACCAGGCCACGCTCCGCCACGTCGCCGGCGCATCCGGCGAGGGCCACGGCGGCCAGGAGAAGGAATGCCGGGGCCCGCATCAGAACTGCCCCGTGCCCGAAAGCGCACCCGCTATGCCGTGCAGCGAAGGCCCGATCAGGATGATGAGAAGCGGCGGCACGCAAAACATCATGGTTCCGACCGTCAGTTTCGTGGGCAGCACGTTGGCCTTCTCCTCGGCACGCATGACGCGCTTGTCGCGCATTTCGGACGCATAGACGCGCAGCGCATCGGCGATCGAGGTACCGAAGGTCGCGGACTGGATCAGCACGGTGACGAAACTGGTGATGTCGTTGATGTCGCAGCGGTCCGCCATGGAACGCAGCACGTCCGGCTTATCCTTGCCGGCCTTCATCTCCTGCGCGACCATCAGGAATTCGCCAGCCAGCGCGGGGTAGGACGGCTCGATCTCGGTGGCCATTCGGATGATGGACTGGTCGAGCGATTGCCCGGCCTCGACGCAGACCAGAAGCAGGTCCAGCGCGTCGGGAAAGCCGTCCTGGATTTCCTGCTGGCGCTTGGCCACGCGCTTGCCCACCCAGTACTTGGGAAGGTAGTAGCCGACCGCGCCGGGCACGATCATGTAGCCGATCTTCTGAAAGAAGGCGATGTCGCCTGCCAGCAGGAAGCCGTAGATCGCCCCCAGGACCAGCAGGCCAAGGCCCAGCAGGATCTGGGCGGCGGCCAGCGTGCGCACCGCGTCCTTGTGCGTATAGCCCGCGCGGATGAGAAGGGTGCGCGTCTTGCTCATCTCCTCCTCGTCCTGGATGTCGAGATACTGGGCGTATTTCGCCAGATGCTCGTTTCGGTCACCGTGGCGCGACAGGCGCTGGTTGTCATCCTCGAGAGCGACGCCCTTCCGCTCGCGGGCGATGCGGTCCATCGGCTCGACCTTCTTGTTGAGCACGAGGGGCAGCATCATCAGGATCATCACCAGACCGGCACCGCCGGCGATGTAGATCCAGCCGTCCGGTCCGAGGTTGTCGACCACCAGCGTGTTCAGCATTTCGAGCATGTCGAGCCTCAGACCTTAATGTTGACCATCATCCGCATGAAGATCACGTTCACGATCAGGAACACGACCACCACGGCGGCGGCGGGGATGAAATACGGGCTCTCGACGACCTCGGAGTAGTAGTCCGGTTTCATCACGTTGATGCCCACGGCCGCCAGGATCGGGAAGGCCGACAGGAAGATGCCGGACCAGCGCGCCTCGGCGGTGATGGCCTTGACCTTGCGGAACAGCTTGAACCGGGCGCGGACGACGTTCGACAGACCTTCCAGGATCTCGGCCAGGTTGCCCCCCGATTTCTGCTGGATGGCGACGGCCACGGCGAGGAAGCGGAGATCCTGCAATTCCACCCGTTCGGCCAGGGCGCGCAACGCGTCGGGCACGTCGCGCCCGTAGGCGGCCTCGTCGGCGATGAAGCCCATCTCCGATCCCAGCGGATCGGCGACCTCCTTGGCGACGATACCGATGGCGGAGTTCAGCGGATGGCCGACGCGCAGCGACCGCACGATCAGTTCGATCGCGTCCGGCAGCTGCTCCTCCATCAGGGCGAGGCGCTTCTTGGCCTGCTTGTTGACCCAGAAATAGACGCCGCCCACGCCGATGGCGAGCGACATGACCACCCGGATGGGCAGGGACGCGCCGGTCAGGAAAGTCATCAGAAAGAACGACATGACCACCATCAACGCCATCACGCCCATCAGCATGCCGGGCGTAAAGGCCAGGTTTGCCTTCTGCGCCTTCTCGGCGAGAAGCGAATAGAGCGGAATCCTCTTGGCACTGTCGTGCTGCGACATCTCCTTGCGGAGCTGCGCCATCACCTCGTCGCGGGTCTGCCCGGATTCCAGGAGCGCAAGGCGGCGGTTCACGCGGTTGTTCAGCTTGATCGACTTGCCGAAGATCAGGCCGTAGATGGCGCCGATCGACACGAAGACCGCGCCGAAGACGGCGATGTAGATCAATGGCTCGATTGACAGTTCCATGTCAGCGGCTCCCTGCCGGTTCGTAGATGGATGCCGGCAGGTCGTAGCCCCAGGCCTTGAAGCGGTCGGAGTAGTGGCTGCGGATGCCTGTCGCGGTAAAGCGTCCGATGATCGTGCCGTCGGGCTCCAGCCCCAGACGCTCGTAGCGGAACACTTCCTGCAGGGTGATGACCTCGCCCTCCATCCCCGTCACCTCGGTGATCGACACCATCCGGCGTGAGCCGTCTTGCAGGCGCGAGGCCTGCACGATCAGGTTCACGGCCGAGGAGATCTGGGCGCGCACCGCCTTCAGCGGCATCTCGATCCCGGCCATGGCGATCATGTTCTCCAGACGGCTGATGCCGTCGCGCGCGTTGTTGGCGTGGATCGTGGTCATCGAACCGTCGTGGCCGGTGTTCATGGCCTGAAGCATGTCGATGACTTCCTCGCCGCGCGTCTCGCCGACGATGATGCGGTCGGGGCGCATCCGCAGGGCGTTGCGCAGACAGTCCCGCTGCGTGACCGCGCCCTTGCCTTCGACATTGGGCGGACGGCTTTCCATCCGGCCGACATGGTCCTGCTGCAGCTGAAGTTCGGCCGTATCCTCGATGGTCAGAACACGTTCGGTATTCCCGATGAAGGACGACAGCGCGTTCAGCGTGGTCGTCTTGCCGGAACCTGTACCGCCCGAGACGATCACGTTCAGCCGGCAGGACACCGCGGCCTGCAGGTAGGCGGCCATCTCCTCGGTGAAGGCGCCGAACTTGACGAGGTCGTCGACGGCGAGCTTTTCCTTCTTGAACTTACGGATCGAGACGAGGCTGCCATCGACCGCGACCGGCGGCACCATCGCGTTGAAACGCGACCCGTCCTTGAGGCGGGCGTCGACATAGGGGTTCGATTCATCGACGCGCCGGCCCACGGCCGACACGATCTTGTCGATGATCCGCATCAGGTGCTTCTCGTCCTTGAAGCGGATATCGGATTTCTGCAGCTTGCCCGCGCGTTCGATGAAGATCGAATGCGGCCCGTTCACCAGGATGTCGTTGACCGACTCGTCCTTCAGGAGCGGTTCCAGCGGGCCGAGGCCCATGACCTCGTCGAAAAGCTCGGTGTTGAGGATGTCGCGATCGTCGCGGCCCAGCACGACTCCCATCTCGCCCAGTTCCTCGGACGTGATCGAGACGATCTCGGCCCGAAGGGCACCCGCATCGGCCTTTTCCAGCGCAGACAGGTTCAGGTTGTCGAGCAACCTGTGATGCATCTCGGTCTTCAGCTCCTCGATCCGCTCTCGACGCTTCATATCCTTGTCGGGGGCAGCGGGCGCGGCCGGTGCCTTGGCCTGCGGGGGCGGGGCCGCGGGCGCGGCGGCCGGGGCCACGGGCTGGGCCGGCGCGGCGCCCGTCGCTGCATCCGCGGCGGTGCCGATCGGCCTGGCGCCTTCGATCTGCGGCTTCTTGTAGCGTGAGAACATCAGGTATTCCTTTGAACCGTCAGCCGAACTTCAAGCCGAATATGCCCTTGCGGGCGGCCTTTCCGGCGGCAGCGGGGTCCTTGCCGGCCTCGATGGCCTGGCGGGCTTCGTAGAGGCCGCGGGCCACTTTTTGAATTTCCTTGGTTAGCGCATTGCGCGCGGCCAGCGCGCTCAGCGGCGCGGCCTGGTCGTTGACCTCGGTGATTTGCTTGCCGCCATCGGGCAGCACGGCGTGGAACTTGATGCCCAGGCTGTCGGCCATCTTGTCGACCCGGCCGCGGCCGGACATGTCCATCTTGCCCGGCGCCCGGTTGAGCAGGAAGGACAACCGCTCCGTCGCCAGCCCTTCGGCCTGCAGAAGCTTCTGGAACCGCAGGGCATTCTGCGCCGAACGCACCTCCAGCCCGCAGACCACGAAGTACAGGTCCGAATGGCTGAAGACCGCATCGGTCCAGCCCGTCACCGTCACGGGCATATCGACGATCACGATGTCGAAGCACGTCCGCGCGAGACTGAGCAGCCCGATGACATCTTCGGGCCCGATCAGGTCGAGCGGCAGGATGTCGGACGGCGCCGTGAAGACGCTCAGCTTGTCCTTGTAGTTGCCCAGCGCCTGGCGGAACGCCTGTTCGTCCATCGACGGGATGTCGGACAGAACTTCGTAGATCATCGGCTTGCGCGGCAGGTCGAGATAGGTCGCGACGGAACCGAACTGCAATCCGAGGTCGATGATGCAGACCTTGGGCGCGTCCTCCTTGGATGCGTTCGCCAGTTCCCATGCCAGGTTGACGGCGACCGTCGTGGCCCCGTCGCCACCTGCGGCGGACTGGATTGCGAACACCGCGCCGTCGCGCTTCACGCCGGGGATGGTCGCGGGAACGGGTGCGCTGGCGGCGACGGGCAGGTCGCCTTCGACCACATCCGCGCCGGCCCGTTTGAGGATCTCGGCATCATCGCTGCGACCGGGCGCACGGATGCGGCCGACCGCTTCGGACAAGGCGTTCTCGGGCAGGGGGTAGGGGGCGAAGTCGTCGGCGCCGGAGCGCAAGAGCTCGTGCAGCGCCATCGGACCCAGGCCATCGGCCACGAGGATCGCCTTCAAGCCGGCGCGCTTGGCCTGGCGCAGCACGTCGCTTACCTGGGCGAGCTTGCGTTCATCCTCCCGGTCGACGGCGACCACGATGAATTCGAGCGTCTGCGCCTCGTCCTGCCGCAGGAAGGCGAGTGCCTCCGCGAAGTCGAGATCGCCCCAGGCCTCGCCCAACTCCGTCTCCATGTCCTCGATCAGAAGGTCGAATTCCTGCACGTCACGGGAAACGGTGACGGCACGGAGCGGTTCGGGTTCGGGAAGAAGGGCCAGATTACTCGCCATCGAGGGTCACCACACGTCTTATCGGCACCCCGTCGGGGGCATTCACAACACCGGGGGACGGCCGAATATCCGTCGTCCCGGTTGCAGGGGCGGAAAAGCCCCTTTGCGTCAGTGATGGCGGACAATTCAGGCAACAATTGGACGGGAAAAATGAAATTATCCGGGCCTGGGGGCGGGGAATGTGACTTGTTCGTCAAACCGCCGTCGCTGACGTTAAGGCCCCGCCGACATCTCTGTCGGCGGGGCCCTTGGGGTCGTGCGGTGGGGGTGTCGTGGCGGTCAGCCCTCGCCGCCTCCGCCGCCGTATCCGGTGGAGATGCCGGCACCCATCGGGCTCGCGGCGCCGCCGGCGACCTCGGCGGCCTTGGCCTGGCCCGCCGCGCCGCCAACATAGCGGCGATAGACGATCTGGCCGTATTTTCCGTCCAGGACCAGCGGGTTGCCGGCCACGAAGCCCGCAACCTCGGTCACGGTCCGGCGGTTGGCCCGCTCGCGCGACTGCGTCGGGATCAGCGGCCGGGTCTCACCAAAGCTGACCAGCGCCTCGAGCCGCGAAAGCGATACGCCGCGCGCGGCCAGATAGTTGACCGCCGCCTGCGCCCGGCGCCGGCCCAGCCGTTCGTTATAGGCCTGCGAGCCGACCTTGTCGGTATGCCCGTAGACGCTGAACCGGACCTCGGGGAAGGTGCGCATGAAATTCGCCTGCTCATCCAGGATGGCACGCGCCTCGGGCCCGAGGGCGGCGCTGTTGAAGGCGAAGTTGATCGTGGTCGGCACCTCGGCGGCGAAGCGGCCGCCGAGATGGTTCAGGGCCGGGGCTTCGCCGGTCATGACCAGCATGTTCTGCATGGTCGGGGTGCCGAAGTTGCCCTCGTCCACCTCGAACCCGGCCGGACGGTTGAACTGCGTCCCCGTGCAGGCCGACAAGGCGGTCATGCCCAGGCCCAGGGCCACGAAGCGGCGGGAGTAGTTGCTGTTTTTCATCATCTTACTCCAGCACGTAGCCATAGTTGCCCGAGAAGTCCTGGGCCGCCGCGTCCCCGCCCCGGCTGCTTCCGACGGTGTTGGTGTCGCTGCCCGAGACACGGCCGTAGAGGAACAATTCGTTCTCCGTCGGCGGCCGGATACGGTCGGTGGGGAGCGTCAGCGCCTCGCCCGAGGTGGGCGACACGAGGTTCGCCGTGACGATGATCACCAATTCGGTCTGCTGGCGGTTGAACCGGGCGGACCGGAACAGCGCACCGATGATCGGCAAGTCGCCCAGAAGCGGAACCTGACGGGCGGCATCGACGAAATCGTCCTGCAGGATGCCCGCGATCGCGAAGCTCTGCCCGTCGCGCAGCTCGATCGTCGTCTGGGCGCGCCGGACGTCGAAGTTCGGGATGAACGCGCCGTCGACATTCGTCGTCGAGTCCGAAACCGAGGAGACCTCGCTTTGCAGGACCAGGTTGATGATGTCGTCGGTCACGACGGTCGGCACGAAATCGAGACCGACGCCGAAGGGCTTGAACTCGATGCCCACGTTGCCTTCGTCGTCGACGACGGGTACGGGGATCTCGCCTCCCGCCAGGAAGCTGGCCGATTGCCCGGTCAGCGCCGTCAGGTTCGGCTCGGACAGGGTGCGGACGACGCCCTTCTCCTCCAGCGCCGCCAGCAGGATCTCGATCCGCGCGGAATCGATGCCGAAGCCCACGCCGAACGCGCCCGCGGCGCCGCCGGACCCGCCGACATCGGCCGTGTCGCTGGCGAAGGCCACGTCGGTTCCGATGACGTTGAGCTGTGCGCCCAGTTCCTTGGACACGCTTCGCGACATCTCGGCGAAGCGCACCTTGAGCTGGACCTGCTGGCTGCCGCCGACGGCCATCATGTTCAGGACGCGACCGGGGGCGTAGCGATCGGCGATCTCCATCGCCTGGTCGACATGCTGGATCGAGGAGACGGTGCCCGAGAGGACGATTCCGTCATTGGCGGTGCGGACCTCGATATGTTCGCTGGGCATCAGCTCGCGCAGACGTTCCTTGAACTCGGCGATGTCGGGGGTGACCTGCACCTCGACATTCGTGATCAGGCGTCCGTCGGGCCCCAGAAGCGTCAGCGTCGTCCGGCCGGGCTGCTTGCCCAGCACGTAGACGGTGCGTTCCGAAAGCGTCGCGATGTCCGCGATCAGGGGGTTCGCTACCGAAAGTTCGGCGAAGGGAACCTCCGACTCCAGGACGATGGCCCTGTTCAGCGGCACCCGAAGTGCGGATTGCGTCCGTCCCTCGCTCAGGCGGAGGGTCTGTGCATGGGCCTGCAGGATCGGCGTGCCGGATACCAGCACCCCGAGCATCGCTGCCCGAAGAATTGTTCGAAGTTTCATGTGACCTGCCTCTCTGATCACGCTGCTCAAGCGGCGGATCTTTTGCCCGCATCGACGCAAACCATGGCAGATCGCCGAATTATTGCAACGCCGGGGCCATGAATCCCCATGAAACAGGGCCTGCAGGACACACATCGCCGTTATTCGGTCACATTCCCGGACGGCGACAGGCCGCGCCTGATCGGGGCGCGGCCTGCGGTTTTCGTCGGAAGTTCCGTCCTAGCCTTCGACGGGGCAGGGGATGGGGATCAGGACCAGCTCGGCGCCCTTGCGGGTGCGGATGGTGCAGGTGCGCGCCTGTTCGACCGTTTCCTTCGGGCCGAGGATCTGATCGAGCGTCGCCTGGACCTGCGCGGATTCCGTTTCGTCGCGCACACCGACCAGAGCCAGCGTCAGGCGGCCGGTGGCCTGGGCCTGGGCCAGCTTGGCCACGACCGTGGGCGTCGCCTCGACAGTGACGTTTCGGGCGATGGTGGGGCTGTTCCGCTCCTCGTCGGTCTGCTGGTCGATGGCGATCAGGGGCAGGTTCGCGTGGATCAGTCGGGTGACCCCGCCCTGTTCGCGGTTGCCCGTCCAGTAGACGTCCACCCGGTCGCCCGGCCGCAGGAAGCCGGAAACACCGGAGTTCACGTCGACCTGCAACGCGAAGGCGCGCATCCCGGGCGTCAGGGCGGCGGCCAGGCCCGCATCGGCGCCGGGCTGGGTGACCTTGACCAGCAGCACCGGCTCGTCGCGTTCCATGACGCGCAGCACGGTGCGTTCCCCTTCGCGTTCGGGGGGGAAGATCTTCTCCATCGAGTCGAAGGTGCCGATGGGCAACGCGTCGGCCGGCCATTTGACGGCGCGCACGTCCTCGGGCTGCAGCACGTCGCCGTAACGCAACTGCCGGGTCACGACATAGACGTCCTTGACCGGCACGACCGCTTCCTGGGTGCGGGCCAGGGCGTCCTGATATTGGGAGAAGCGGCCGCTGGCCGTCTTGACTGCGAACCCGGCGAGGCCGAGGCCCACCAGCAGCAGAAGTCCGAAGATGAGGCGCATCTTTTCGTTTCCTCGTGAAGCTCGTGCCGCGCAATCGCGGCGATCGTTTCCCTATTGGCGTCGGATTGCGGCAAGAGGATGGTGACGACGGGGTTATCCGATGGAAGCCGGGGTCCCGACGGCAAGGCGCCCCGGGAACGGGTCCCCGGGGCGCCTGGCAATCTTGTCGATCCGTGGATCGGAGGCGATCAGCCGCCGGTCGTGGACGAGGACGAGGAGGAGCCGCTCAGGCCGGCGTTGAAGAGCTCCTTCGATGCCTTGACATGGTCGACCTCCAGCTGCGTCTTCATCTCGGCGGAGACGTTACCGACGCCGGTCGAGACGACGCCCATGACGGCCAGGCCCAGGCCCACGAGGGCGGCGGTCAGCACGACCCAGTCGACGGTCACGGCGCCGTCTTCGGCTTTCAGGAAGGTGTTGATGGACTTCAGCATTTGTTCGTTCCTTAGGTTCACTTCGGTTTCACATCGTCGGGCCGTGCTGCCCTTTCGATGAGGTCGGTATGCTGGCCAAACGGGGCGGGAATGAGACCGGTTCGGGACCGTGTAGGGGAAAGTTCCGGGTTAAAGAAAGGTGAATTTCCGCTAACCCTCTGATCTTAAATGATGTCCGGACATGAATGCCGCGAAGGCCCCGTCTTTTCCGCTGATACCTGCCCCGCCCGCCAAGGCGATTCCGGCGTGCCGTTCGCCGATCACCTGCGACCTGGACGAAGCGGGGGTCGCGCCTGCCAGCACGACCCCCCTGTCCCTCGGTTCCATGAGCCAAGGTAGATGTGACGTGTCCCGCGTTGTCCTTTCCGCCTGCCAACGGATCGGTGGGGATTGCTCGATCGCCACGGTTCCTGCCCGAGTTTATCGGTGCTTGTTGATCCATCGCATTGGGCGGTCTGCCGTCGCCCGTCGCTTCGGATGCTTCCCGTATGTCGGGCAATTGAGGCAAGATCGTGTCCAATTCGGATTGAATTGCGGACACTCGGCGAAAATTCCCGGATTGTCGGCTGCACGGCAACAACAGCGGCCGCGGCAGCGCCCCGTACGGCGCCGAACTCCGCCCGGTTCACGGCCGGCGCGGGGCAATTGTCACATGCCGGGCGCAAAATTCGCGAAGGCGATGACAGGGCGGGGCGGCGGATGCCACATTGCCCGCAACAACAATCGCCAAAATGGCCGGGCAGTCAGACATGAAACCTATCCACGCAGCCGCGCTCGTCGGGGCGTTGTCGTTTGGCTGGCCTTCGGGGCCGGTCCAGGCCGAATTCACCTTCAAGCGGGTGCGGCCCCCGGCGGCGGACGCGTCGAACCGGATCAACATCCAGATCGACGCCGAGGCGTTCGCCGCGCAGTCGGCGCCGCGGCCCGGCATCCCGCAGGCGCCCGATACCCCGGCCACCCGGACGCGGCCCGCCGAACCGGCCGCGCGGTCGGATCACCAGGCGTGGTTCTGGTCGGCCATTTCGCCCGGCATCGCGCCGGAGCCCGGCCGGTTCCGCAAGGCGGCGCAGGTCGCCGCGCGTCCACCGGCCGGCAGCGGGATCGCGGCTCCGTCATTGCAACACCTGCGCGCGATCGCCAGGGCGCATGGACCCGAGATACTGGCGCGCTCGGTTGGCACGCGGGTGTCGCCTGCGCTGGTGCTGGCGCTGATCTCGGTGGAATCGGCGGGGCGGACGGATGCCGTCTCCCACAAGGGTGCGGCGGGCCTGATGCAGCTGATCCCCGCCACCGCGGAACGGTTCGGCATCACCGATGCGCGCGATCCGGCGCAGAACATCCGTGCAGGCGTCGCCTATCTCGACTGGCTGATGTCCGAGTTCGGCAATGATCCGGTCCTGGCACTTGCGGGCTACAATGCCGGTGAAGGGGCCGTTCGGCGCTATGAAGGCGTTCCGCCCTATGGCGAGACGCGGGCCTACGTGCCGAAGGTCATGGCCGCCTGGAACGTCGCGCGCCTGATGTGCCGCACCCCGCCCGAGATGCCGGGGGACGGTTGCGTGTTCGAGACGTCGCTGGTCGACAGCTAGCCGAACCGTGCCTATTCCACCACGTCCGACCAGTCGGCGTGCCTGCGCGCCTGCGCCTTGACGAAGGGGCAGAGCGCGATGACCCCGACCCCTTCGGCGCGCGCATCCGCGACCATTCTGTGAGCCAGCACCAAACCGACGCCCCGGCCGCGAAACGCGTCCGGCACGCCGGTATGGTCGACGATGATCTTTGTCCGGCCCAGGCGCGAATAGGTCATTTCCGCTTCCGCTCCGTCCGCGCGATAGACCCAGCGTCCGCCGCTCTCGCCGTCCTCGCGTGTGATGCGATCGGCGGGATCGGCCATTAGACCAGCGTCGCCTCCGTCCGTTCGCGCAGCTCCGCCTCGGTCACGCCGTCGGCCAGTTCCACAAGCTTCAGGCCGCCCGCGACCACGTCCAGCACGCCCAGGTTCGTGATGATCCGGTCGACCACCCCCGTGCCGGTCAGCGGCAGGGTGCATTCGCGCAGGACCTTGGACTGCCCGTGCTTGTTGGCGTGGTCCATCACCACGACCACGCGCCCCACGCCCGCGACCAGGTCCATCGCGCCGCCCATGCCCTTGACCAGCTTGCCGGGGATCATCCAGTTCGCGAGGTCGCCGTTCTCGGCCACCTCCATCGCGCCCAGGATGGCGCAGGCGATCTTGCCGCCGCGGATCATCCCGAAAGACGTGGCGCTGTCGAAATAGGAGGTCCGCCGTAGCTCGGTGATCGTCTGCTTGCCGGCGTTGATCAGGTCGGGGTCGACCGCATCTTCGGTCGGGAAGGGGCCCATGCCCAGCATCCCGTTCTCGGATTGCAGGGTGATGTCCTTGTCGCCCACGTAATTGGCCACCAGCGTCGGGATCCCGATGCCGAGGTTCACGTACATCCCGTCTTCCAGCTCCTCGGCCGCGCGCGCGGCCATCTGGTTGCGATCCCAGGGCATCAGCTTGCCTCCCGAATGGTGCGTTGCTCGATCCGCTTCTCGTGTTCGCCCTGGATGATGCGATGCACGTAGATGCCGGGCAGGTGGATGTGGTCGGGGTCGAGCGATCCGGTCTCGACGATCTCCTCGACCTCGACCACGCAGGTGCGTCCGCACATCGCGGCGGGCGGGTTGAAGTTCCGCGCGGTCTTGCGGAACACCAGGTTGCCCGTCGCGTCGGCCTTCCACGCCTTCACGATGGCCAGGTCCGCCACGATCCCGCGTTCCAGGATATAGTCCTGACCGTCGAACTCCTTCACTTCCTTGCCGTCGGCGATGACGGTGCCGACGCCGGTCTTGGTGTAGAAGCCCGGGATGCCGCAGCCGCCGGCGCGCATGCGCTCGGCCAGCGTGCCCTGCGGCGTGAATTCCAGTTCCAGCTCGCCCGATAGGTACTGGCGCATGAATTCCGCGTTCTCGCCGACATAGGAGGAGATCATCTTCTTCACCTGCCGCGTCTGCAGCAGGATGCCGATGCCGAAATCGTCGACGCCGGCATTGTTGGACGCGAAGGTCAGGTCCTTCGTTCCGGCTTCCTTGATCGCCTGCAGCAGAAGCTCCGGGATGCCGCAGAGGCCGAATCCGCCCGCCGCGATCGTCATGCCATCCCGAAGGAGCCCGTCTAGGGCCTCCGCGGCCGAGCCGTAGACCTTCTTCATATCCGCCCCTTCCCGATTGCGCCTGCACCGGTCGTATCGCCTGCACCGGACGGTTTCAATCCGCCCCCGCGTCCCGGCGCGCGGGCGGCCCGGGCCCTAGCCGCGCAATGCCTCGGCTATCTGCGCGAGCTGCCCTTCGGCGAATGCGTCGAAGGCCGGGCCCGGCTGCCGCTTCGTGAAAGTGTCGGCAAACGGATCGGCTGCGATGGTTGCGGAGCGGGCCATCGTCGCGACGACGCCATGTGCGCAGAACGGAACGTAGACCTCCGAATATCCGCCCTCGTGCGCCAACATCACGCGGCCGTCGCAGATATCGTCCGCCAGATCCATCACCTGCGACGTCATCATTCGGAACGTCTCGGCCGTGGCCAGCATCCGGCCCAACGGGTCGATTACGGCCGCGTCGAGGCCGCAGGCCACGATGATTATCTCGGGTGCATGCGCGCGGATCGCGGGCAGGACGAGGCGTTCCATCGCGGCCAGATACGTCCGGTGGCCGGCCCCCGGCGGCAGCGGGACGTTCAGGTTTGTGCCATGTGCGCCGCGCACGTCGAAGCCGCCGGTGTCCAGCGGATAGTTCCGCTCCTGATGGATCGACACGGTCAGGATGTCGGGATCGTCCAGAAAGATCGCCTCCGTCCCGTTGCCATGATGGACGTCCCAGTCCAGCACCGCGACACGGGCGCACTGGTCGCGTGCACGGGCGCGTTCGATCGCAAGCGCGATGTTGGCCAGCAGGCAGAATCCGTTGGGCCGGTCGGGCAGGCAGTGGTGCCCCGGCGGGCGCGACAGGGCATAGGCGTTGGCCATGTCGCCCGCCAGCACGGCCTCGACCGCGTCCGCGACCAGCCCGGCGGACAGGGCCGCGATCTCGTAGCCGCCGGGCCCGAACGGCGCGCGCAGGCCCAGCTCGCCGCCCCCCGCTTCGGACGCGGCGGCGAAGGCGTCCAGATAGTCCGCCGGGTGGACGCGCAGCAGATCCTCGCGCGTGAGGGGCGGGGCGGTGCGCTCCTCGAGTTCGGCCATAAGGCCGGTCACGCGCAGCAGGTTGACCAAGCGCCGCTTGGTCTCGGGGTTCTCTGGCAGGCCGCCGCCGCCGGCGATCGGCTGGACCAGCCCGCCGACCGGCGCCATCTGCGCGTAGTTGCCGCCGCCATGCCAGAGGCAGCGTTCATCATGGAAGAAACCAGTCGCCATCGTTCACCTCCGGGTGGGCGGTTTCGCGTAGGGTGGGAAACCGCCGTCCGAAAGTCACGCCCGAACCGGCCGGGTCAGAGACCGGGATAGACGGGGAACCGGTCGCACAGGGCCTGGACCTTCGCCTTGACGGTCGCTTCCACCCGGTCGTTGCCGTCGGGTCCGTTCGCGGCCAGACCGTCGACCACCTCGACGATCAGGTCCCCGATCTCGCGGAACTCGGTCTCACCGAAGCCGCGCGTGGTTCCCGCCGGAGAGCCGAGGCGGATGCCAGAGGTGACCGTCGGTTTTTCGTCGTCGAATGGGATGCCGTTCTTGTTGCAGGTGATGTGCGCCCGGCCCAGCGCGGCCTCGGTCGCGTTGCCCTTGACGCCCTTGGGGCGCAGGTCGACCAGCATCAGGTGCGTGTCGGTGCCGCCGGTGACGATATCCAGCCCGCCGCGCATCAGCTGGTCGGCCAGGGCCTGCGCATTGGCGATCACCTGCGTTTGATAGTCCTTGAAACCGGGGCGCAGCGCCTCGCCGAAGGCCACGGCCTTGCCGGCGATGACATGCATCAGGGGGCCGCCCTGGATGCCCGGGAAGATGGCAGAGTTCACCTTCTTCGCGATCCCCTCGTCATCGGTCAGGATCATGCCACCGCGCGGGCCGCGCAGGGTCTTGTGCGTCGTCGTCGTCGCGACATGCGCGTGCGGGAAGGGCGAAGGGTAGTGACCGCTGGCCACGAGCCCGGCGAAATGCGCCATGTCCACCAGCAGGTAGGCGCCGACGCTGTCGGCGATCTCGCGCATGCGGGCGAAGTCGATGATCCGCGGGATCGCGCTGCCACCGGCGATGATCATTTTCGGCTGATGCTCCGTGGCGAGGTCCTGCACCTGGTCGTAGTCCAGCGTCAGATCTTGGCGCCGCACGCCGTACTGGACGGCGTTGAACCACTTGCCCGACTGGTTCGGACGTGCGCCATGGGTCAGGTGACCGCCCGCGTCGAGCGACATGCCGAGGATCGTGTCGCCCGGCTGCAGCAGCGCGGTATAGACGCCCTGGTTGGCCTGGGACCCAGAATTCGGCTGGACGTTCGCGAAGCCGCAGCCGAACAGCGCCTTGGCCCGCTCGATCGCCAGCTCCTCGGCAAGGTCGACATATTGGCAGCCGCCATAGTAGCGGCGGCCCGGATACCCTTCGGCATATTTGTTGGTCATGACGCCGCCCTGCGCCTCCATCACGGCGCGGCTGACGATGTTCTCGGATGCGATCAGCTCGATCTCGTCGCGCTGGCGGCCTAGCTCCCGTCGGGTGGCTTCGGCAATCTCGGGATCGGTCTCGGCCAGCGTTGCGGTGAAGAAGGTCTGATCGCGGTGAGGGGCGTTCATGGCATGCACTCCGGGGTCAAGGACTGGCCGGGTGATACGCCGCCCGACGCCGACATGAAAGCGACCAAAACGGCGCATCCGGGATCGGGCACGACCCGGACGGGTGCCTTGCCTTTCGGGCCCACGCGCGACAACCCTGTTTCGAAACCCGGACGGACCGCATGCCCCGCGCCAAGAACATCGCCTTCCTCGCCTCGGAGACGCCCGAGGCGCAGACTGCCCTGACCCGCCTGACCGGGCGCTACGGGCAGACCCCGTTGGAGGAGGCGGCGATCATCGTCGCGTTGGGCGGGGACGGCTTCATGCTGCAGACCCTGCACGGCACGATGCATGTCGACGCGCCGGTCTATGGCATGAACCGGGGCACGGTCGGGTTCCTGATGAACGATTACCGCGAGACCGGACTGACCGGCCGGCTGGCCCGCGCCGAGGAGGCGGCGATCAACCCCTTGAAGATGGTCGCGACCCGGATGAACGGCGAGATCGTGGAGGCCCTGGCGATCAACGAGGTCTCGCTCCTGCGGGCGGGGGCGCAGGCGGCGCGTCTGCGGATCAGCGTCGATGATCGCGTGCGGATGGAGGAGCTGGTCTGCGACGGCGCGCTGGTCGCGACGCCGGCCGGGTCGACCGCCTACAACTATTCCGCGCACGGCCCGATCCTGCCGATCGGGTCGGAGGTGCTGGCGCTGACGGCGATGTCGGCGTTCCGGCCGCGCCGCTGGCGCGGTGCGCTTCTGCCCAAGTCGGCGCGGGTTCGCCTCGACGTACTGACGCCGGGCAAGCGCCCGATGATGGCCGAGGCGGATGGGCAATCGGTGCGCGACGTCGTCTCGGTCGAGGTGGCAAGCGAGCCAGCCGTCCGCCACCGCCTGCTGTTCGATCCCGGTCACGGGTTGGAGGAGCGACTTCTGCGCGAGCAGTTTACCTGACGGCGCCCGGCTTTGGCCCGCCGGGGCGCCGCCCCGGACCCCGAGGTATTTGCGGCCAGAGGAAGCACCCCGCGCCTGCGCCTTGCGACCGGGGCCCGCACGGGACTACATGCGCCGCGACGTCCTGGAGAAAGCCATGCCCCGCACGCTCATCACTTCGGCCATTCCCTATATCAACGGGATCAAGCATCTCGGGAACCTGATCGGCAGTCAGCTTCCGGCGGATCTCTATGCCCGCTATGTCCGCGCGCGGGGGCACGAGGTCATGTTCATCTGCGCCACCGACGAACATGGCACGCCTGCGGAACTGGCGGCCAAGAAGGCCGGGAAGCCGGTCGCGGAATATTGCGCCGAGATGTGGCAGGTGCAGAAGGATCTGGCTGACGGTTTCCGCCTGTCCTTCGATCATTTCGGCCGGTCGAGCAGCCCGCAGAACCACCGCCTGACGCAGCATTTCGCGGGCAGGTTGGATGAGGCCGGCCTGATCGAGGAGCGGTCGGAGCGGCAGGTTTATTCCAAGGCGGACGGGCGGTTCCTGCCGGACCGGTATATCGAGGGGACCTGTCCGAACTGCGGCTATGAGCGCGCGCGGGGGGATCAGTGCGAGAACTGCACCAAGCAGCTGGATCCGACGGATCTGATCGCGCCACGTTCAGCGATCAGCGGCAGCACCGATCTGGAGGTGCGCGAGACGAAGCATCTCTACCTGTTGCAGTCCAAGCTGCGCGACCGGCTCGACGCCTGGATCGACGGGCAGGAGGGCTGGCCCGTCCTGACCACGTCGATCGCCAAGAAGTGGCTGCATGACGGGGACGGATTGCAGGATCGCGGCATCACGCGCGACCTCGACTGGGGCATCCCGGTTCGGAAGGGCGACGTGCCCTGGCCGGGGATGGAGGGCAAGGTCTTCTATGTCTGGTTCGACGCGCCGATCGAGTACATCGCCGGCACCGCCGAATGGGCGGATGCGACGGGCGGCGATTGGGAGCGTTGGTGGCGCGCCGACAAGGGGGCGGAGGACGTCCGCTACGTCCAGTTCATGGGCAAGGACAACGTGCCGTTCCATACGCTGTCCTTCCCGGCGACGATCCTGGGGTCGGGCGAGCCGTGGAAGACGGTCGATTACCTGAAGTCCTTCAATTACCTGAACTATGACGGCGGCCAGTTTTCGACCAGCCAGGGCCGTGGCGTGTTCATGGACCAGGCGCTGTCGATCCTGCCGGCGGATTACTGGCGCTGGTGGCTCCTGTCGCATGTCCCCGAAAGCAGCGACACCGAGTTCACGTGGGCGCGGTTCCAGGCCGACGTGAACAAGGATCTGGCCGACGTGCTGGGCAATTTCGTCAGCCGGGTGACCAAGTTCTGCCGTTCGAAGTTCGGCGAGGCCGTGCCCGAAGGTGGTGCATGGGGCGAGGCGGAGCGGGCGTTGGTCGCGCGTCTGGCCGAAGGTCTGACGCGCTACGAGGGCCATATGGACGCCATCGAGATCCGCAAGGCCGCGGCGGAATTGCGCGGCCTTTGGGTCGCGGGGAACGAATACCTGCAGGAGGCGGCGCCCTGGTCGACTTTCAAAACCGATCCGGATCTTGCGGCGATGCAGATCCGTCTGGGGCTGAACCTGATCCGGTTCTATGCCGTCCTGTCGGCGCCATTCATCCCGGACGCCGCGCAGGCAATGCTGCGGGCGATGGGGGACGAGGGTGCGGGCTGGCCCGATGACGTGGATGACGCGCTGGCCGCACTCGGCCCGGGCCATGCCTTTGCCGTGCCGGAGGTGCTGTTCGCCAAGATCACAGACGCGCAGCGCGAGGAATGGGAGGCGCGTTTCGCCGGCACCCGGGCATGAGTCGGTTGGGCGCGGTCGCGTTGCTCGTTCCCGACTACGACGAGGCCATCGCCGTCTCCCGCGCGCTGGACTGGCGGGTGGAGGAGGACGAGGACCAGTGGCGCAAGCGCTGGGTCACCGTCGCGGGCGGAGAGGCCCGGATTTTGCTGGCCCGTGCGGAGGGCGCCGAGCAGATGGCCGCCATCGGTGCCCAGTTCGGCGGGCGGGTGGGGCTTTTCCTGCGGAGCGACGACTTCGCCGGCGACGCCCGGCGGATCGAGGCCGCCGGTGGCACCTTCGAGGAAGCGCCGCGCGTCGAACCTTACGGCACCGTCGCCGTCTGGCGCGACCCCTGGGGCAACCGGTGGGATCTGATCGAACCTGCCTGAAGGTATCGCGGGAACGCAAAACTGGCTGGAACGTTATGGGAACATCCACCACAGGAGTTCCCATGGACAAGACGACCCAGACCCCCAAGCAGGACGCCCCCGGCAACGCCGACAAGGACCCCGATGACTGGACCACCGGCGACGAGCCGATGACCGGTGCGCAGGCGAGCTATCTCAAGACCCTGTCGGAGGAAGCCGGCGAGACTTTCGACCCGGACATGACCAAGGCCGAGGCGTCGAAACGCATCGACGCGCTTCAGGAGCGGACTGGTCGCGGCGCCTGATCGCGCATCCCGGCATCCGCGACACGGACCCCTTGAACGGCAGGCCGGGACATCCCAAATCTGTGGCGTCGGACGCCTTATCGGGTCCGGCGCAACCAGGGGCCCCCGTCCGCGCGAGGAGGGGGCCGTGAATGTATCGCTTTGAAAAGGATGCAGATATGCGAACCTATGATTTTACCCCCCTCTACCGTGCCACCGTCGGTTTCGATCGGATGGCGAACCTGCTCGACAGGGCAATGGCAGCCGACACCGCCACGACCTATCCGCCCTATAACATCGAGAAGACCGGCGAGAACGAGTATCGCATCTCGATCGCGGTCGCGGGCTTCACCGCCGACGAGCTGGGCATCGAGACGCGCGAGACGGCGCTGATCGTCACCGCCCGCAAGGCCGAGGAGGATGGCGAGAAGACCTACCTCCACCGCGGGATTGCCACGCGTGCGTTCGAGAAGAGCTTCCAGCTGGCCGACCACGTCCATGTGACGGGTGCGCGCCATGCCGACGGAATGCTGCATATCGAGCTGGAGCGTCAGGTGCCCGAGGCCCTGAAGCCGCGCCGCATCGAGATCGCCAAGGGCGAGGATGCGCCGGCGCTGGAAGGAACCTCCGAGACCGTCGAGGCCTGATCCCCAAGACTGTGCCTTCGGTTGAAGGAGTGGCGCGCGTCCCCGGAAACGGGGGCGCGCGTTCTTCGTGCGGGGTCCGTTAGCTGTCGGGGATCGAGATCAGGACCCATTCGCCTGCGCTGTCCACCCGGACGCCGCCTTCGGCGATCCGATCGGCAATCGCGCCGGTCTCGACCGCCGGACAACCGACGAGCGTCCGGGTATGGTCGAGATATTCGACGGTCAGCGCGTTCTCGCCGATGACCTGACAGACGTCGTCGTCAGTCGGGTAGGGGCGGACCGCGACGAGGCCGGACGCCTCGGGCGGGGAATAGCCCGGCCCGCTGTCAGGTTCGACACATCCCGCAAGGGGCAAAAGGCAGACGGCGCCGATGGCAGATATCTTTTTCATGTTCGCTCCTTCGCTGGGCCAGACCCTTTGCAGCCTATGCCGCGCGGACCGATCCGGCCAGAACCCGGTGACGAGCCGCGCCTCACCTGCCGGTTTCGGCCAAGCCTCCGCACGGGTTCGCGGGCCGTCGGGCGCCCGTCAGAACCACTGACCCGGCTCCATCAGCCCGAGATCCATGAGCTGTTGCGAGCGCCATTCGAACGGGACCGATCCATCCCAGCGGAACCCCTTGATCGCCGCGCGCGAGCCCGGATTGAACGCAAGCGCCTTCGCCGCACGGAACGAGGCGATGCAGGCCGTCATCGAATGGTGCCAGGGGCAGGCATAGGTGTTCATTTCCGCATCGGACATCCGGTGATCGGCCAGCAGGCGTATGTCCTTGCGGGCACGGAACATCGCGACCCGGTCGATGCGGCGTCTCGCCTCGGGGACATGCTCCTCGAAGCGCCAGCGAAGCCCGCCGAAGAAGTCGAGCTGTCGGTCGAGGGGGCCGTCCTCGCCCATCCGGCCGAGGGCGAAATATCCGGCTTCGTCCATCCAGGCATCGTCGGCATCGACGCCGTTTCCCCCCGCCTCCAGCCGCCCGGCATAGAGATCGATCACGAAGCTCAGGATCGCGTCGCGCCGCTCCTCGGTGCAGAAAGCCATGGCCTCGCCGATGCGGCGGGTCTCGGCGAAGGGGTGGAACAGGTATTCCGCGTTATAGGCATAGGCCGTCCAGGCGCCGTCGGGACGCCCGGCGATGAATGCGTTCACGCAGGCGGTGGCCAGCATTCCGGGGCGTCGGTCCAGGTTCAGGCGGTGAACGCCCTCGGGCAGGACGGGAGGGACCGGCACACCCGGCGGAACGGCCAGAACGATCGTGCCGAAACCCACCTCGCGGTGATGGCGCACGGTGCTGGCGACTTCGCAATCGTCCTCGCACAGGATCATCAGCGCCGGCGCGCCGCCGAGCGTCCCCGCCCGTGCCGTCAGATCCTCGAGAGAGGTGAAATCCATGCCCGCCCGCCTTTTCGACGCACTGTCCCGCAAAGCGGGCGCGGTCGCAACGGGGCCGCGTTGCGGGCGAGGAGCCTCTGCGGTATTGGCGCAACGCGACAACGGGGGTTCTTGGAATGCCGACGCCGAAGAAGCTGCACATCAAGACCTATGGTTGTCAGATGAACGTCTACGACAGCGAGCGCATGGCCGAGGCGATGGGCTCCGAAGGCTATGTCACGACCGATGATCCGGCCGATGCGGACCTGATCGTGCTGAACACGTGCCACATCCGCGAAAAGGCTGCCGAAAAGGTCTATTCCGATCTGGGCCGGCTGCGGCCGTTGCGGGATGCGAAGCCCGACCTCAAGATCGGCGTGGCCGGCTGCGTGGCCCAGGCCGAAGGGGCGGAGATCATGGCCCGGCAGCCTTTGGTGGACCTGGTCGTGGGGCCGCAGACCTATCATCGCCTGCCCGAGATGATGCGCGGCGTCGACCGCGGCGAGAAGGTCATCGACACCGACATGCCGGCCGAAGACAAGTTCGACCACCTGCCCAGGCTGCGCGCGCCCGTGGCCAGGCCGTCCGCTTTCCTGACCGTGCAGGAAGGCTGCGACAAGTTCTGTGCCTTCTGCGTCGTGCCCTATACCCGCGGCGCCGAGGTCAGCCGGCCGGCCGCACGCCTGATCGACGAGGCCCGCGCGCTGGTCGATCGCGGCGTGCGCGAGATCACGCTGCTCGGCCAGAACGTGAACGCGTATCACGGTGACGGGCCGGACGGGCGCACGTGGTCGCTGGCCGACCTCATCTGGGCGCTGGACGGGATCGAGGGGCTGGCGCGGATCCGGTTCACGACCAGCCATCCGAACGACATGACCGACGACCTGATCGCCGCGCATGGCGATTGCGCCAAGCTGATGCCCTATCTGCACCTGCCGGTCCAGTCGGGCAGCGACCGTATCCTGAAGGCGATGAACCGCAAGCATACGGCGGCGTCCTACCTGACCCTGATCGAACGCCTGCGTGCGGCGCGGCCGGATCTGGCGCTGTCGGGCGATTTCATCGTCGGCTTTCCAGGCGAGACGGACGAGGATTTCGAGGCGACGTTGAACCTGGTCAGGCAGGTCCGCTATGCGGCGGCCTACTCGTTCCGCTATTCGGCCCGACCGGGAACGCCCGCCGCCGAGCGGCCAGATGTCCCGCAGGACGTGGCAGTCGCGCGGCTGCACCGTCTGCAGGCCCTGCTGACCGAGCAGCAGGTCCAGGCGCAGGAGGCGATGGTCGGTCGCGAGACGGACGTGCTGTTCGAAAAGCGCGGTCGCCTGCCGGGGCAGCTGGTGGGCAAGTCCGACTATCTGCAGGGCGTCCATGCCCAGGCGCCGGAGGACATGATTGGCAAGGTCGCCCGCGTGCGCGTGACCGAGGCGAAGGCGAACTCCCTTGCGGCGGTGCTCGTCGGGGCCTGATCGCGCGGCGGTTCAGCGCATCGTGGCCACAAGGTCTATGCGGCGTTGCCGAATTCAGCGCCAAATCTGGGGCCGGGGGGTATGCAACGGCGGGAACCCTGCTAGGTTGCGGACCGGGACGATGACAGCAATTGGGGGCCACAAGGTGTCGCGCAGCGGAACGATGATGAAACGGGGTGTCCTGGCATTCGCCCTGACGACGGCGGGCATGATGCCCGCCATGGGCCAGAACGTGGGCGATGTGGGGGCCGATAGCGCCGGCAACATCTATACCTACACCCGCGACGCCCAAGGCCGCGGCGTGTGGACACCGGGTCGCGACGGACCCGGCAACGATCGCACGATCCTCGCGGAACGTTTCATCCCGGCGATCTGGGTGGATCCGGACGGATGCGAGCATTGGGTCATGGATGACGGGTTCGAAGGATACATGTCACCGCGCCTGGATCGGCATGGCCGACCCATCTGCGGGGGGGCGGGACGATGACGATGCATCGATTCATCGCGCTGGTCGCCGCGACGGCCCTGCTGTCCGCCTGTGCCGAGGGGCGCAGCAGCCCCGACAAGACCGTCGACCGTGGATCCGTCGGCACGACGCCGTTGACCGACCTGACGCCTGGCATCTGGGTCGATCCGACGGGATGCGAGCATTGGCTGATCGACGACGGGGTCGAGGGGTATCTGACGCCGCGCTTCGATCCGCGCACACGCCGGCCGGTCTGTGACCGGAACACCGCGCCACCGACCTACGTGACGGGACCGTTCCAGGGGGGCGCCGACATCAACGACCCGACCTGATCCCTTGTCCGACTGGTCGGCGGGGCAGGGGCCGTGGCGGAAACGTCACGGCCCTGTTGCATTCGAGGCGTGTTTTCCCGCCGAACGCCCCCGCACCGCCTTGCGGCCCCCGCGACGGCGGGGCACCCTTGGACGACACCTCACGTAGGAGCCTTGTTTGGCCACCATCCTTGCCCCCGATGAGTCCATCGCACTCCAGCTGGAGTTCCCCGACAACCGCCTGATGATCGACCTGGTGGGCCCGCATGGCGCGCATCTTGCCCAGATCGAACAGCTTCTGGGTGTGCAGATCGTCCATCGCGGCAACGCGCTGGTCGTGCATGGCGAGGGCGCCGCCGAGGCGGAACGGGTGCTGAACGCGCTCTATGCGCGGCTCGAATCGGGCAAGCAGGTGGATATGGGCGCGATCGACGGGTTGATCCGGTTGCGTGCCGTCGAGGAGGACCAAGGCACACGCGACGGCGACCAGCAGGAAATGTTCTCGGGTCCGGCGCTGGAGATCCGCACCCGCAAGAAGACGATGGAGCCCCGGACCGAGGCACAGAAAGCCTATACCCGCGCTCTTCTGGAAAACGAGCTGACTTTCGGGATCGGTCCGGCGGGTACGGGCAAGACCTATATCGCCGTGGCGGTCGCCGTGTCGAAGTTCATCACCGGCGAGGTGGACCGCATCATCCTGACGCGCCCGGCGGTGGAGGCCGGTGAGAAGCTGGGCTTCCTGCCGGGCACGCAGGACGAGAAGGTCGATCCCTACATGCAGCCGCTTTACGACGCGCTAAACGACTTTCTGCCGGGCAAGCAGCTTCAGAAGTTGCGCGAGGAGAAGCGGGTGGAGATTGCGCCGCTGGCCTTCATGCGGGGCCGGACGCTGTCGAACGCCTTCGTCATCCTGGACGAGGCGCAGAATGCGACGACGATGCAGATGAAGATGTTCCTGACCCGGTTGGGGCAGGGGTCGCGCATGGCGATCACCGGCGATCGCAGCCAGGTCGACCTGCCGCGCGGCGTGCAGTCGGGCCTGCGCGATGCCGAACACATCCTGCGGGGGGTCGACGGGATCAGCTTCAACTATTTCAGCGCCACGGATGTCGTCCGGCACCCGCTGGTGGCCAAGATCATCACCGCCTACGATGCCGAGGATGCGCGCCGCGAGGCCGGACCGGAGCGATGATCGCCGGACTGGCCGCCGCCGTGTTGGCCGCGATGCTGGCATGTGTTCACACATTCGTCGGCGGGCGGGCAATCGCGCGTCCGCTTCGTCAGGCGACCGATCTTCCCACGGTCGTCCGGGCGACGTCCTGGATGTGCTGGCACATGGTCACGACCACCCTGTTTCTGATGGCGATCCTGTTGTTCTGGGGCGCTTGGGGCGGGCGGCCCGATCTCATCCTGGCCGGAACGTTGCTTGCCGCGGCGGTGGCCCTGGGGGGGCTGGCCGCCGCGCCGGCACTGGGCGTGGGCTATCGCGTGTTGCCGCAAGGCTGGCTTTTCGTGCCGGTCGTGGCTCTGGGCCTATGGTCGTTTTACGCATGAACGTCGATGTCATCGTCGAGGATGCGCGTTGGGAACGGCTCGAACGCCTGGCCGAAGTCGCCATTTCAGCGGCGCTGGATGGTCTGCCTGGCGAATGGGAAGTCGCCGTGCTGGGCTGCGACGACGCCCGCATCGCCACGTTGAACGCGGAGTTTCGCGGCAAGCCCGTGCCCACGAACGTACTGAGCTGGCCCGCGGAGGAGATGTCGCCGGATGACAGCCCCGAAGGCCCCGAACTCGGCGATATCGCCATCGCCTACGACACCTGCGCGCGGGAGGCCGCCGAGCAGGGCAAGCCGTTCGACGCCCATGTCATACATCTTCTGGTGCATGCCACGCTGCACCTGCTAGGACACGACCATGTCGAGGACGATCAGGCCGCGCGCATGGAAGCGCGCGAGGTCGAGATCTTGAACGTGTTGGGATTCCCCGATCCCTACGCATCTGGTAAGGTTTGACGGCGCCGGTGTTCGATCCGGCCAGGTAAGAGGTTTTCCCGGTCCGATGGACAAAGACGGATCGTCTAGCGCCGCGCAGGGCGCGCAGGACGAAGACAGATACGAAGGCGGCCATATCGGACCGCGCCCCGGATTCATCGCCCGCGTCTTCGGCGGCCTGATGCCCGAAACCGAAGGACGCCCCGAACGGGATGTGCCGCGGGACCGGATGCCGGGTCTGCTGAACCTGCGGCTCAAGCGGCTGGACGACGTGCTGATTCCCCGGGCCGAGGTCGTGGCGGTGCCGGTCGACATCTCGCTGCCGGATCTGGTGGCCCGCTTCCGGGAATCGGGGATGACCCGGATACCGGTCTTCGAAGGGACGCTGGACGAGCCGCTGGGCATGATCCACCTGAAGGACCTGGCGCTGAACCACGGGTTCAACGGCGACCGCGACAAGCCGTTCGAGATGCGGCCGTTGTTGCGCACGCTGATCTATGCACCGCCCTCGATGCCGATCGGCGTGCTGCTGACCAAGATGCAGACGCAGCGGACGCATATGGCGCTGGTCATCGACGAATATGGCGGCGTGGACGGCCTGGTGACGCTGGAGGATCTGATCGAGCAGGTCATCGGCGAGATCGAGGACGAGCACGACCAGGAGGAGGGCAAGTTCTGGCGGCAGGAGAAGACCGGCTGCTATCTGGCGCTGGCCCGCACCCCGATCGAGGATTTCCAGGCCGAAGTTGGCTTCAAGCTCGTCGAGGCGGAGGACGAGGAGGAGATCGACACACTGGGCGGACTGGTCTTCATGCTGGCCGGGCGCGTGCCCGCGCGCGGCGAGGTGATCCCCCATCCGTCCGGCGCCGAGATCGAGGTCGTCGACGCCGACCCCCGTCGGATAAAGAGGTTGCGCGTTCGGATGCCGCAGGCGGCCTGACTTGCGCGTCCTGCGACCTCTGGTGCCCGCGGTCGCGGGGCTTTCCGCCGCGTTCGGACAGGCGCCCTGGGGCCTGTGGTGGTTGGCCTTCGCGGGATTCGTGCTGGGCATCGATGCCATCATGCGGGCGGGCAGGCCATTCATCGCGGGGCTGATATTCGGCATGGCCCATTTCGCGCTGGCCCTGATCTGGATTACCGAGCCGTTCCAGGTCGACCCGGAGGCCACGGCCTGGCTGGCCCCGTTTGCGCTTCTGGGCGTGTCGGTGGGCTTCGGGCTGTTCTGGGCGATTGCCGCCTGGGCCGGGCGCCGTTGGCTGGGCGGGGCGATCGGCGTCGCGGTCGCGCTGGCGATGGTGGAACTCGTGCGGTCCTACCTATTGACCGGTTTCCCTTGGGCGCTTCCCGGGCATGTCCTGATCGATACGGTGGCTTTGTCCGCCGCGTCCGTTGGCGGTGCGCATGGCCTGGGGCTGGCGATCCTGCTGGGGGCGGGGGCGGTCGCCCTGCGCAGGCCGGTCGCCCTGACCGTCGGCTGCCTGATCTGGGCCGCGCCGTTCGCGGTCGGGCTTTCGCTGCCCCCGGCGCCTGCGGACGAGGGGCCGGTCGTCCGGCTGGTTCAACCGAATGCGCCGCAGCATCAGAAATGGGACCCCGAGTGGCAGGGCGTGTTCTGGCGCCGCGGCCTGCAGGAGACCGCCGCCGCCGCCGCGACGCCGCCCGTCGCGGTCGTCTGGCCGGAGACGGCCCTGCCCACCCTGCTGAGCAATTCCGACGATCTGAGGCCGATGCTGGCGGCGGCTTCGGGCGGCAGTCCCGTCATCGTCGGGGCACAACGCTACGGCGACGACGGAAGCCCCCGCAACGCGCTGGTCCTGCTGGACGGCGCGGCCGGGGATATCGAAGTGATCTACGACAAGCATCGTCTGGTGCCGTTCGGAGAGTTCCTTCCGCTGCAGACGGTCTTCGACGCCGTGGGTATCGGGCCCATGGCCAAGCGGCTGGCCGGGACCTATGCGGCCGGCCCGGGGCCATCGCTGATCGACCTGCCCGGGGTCGGGTCCGTTCTACCGCTGATCTGTTACGAGGCGATCTTTCCGCAGGACATTCGCCGGGTCGCGCGACCGGCCGCGATCCTGCACCTGACAAACGATGCGTGGTTCGGAACCCGGTTCGGACCGCAGCAACACCTCGCCCTGGCAAGGCTGCGCGCGGCCGAATCCGGATTGCCCGTGCTGCGCGCGGCGAATACGGGCGTGTCGGCCTCGATCGATGCCCGGGGCCGCGTGCTGGCTTCGCTGCCACTGGGGGTACATGGCCATCTGGACGTGGCCGTTCCCGCCGCACTGTCGGCCACGCCCTATGTGAAGCTGGGAGACTGGGTCGTGGGCCTGCTGCTCGTTTGCCTCGCCCTCGCCCTCGTGATCCTGCGGCGCCGGAATGGTGTTGAACCCGTCCGGAAAGCCACCTAGCCAGTGTCGACCGCCCCAACGGCTTCCTGACGGGGTAAGGGCATCTGAACCGGAGCATATATTCCATGAGCAGTCGCGAGACATATTCCTTCACCTCCGAATCCGTTTCGGAGGGGCACCCGGACAAGGTGTGCGACCGCATCTCGGACGCCATCCTGGACGCGCTGATCGCCGAGGAGCCGGAAGCGCGCGTCGCCTGCGAGACCTTCGCGACGACGAACCGCGTCGTGATCGGCGGCGAGGTCGGGCTGGCCGACCAGGCGAAGCTGGCGGACTACATGGGCCGGATAGAGCAGATCACGAAGGCCTGCATTCGGGACATCGGGTATGAACAGGACAAGTTCCACCACGAGACGGTGGAGGTGACCAACCTTCTGCACGAACAGTCCGCCCATATCGCAAAGGGCGTCGATGCCGATGCCGGCAAGGACGAGGGGGCGGGCGATCAGGGCATCATGTTCGGCTATGCCTGCAGCGAGACGCCTGAACTGATGCCGGCGCCGATCCTTTATTCCCACGCGATCCTTCGGCGACTGGCCGAGGTCCGCAAGGACGGCACCGAGCCGACGCTGCTGCCGGACGCCAAGTCGCAGCTGACCGTGCGCTACGAAGAAGGGCGCCCCGTGGCTGTGGATTCTATCGTGCTGTCCACCCAGCATCGGCACGAAAGTCAGACGCAGGCCGATATCCGTGCGATCGTGGAGCCCTATATCCGCGAGGTGCTGCCCGATGGCTGGATCCATGACGGGACGGAATGGTGGGTCAATCCGACCGGGATCTTCGTGATCGGCGGCCCGGACGGGGATGCCGGGCTGACCGGACGCAAGATCATCGTCGATACCTATGGCGGCGCCGCCCCCCATGGCGGCGGCGCGTTTTCCGGCAAGGATCCGACCAAGGTCGACCGGTCGGCCGCCTATGCCGCCCGGTATCTTGCCAAGAACATCGTCGCGGCGGGCCTGGCCACGCGCGCGACGCTGCAGCTTTCCTACGCGATCGGCGTGGCGCAGCCGCTGTCGATCTATGTGGACGCGCACGGCACCGGCAAGGTCCCCGAGACCGCGATCGAGGCGGCCATCCGGCAGGTCATGGATCTGACCCCGCGTGGAATCCGCACGCATCTTGCGCTGAACCAGCCGATCTACGAACGGACCGCGGCCTATGGTCATTTCGGCCGCGCGCCCGAAAGCGATGGTGGTTTTTCGTGGGAACGGACGGACCTGACCGAGGCGCTGACCAAGCACGTCTGACAACCGTCAGACTGCGATCCACCGATGCAGCAGATCGGGGCCGAGGCGTCGCGTCTCGGCCAGCTGCAGGCGCGGCGCTTCCGCCAGCGTCGACAGACCCATCGCGCCGATGGCGGGAATGCCCTCGGCTCCGATCGCGGCGCCGGCGACATAGCAGTCCAGCCGGTCGACCAGCCCCGCCGACAGAAGCCCTGCGGCCATCGTGCCGCCGCCTTCGCAGTAAACCCGCGTCAATCCGCGCGCGCCCAGTTCGGCCAGCGCCGCAACCAGGTCCAGCTGCCGACCCCCGTCGCCGGGAACAGCGATCAGGTTTACACCGTGGGCCTGCAGGCGGTCTCGCGCGGCCGCCGGGGCATCCTGGCCATGAAGGGCCCAGACCGGCGGCCCGCCCCGCGTCAGGGCAGAGGGCACCGGCAGACCCAGGCGTCGTGAAAGTACGATCCGTACCGGTTGGGGGCTATCTGCGCGTTTCTGGCCGAACCCGCGAACGGTCAATCGGGGGTCGTCGGCGCGGGCCGTTCCGGCACCCACCATGACAGCGTCATGCTGCGCCCGCTGCCCATGAACGTGCTGGCGCGCGGCGGGACCCGTGATCCACCTGCTTTCCCCGCTGGCCGTCGCGATGCGCCCGTCGAGCGTCGTGGCGAGCTTGAGCGTGACCATCGGGCGGCCCATGGTCACGCGCGTCAGAAATCCGTTTTGAAGCGTTCGGGCCGCGGCTTCTCTCATCCCCTCGACGATTTCGATGCCCGCGGCGTGAAGACGCGCGAGTCCGCGGCCATTCACCCTCGGGTCCGGGTCGCGCTGTGCGATGACGACGCGGGCGATCCCTGCATCGATCAGCGCATCGGTGCAGGGCGGCGTATGGCCATGATGCGCGCAGGGTTCGAGCGTGACATACGCGGTCGCCCCGTGTGCGGTGGACCCGGCCTGTGCCAAGGCCATGGTTTCGGCGTGCGGTCGGCCGCCATCGGCGGTCCATCCCCGGCCCAGGACGATGCCGCCACTCTCGATCACGCAGCCCACGGCGGGGTTGGGCCAGACGCGACCGAGCCCCCGCGCCGCCAAGGTCAGCGCGTGGTCCATGAAGCGTCGATCCGGCAGGGTCATGTATCGTCGGGCGGGCGCAATTCGTGGACGAAATCCTCGAAATCGTCGGCGGCCTGGAAGTTCTTGTAGACGCTCGCGAACCGCACATAGGCGACGGTGTCGATGCGGGCCAGGCTCTCCATCACGATCTCGCCGATGGTGGTCGACTTGATATCGGTGTCGCCCATCGATTCCAGCCGCCGGACGATGCCCGAGATCATCTGATCGATGCGTTCCGGCTCGACCGGGCGTTTCTGCATCGAGATGCGGATCGACCGTTCGAGCTTGTCGCGGTCGAACTCCTCGCGCTTGCCCGAGGTCTTGATGACCACCAGATCGCGAAGCTGGACACGCTCATAGGTCGTGAACCGCCCGCCGCAAGAGGGGCAGAACCGTCGCCTTCGGATCGCGACGTGATCTTCGGCGGGGCGGGAATCCTTGACCTGCGTGTCGACGTTTCCGCAGAAGGGGCAGCGCATGAGGCGGTCTCCGGGGTTCGGACCCGCCAGATATGGCCGACGGCTCCAGTCCTTGGTGCCGCATCACTCTGCCGCCCCAGCCGTGGTGTGGCAAGGCCCTAGCGGTCAGCGGCGAAATGCGCGGCGACGCTGCGGGTGTGCGGCCGGTCGCGATGTTCGACGAGGTAGAGGCCCTGCCACGTGCCCAGTCGCATCCGCCCGTCCAAGACCGGGATCTGCAAGCTGACGGGCAGCAGCATCGCCTTGATATGGCCGGGCATGTCGTCGGGCCCCTCGTAGGTATGGGTAAGATAGGCCATCGAAGGGTCCGTCGTGGGCGGCACGGTGCGGCGCAGCCATTCGGTCAGATCGACCTGCACCTCCGGGTCGGCGTTTTCCTGAATCAGCAGACTGGCGGAGGTGTGTCGGATCATCAGCGTCAGCAGGCCTGATGCCGCAGGCAACCAGGCCGCGACATCGGCGGTGAATTCCATCAGACCGGGGCCATGGGTGCGGATCTCGAACATGGTGTGCATCAGGCGAACAAGTTGAGGAGTCGCCTGTCAAGCGGGTCCATCGCGACGCACGTGGCGAAGATAGAATCTACGGCGTTTTCCATCTCGGCAGGACTAGCGCGATCCCTGTCTGCCGGACAGATGCCGCGTTGGCTGGCGTCCAGCGTTCTTGACGCTACGGCAACGTCCTGTGCAGTCTAAGAGAACCGGTTTTATAGGAGAGACCCCATGTCCATCGCCCGCGTAACCGAGATTTCCGCCACCTCGACGCAGAGCTTCGACGACGCCGTGGCCAAGGGCGTCGCCCGCGCGAACGAGACGCTGCGCAACGTTCAGAGTGCCTGGGTGAAGGAGCAATATGTCCGCGTCACCGACGGCAAGGTCGACCACTATCAGGTCAACATGATGGTGACGTTCATCCTGGAGGACTGAGGCCGGATGTCACGGCGCCGCGGGAAACCCGCGCCGCCGGTTCGTCGTTGGCCCTTCCCAAGGAAACGATAACCGGGAAGGAGCAATCCTCATGACCATTCGCAAGGACGACGATCGGCCGCTGCGCGACCGCGCCGCCACGCCACAGGGCGAAAGCCTTGGAACCGTGCCTGTCGCGCCGTCGCCCGCACGTGGGACGACGCATGATCCGAATTCGGTCACGACCGGCACCCCGGAGGAGCCGACGCGCGATGTCTATCCGCCCAAGGGCGAAGACGAAACGCACGAGAAATCGCGGAAATAGGACGGCACCCCGACGCGATCCGGGTCCCTGTCGTTGCTATTGATCGAGGAAAGACCGAAGTTTGCGCGACCGGCTGGGGTGCTTGAGCTTACGCAGGGCCTTCGCCTCGATCTGACGAATGCGCTCGCGCGTCACGCTGAATTGCTGCCCGACCTCTTCCAGCGTGTGATCGGTGTTCATCCCGATGCCGAAGCGCATACGCAACACACGCTCCTCGCGCGGGGTGAGCGATGCCAGCACGCGCGTCGTCGTTTCCTTCAGGTTCTCCTGAATGGCTGAATCCAGTGGCAGAACGGCGTTCTTGTCCTCGATGAAGTCGCCGAGCTGGCTGTCCTCCTCGTCGCCGATGGGCGTCTCGAGGGAGATCGGCTCCTTGGCGATCTTCATCACCTTGCGGACCTTCTCGAGCGGCATCTGCAGCTTGGCGGCCAGTTCCTCCGGCGTCGGTTCGCGGCCGATCTCGTGGAGCATCTGGCGGCCGGTACGGACCAGCTTGTTGATCGTCTCGATCATGTGCACCGGGATGCGGATCGTGCGCGCCTGATCGGCGATGGACCGGGTGATCGCCTGGCGGATCCACCAGGTCGCATATGTTGAGAACTTGTAGCCGCGGCGATACTCGAACTTGTCCACGGCCTTCATCAGGCCGATATTGCCTTCCTGAATGAGGTCCAGGAACTGCAGGCCGCGATTGGTGTATTTCTTGGCGATCGAGATCACGAGGCGCAGGTTGGCCTCGACCATCTCCTTCTTGGCCTGCCGGGCTTCCTTCTCGCCCTTCTGCACCTGGTTCACGATGCGGCGGAATTCGTTGATGTCGACGCCGACATACTGACCGACCTGGGCCATGTCGGCGCGCAATTCATCCACCTTGTCGCGAGAGCGTTCGAACAGGGCCTGCCAGCCGCGACCGGTCTTCTCGGCCATGCGGTCGACCCAGCCGGGATCGAGCTCGTGCCCGCGGTATTCCTCGATGAACTCGCGGCGGTTGATGCGCGCCTGATCGGCCAGCTTCACCATGCCCGAGTCGATCGACATGATGCGCCGATTGATCCCGTAGAGCTGGTCGATCAGCGCCTCGATCCGATTGTTGTGCAGGTGCAGGCCATTCACCAGCTCGACGATCTCGGAGCGGAGTTGCTGATACTGCGCTTCCTCGCCCTCGGTGAAGCTGTCGTCCTCGTTCAGGGTCGCACTGATCCGAAGGTCCTGCATCTCGGCCAGATGCGCGTAGTCGTCGGCGATGCGGTCCAACGTCTCCAGCACGCGGGGCTTGAGCGCGGCTTCCATCGCGGCCAGCGACATGTTGGCGCCCTCGTCCTCCTCCTCGTCGTCATCGGTGGAGATCGGGTTGCCGTCGGCGTCCAGTTCGGGCTTGGCCGCGCTGGCCTCCGCCTTGTTGTCGTTGGCGGGGGCTACGGGCGCGCCCACGACGGCAGTGTCCTCGTCCTCACCCAGCTGGTCGCCGAACGTCGTCTCCAGGTCGATGACATCCCGCAAAAGGATATCTTCGGACAGAAGTTCGTCACGCCAGATCGTGATGGCTTGGAACGTCAGCGGGCTTTCGCAAAGCCCCAGGATCATAGTGTTCCGGCCCGCCTCGATCCGCTTGGCGATGGCGATCTCGCCCTCGCGGGAGAGAAGTTCGACCGACCCCATCTCGCGCAGGTACATGCGGACGGGGTCGTCGGTGCGGTCCAGCTTCTCGGTGGATCCCTCGGTCGTGGCGACGTCGCCACCCTTCTTGGACGCGTCGACGATCGCGGTCGAACCCGACGGCTTTTCTTCGTCCTCGTCCTCGGCTTCCTCCGCCTCGACGATGTTGATGCCCATCTCGGACAGCATCGACATGACGTCCTCGATCTGCTCGGACGAGACCTGCTCCGGCGGCAGGACCTGGTTCAGCTGATCGTAGGTGATGTAGCCCCGCGTCCGCGCCTCGCCGATCATGCGTTTGACGGCCGCCTGGCTCATGTCCAGCGAATGATCGCCGTCCGCATCCTGCTGCTTGTCGTCGTCCGTGTCCTTGGCCATCGCCGCGCTCCGTTCAGGGAGTGATTCTTCGGGGTCGCTCGGTCGAATCACTAGCGCGAATCGCCAGGGGCCGCACCCCGAATCACTTTCTCTTCGTCTTTTCCCAGACCTTCGTGTCCAGAAGGCCTTGCAGGTATTCCGACAGCCCGGCCTCGTCGGCATCGGTTGCCTCATCCGCACGCGACGCGCGCTGTGCCGCATCGCGTCGGCGGGCCGCCTGCACCAGACGCCAGGTCATCGCCTCATCCGCGCCTTCGGCGAAGTCCTCCATCGCCTCGCGGGCTTCTCGGTTCGCACCGTGTCGGGCGGCCAGTTTCGTCCACGCGTCCAGAATGCAGACCCGCGCGCCATGCAGGTCCGACCGGACGACGGGCGAGATGCGGACATGGCGCTGCGCAAGCACGAGTTCAAGTGCCTCCGCACCGATCCTCTCCGCAACCGTTTCCCGGGTCTCGGCGCTCGAGGATCCCGGATCGACGTCAAGCAGCGCCGTCGCGAGCCGCCCGAGTTCGGGGCGGGACCAGTCCGCCAGCTCGATCCGGTCCCGCATCTCGGCGATCAGTGCGGGATGCGTCACCAAGCCGGCCAGCACGACCTGTTCAAGCACCGCATCCCCGTCGAACTGGCCCGAAGCCAGACCGGAAGCGCGCGCCGTCGCACTCGCGCCCGCCGGCGCCTGCCACCGGCGTCCCGGAACGAAGGGTCGGTCGGACGTGCGGGGCCCGTCGGGCCGCCGGGGCGGCACGCCGAACAAGTCGCCGCGCAGGCGTGCGATCTCGTCGCCATAGTGCCGCCGAAGGCTGGGGTCCGCGATCCGTCGCAGCACCGCGCGCAGGTCGCGGTCCAGCATCGCGCGACGTTCGGGGCTGTCGAAGCTTCGATCGCCGGTCTCGCGCTGCCATAGCAGCGAAATCATCGGCCGGGCGGCATCCAGCACCTCCTGCATGGCGGAGGCGCCCTTGTCGCGGATCAGATCGTCCGGGTCGCAGCCTTCCGGCAGGATGGCGAAGCGGAGCGATTGGCCCGCCTGCATCAAGGGTAGCGCCAGGTCCGCCACGCGCAGGCCGGCGCGCTGGCCCGCCGCGTCGCCGTCCAACGCGATCAGGGGCTCGGGGGAGACGCGCCAGAGCATCTGCAACTGCCGCTCCGTCACCGCCGTGCCGAGCGGGGCGACGCACGCCTCGAACCCCGCCTGGTTCAGGGCGATCACGTCCATGTATCCTTCGGCCACGATCAACGGCTGCCCCTTGCCGGCCGCGGTCCGCGCGGGGCCGAGATTGTAAAGGTTCGCGCCCTTGTCGAACAAAGCCGTCTCGGGGGAATTGAGGTATTTTGCCTTGGCGTTCGGGTTCATCGCCCGGCCGCCGAAGCCGATGCACCGTCCACGGGCATCGCGGATCGGAAAAATGATGCGGTGGATGAACCGGTCGCGCGCGGGGCGGCCATCCTCCGCGGCAACGGCCAGGCCCGCACCTTCCAGCAGGTCGAACGGGATGCCCTTGGCGGCCATGTCGCGCAGAAAGGCGTCCGACGCATCCGGGGCGAACCCGATCTCGAACCGCTCCTGCGTCTGCCGGGAAAGGCCGCGGCCGTCGAGGTATTCGCGGGCATGCGATCCGGCGCCGGTCTGAAGCTGCAGACGGAACCATCGTACCGCCTCCTCCGTCACCTCGGCCAGGCGGGTGCGGAGATCGGCCGTCTGGGCGGCGCGCGGGTCTCGTTCGGGCATCCCCATCCCGGCCTCGGCGGCCAGGATTTCGACGGCTTCCATGAAACCGACATTCTCGGTTTCCTGGACGAAACCGAACAGGTTGCCCTTCGCCTGGCAGCCGAAGCAGTAGTAGAACCCCTTCCGGTCATCGACGTGGAAGCTGGCCGTCTTTTCCTGATGAAAGGGGCAGGGGGCCCACCAATCGCCCTTGGACTGATTGGTTTTCTTCATGTCCCAGGTCACCTTGCGGCCGACCACCTGCGACAGGCTCAGCCTGTTGCGAAGATCGTCGAGGAAACTGTCGGGCAGGCGCATATCCCGAATATCGGGGCCGTCGATGCCAGAGTCGAGAGGCGCCATCATGATGCCATATCCAGAGCATCCGCATGTCGTGTATGTCCACGACCCTCGCGCCATGAAAAATGATTCGATTTCCTACTTCTTCGCATCCGAGCACGGCGCCGTGACGGTCAATTGGGTCGTCCTGTCCGCCTCGGTCCTCGGCCTCGGCCTGCTCGTCACCGGCGTGGTGATCGGCGGGTCCGCCGGTACAACCGGACAGTTCGTCGGCGCCATGACGTCCGATGAGACCCGGTTTCGGAACGCCAATTTCGGCCGCAGTCCCGCCGAAGTGGTTGCCGATATCGACCTCCAGGGATCGTCCGATCGCTGGGCCGAACGCCGGCTCGACCGCGCAATGAACGACATGAGCGAGAACCAGCTGCGCAACCAGCAGCGGACATGGCGCAATCGCGCGGCCGATCCGGACTATTCGAACCCGGGGCGCGCGGCGGATCAGATCGCGGTCCTGAACGTCGCGATGGAAGCGCGGGGCGTCGATCCCCACCCGTGACGGCGCTGCCGGTTCCGCGCGACCCCGGTAAATCAAAGGGACGGCCCGATCGACGGGCCGTCCCTTTCTCGTTCGTATTGCCCTGCCGAGGGCGCGGGCGCGGTGTCATGCCGAGTCGGGATCGGGGCCCTTTTCCTGGCATCCGATCGGCTGGGCGTTCGGATCGGGATCGGCGGTGAAGGGAATGCAACCGTGATAGCGCGGGCTGATCGGGATCATCACATCAATGATGCGATCATCCAGTCCGACCGAAAAGAACGGCGCATCGTATGTATAGCTCTCGACCAACACGACACGCTCGTTATGGGACAAAGTCGGGATCTGGTTCAGGAAACCCTGCGCCCGGGCCGTAGTCATCCCCGGCTGCCCGTCGGACGCATAGGACCAGATCACCTCGATCCCGTCGTCGTTCCGCCGCACTTCGGTGAAGCGCATGTAGCTCTGATCTTCCGAGGAGGTGAGCGTCTCGAACACACGCTGCAACCCCTCGAGGTCGACGGGCGTGATCGTGTCCGACTTCGTCTGACGGGTCACGAGGTCGGCGACGGCGTAGTTCGCCTTGTAGATCTGCGCCTCGCGCCGGTAGCCGTCGAAGAACTGGTAGCCCGACACATACATTGCGCAGAGCAGAGGAAGCATGATGGCGGCTTCGATGGACAGCGCGGCGTCGTCGCTCGCGATAAAATCGCGGGATCGGGCGGCGATGCGGTTCAGGAAGGGTTTCATCGGGTTTCCTCAGTTCGCTTCGACGACGAAGGCGGTCATCGTCACCATGCGGATCGTGCCGTCGTCGTCATTGACGAGGTTGGAGGCGAGCGTGCGGTTGATCGTGTTGATCGCCATCGGAAGCGCGGGGCGAACGGAGTAGCACGCGCGCAGCAGGATCAGCTTGCCGGTGCGGTCCGTTGCGAAAGCGGCACGCGGCGAGATCGAGGTGAGCTGGTTGACACAGGGCGCGTCCGAGTCGGGCAAGCTGTAGGCCGGGCGCTGGACCTCGGACAGTTCGACCAGAAGGTTCTCGTTGCAGTCGGGCAGAATCCGCGCGCGGTTGCAGATGCTGTTGCGGATCTGGTTCTGCGTCACGTTGCCCGGCGTATCCAGCCGCACCTCGCGGACGGCGATGTCGACGGCGCGCTCCAGCATGACCTGGCGGATCAGCAGCAGCGACGAGTCGAAGCTGGAGATGAACACCATGATGAATGCGGGCATCAGCAGCACAAATTCGACCGTTGCGGCGCCGCGTTCGCGCAAACGCGCGGACAGGCCGGCGGCGCGGTCGAGCCGGCCGATCGTCCGGTCGGCGAGGCCGGTCCAGGCCCGCGCCAGACGGCGCGGACCCGGATCGAGGTTGCGGAAGCGGATCACTGGATGAGCCTCAGGCGGCTGACCGATGCCAGGATGTCGTCGAAGGCCGATTCGATATTCAGCGACGTGATATCGAAATACCTGGCGGCATGATCGGGACCTGCGCAATCGCGCATCGCGGCCTGGCCGGCAGGCGGGGCTTGGAACGCGATCGTGTAGATCACGATCTTATCGTTCGCCCGCGCCTCGGCGCAGATGTTCGACAGGTTGCGGTCGGCGCTGGTGCGGTTGTGGGTCTGTTCCCAACCCTTCGAGTAGTCGAGCCAGCTGGGCCACCAGCCCGATCCGTCCACGATATAGTAGCGGATGTAGCGCATCGACAGCGAGGAGTAGACATCGGCCCAGTCCAGGCGCACGGCGTTGTTGCCGCCATAGGGATGGTCGCGCCACTTGTTGATGTGGTCGATCCAGTACTTGCCCACGCGCGGCGACCAGACGGAGTAACGGATGCGATAGGCCCCGTTGCCCGTGTCATCGAACTGCGCGCGGCATTCCGAATAGGCGTAGCCTTCGGACTCGTCGGAGCAGTACTTGCTGCTCTTCCAGAAGCGGTTGCTGGTTACGCCGGTCTGGCGTGGCAAGGTGCCGGTGGCCCATCCGTTGCTGTTCGCACCGCGCGGCTCGCGGAAGACATAGATCGCCGACGGACCGCTCTTGCGATAGACGCCGTCGCCATCCTTCAGGTCCCATTGCTGGGTGTTCTCGCCGTCGGTCATCACGACCAGCACCTTGTGCGTGCCTTCGGTGCCGTAGTCGACCGGCCGTCCCACGAAGCTCGCGTCGACGCGCTGTGCCGCGGGGATGTCGGGCGAGTTGGCGAAGACCGACAGCTCGTCCTGCGAGGACGGATCGAGGAGCAGGGTGCCCCATTTCACGCCGAGGTCCACCGCAGTCCAGTTGCCGGCGCCGAGCCCGTCGATATGGGTGTGCAGGACATCGACGTCGTTCGACCAGGGCAGGATGGCGCCATACTCGTTGCGCAGGCAATTCGGATTGCGGGTCAGACCCGTACGGTTGCCGGAGTTGCGGCTGGTGCGGAAATCGAAATCGCCCATGCGCTGCAACTGCTCGCCAGGATCGAGATGCAGGCGGTTGAAACTTGCGTCGTCGAAGACCACGCAGTTGGACAGGTGATGTTCGTCCGTCAGGTCGAAGACGTTGCCCAGGACCGAACCCACGTTCACCCGGTCGTTATACGGCACCAACGAAATCGTGGTGAGTTCCTCGCGGCCCTCCAGCAGTTCGGCGACGAAATCCTTCGCGGCCGTGCGGAGCCTTTCGATCTTCGCGCCACCCATGGAGCCCGAGATGTCGACCACCAGCGAGAGTTCCAGCCTGGTGCGGACCTCGCGCGCCTCGGTCGAGATCGGCTGCACCAGTTCGTCGACCCCCAGGGCGTCCAGGAACAGACTGGCGGTCTTGCTGTCGCTTTCGACCTTCACCCGCCGGTCGGAGCCGGTATTGGTCGCCGTCACCGTGACGCTGTCCTCGTCCAGACCGGCGGCGCGCAAGTAGTCGCGGACAACGGCCTCGCTCTCGCGCTCCTGGTCCAGACCGGCCGCCGCGAGGACGGCACGGTCGACAGCATATTGCAGTTCGGTGCGCTCGGCCTCGGATCGCATGATGTCCAGGGCGATCCCGCCCGCGAGCATCATGATGAAGAAGATGAACAGCCCGAAGATGGTGAGGCTGCCGTCTTCGGCGGTGCGGAAGCCGCGGATCATCCCTGGACGGGCGATGCGGCAGGTCAGGTCTTGTTGGCGTTTCACGGCAGATACCACGCGCTTCAATTACAGAATCAGTCAAAGCGACGGAGTGGTCGCGACGAATTCTATGCACGGCGAACGGGGTGCCTGACGGGCGCGAATAAGGTGAAAAGAAGGCACTGTTAACGGATCGATTACGCTGGATGACCGACGTGGGTGTCGTTTCGCGTATCACGCGCTAGGATCGTCGCGAGGCGGTCCGGGCCGCTCCGACTGCAGGAGGAGACAGCGATGAGTGTTCACAAGGGCGGCTTCAGCGCCTCGGTCAATGCGATGTACGACAGGGCGGTGGCATTGATGGATCTGAGCCCGGGCCTGACCGAGAAGATCCGCGTCTGCAACGCGACCTACACCGTCCGCTTCGGCGTGCGGCTGCGCGGTGCGATCCACACCTTCACCGGCTACCGGTCCGTCCACTCCGAACACATGGAGCCGGTCAAGGGCGGCATCCGCTATTCCCTGGCGGTCAATCAGGACGAGGTCGAGGCGCTGGCCGCGCTGATGACCTACAAATGCGCGCTGGTCGAAACCCCCTTCGGCGGGTCAAAGGGTGGGCTCTGCATCGATCCGACCCAGTGGGAGCCGCACGAGTTGGAGCAGATCACCCGTCGCTTCGCCTATGAGCTGATCAAGCGCGACATGATCAACCCGGCCCAGAACGTGCCCGCCCCCGACATGGGCACCGGCGAGCGTGAGATGGCTTGGATTTCGGATCAATACCAGCGGATGAACACCACCGACATCAACGGGCGCGCCTGCGTGACCGGCAAGCCGCTGAACGCCGGCGGCATCGCCGGCCGGATCGAGGCGACGGGGCGCGGCGTGCAGTACGCCCTGCGCGAGTTCTTCCGCCACCCCGAGGACATGAAGATCGCCGGCCTCTCCGGCAGTCTGGAGGGCAAGCGTATCGTCGTGCAGGGCCTGGGCAACGTGGGTTTTCATGCAGCCAGCTTCCTGTCGCGCGAGGACGGGGCCAAGATCGTCGCCGTCATCGAACGCGACGGCGCGGTCCATTCGGATGACGGCATCGACGTCGACGAGCTGCACATGCACATTCGCGAAAACGGAGGCGTGAAGGGGTTCCCCGGCGCCAGTTTCGAGGCCGAGGGCGCCAAGTTGCTGGAAGCGGATTGCGACATCCTGATTCCCGCCGCGCTGGAAGGCGTCATTCACGAGGGCAATGCCGCCCGCGTGACGGCGCCACTGATCATCGAGGCGGCGAACGGCCCGGTGACGGCCGAGGCGGATGCCATCCTGCGCAAGCGCGGCTGCGTGATCATTCCCGACATGTACGCGAATGCCGGCGGCGTCACGGTCAGCTATTTCGAATGGGTCAAGAACCTGAGCCATATCCGCTTCGGACGGATGGAGCGCCGCGCCGAGGAGGCCCGCCACCAAGTCCTCGTCAACGAGCTGGAGCGCCTGTCGAAGAACAAGGAGGTCGCCTGGACGCTGTCCGACAATTTCAAGCGTGACTACCTGCGCGGAGCGGGTGAGCTGGAACTCGTCCGGTCCGGCCTCGACGACACGATGCGAAGCGCATACGGCGCCATGCGCGAGGTTTGGCACGCCCGTGACGAGGTCGCAGACCTGCGCACCGCAGGGTTCCTTGTCTCCATCAGCCGGATCGCGGCGAGCTATCAGGCCAAGGGGCTCTAGCTCGATCGGGACGGGGGCTCCGGGCCCGCCTCAGCCATCGGTCTCCTTCTCCTCCAACTCGGCCTGCGCGGCCGCATCCTCGCCGAAGCGGGCCAGAAGGGCGTTTTCCAGCCCTTTGTTGTATTCGCGTGCACGTTCGGCATAGGCCGCGTTCTCGGAAATCGGCACGCCAGGCCGCCAGAGCTTCGCCAGATCCAGCATCGCCCCGCGGTCGTGTCGGAAGAAGGCCTCGCGGGCATGATGCGCCTCGGTCTCGGACCAGCCCATGCGTTCGAGCACGTACCGGCCGACCCGCAAGGAACTGTCGAACATCTCACGCACGATCTGATCGGCGCCGGCGCGGAACAGCTCATAGACATGCACGCGATCATAGGCGCGTGCGATGATGTGGATGTCGGGATTGGCCGCGCGGGCCATCTTGGCCAGGCGAACCGCGTCGGCCCGCGAATCCAGCGCGATCACCAGGACCTTCGCTGTGGCCAGGCCCGCCGCCTGCAGCAGTTCCGGCCGGGTGGGGTCGCCCATGTAGGTCTTGATGCCGAAGGTGCGAAGCAGCCGGATCGTCTCAATGTCGCGGTCCAAGACGACGGGGCGCAGCCCGGCCCCCTGCAGCATGCGGTGCACGACCTGTCCGAACCGACCCACGCCCGCGATGATGACATCGGCCTTTTCGTCGATCTTGTCGTCGGGCGCGTCCTCGGTCGCAATCAGCATCCGCATGGTCAGCCGTTCATACAGGATGAACAGAAGCGGCGTCAGCAGCATCGACAGCGCCACCGACAGCAGAAGGATAGCGGCGGCCTCGGCGCCGAACACGCCGTCGGTCACGGCGACCGAAACCAGGACGAATCCGAATTCCCCCGCCTGTGCGAGGCTGAGGGTGAACAGGACGCGATCCCGTCCGCGAAGTCGGAACATCATCCCGAGGGCGAGCAGGATGGCACCCTTCAGCGCGATCACCGCCACCACGAGGCCGAGGACGACGAACGGCGCGCCGAGGAACGTGCCGAAGTCGATGCCCGCGCCCACCGTGATGAAGAACAGTCCCAGCAGGATCCCCTTGAACGGGTCGATATCGGCCTCGAGCTCGTGCCGGAATTCGGAATTGGCCAGAACCACACCGGCCAGGAACGTGCCGAGCGCGGGGGACAGGCCGACCAGCATCATCAGCACGGCGACCCCGATCACGAACAGCAGCGAGACGATCGTGTTCATCTCGCGCAGGCGTGCCCGGCCCGCGAACTGAAAGACCGGACGAGTCAGGAACATTCCGCCCAGAACGACGATCGCGACCGCGGCCAGGGTCGCCGCGGCAGCGCCCCAGCCCGGCAGGCCCCCCACCCAGGACGTCACGTCCGCGGCCATCGTGGCGCCCTCTCCGTCGCCGACCGCCGGAAGCTCCGACCCGTGACCGCCGCCGCCGCCATGGCCAGTCCCCAGCAACGGCATGATCGCCAGCATCGGGATCACCATGATGTCCTGTGCCAGAAGGACCGAGAAGGCCGACCGTCCGCCGGCGGTGGAGGTCAGGTCCTTCTCCGCCAGCGTCTGCATCACGATCGCCGTCGATGAGAGGGAAAAGACCATGCCGATGGCGAGCGACACCTGCCACGTTTGTCCAAGCAGGAACGCGATGCCCGTGATCGCCGCGCAGGTAAGCACCACCTGGCCCAGCCCCAGGCCGAGCAGTCGGGCCCGCATGTCCCAGAGCGCCTTCGGTTCCAGTTCCAGCCCGATGACGAACAGGAGCATCACGACGCCGAATTCGGCGAAGTGCTGCAAGGTTTCCGCCTCCGACCCGACCAGACCCGTGATCGGGCCGATCAGGATGCCCGCGACCAGATAGCCCAGGACGGAACCCAGACCGAAACGCACGGCCAGTGGCACGCAGAGCGTCGCCGCGCCGAGGTAGATCGCCGCCTGGAAAAGGAAGGATTCCATGTCCGAGGTCTAGGGCAGCCCGCATCAAACGGGAAGCGGCCCGTCCCGTTTCGGCTGATCCATCACGATCTGGCTTTGGACCCGGGCGACCGCATCATGCGGCAGAAGCACCCGATGCACGAGGTCGTTCAACTCGGCCAGGGTCGCGCACCAAACCCGCAGCAGGTAATCGGCCTCGCCCGTAAGGGTCCAGACGGACACCACGCGCGGCTCACCCTCCAGAAGGCGCAGGAAGGCGCGGGCCCGTTCGGGAGCATGGCTCGCCATCTGCACCTGAACGAAGGCCTGGACGTTCAGGCCGATCCGATCGGGGTCGAGCCTTGCCGTGATCGCGCGGACATGTCCGGTGGCTTCCAGCCGCGCGCGCCTACGCCCCGCTTGGCTGCCCGAAAGGTTCAGCGCCTGTCCCAACGCCTCGGCCGTCAGGGTGGCGTCTGTCTGCAGAAGGCGCAGCAGCGCGCGGTCCAGATCATCCAACATCAGCGGAGGGTATCATGCGCATCTTCCGCATAGAAGATCTGAACAGTGCGTCAAGGGCGTTGTCCGATACCGAGAGGACGCCCGTTATGCGCACCCTTCGCTTCGGACCTATGCGATCTTCGGGAAAACCGAATTGGAGGATTTCCATGGGCCCCTTTCCCCACGACGCCCCCTATGCCGAGGTCTCGGAACAGAACCCGGCCGGCACCGATGGCTTCGCTTTCGTCGAGTTTGCGCACGAGGATCCGCAGGCCCTTCGCGACGTCTTCACCCGGCAGGGCTACACCCATGTCGCCAGTCACAGGACCAAGGCGGTGGAGCTTTGGCAGCAGGGCGACATCAGCTATCTGCTGAATGCCGAGCCGGGCGGGCACGCGGTGGAATTCGTGGCGGAGCATGGCCCCTGTGCCCCTTCGATGGGTTGGCGCGTGGCCGATGCGGACCATGCCTACGCGCATGCGGTCGCGTGCGGCGCGCAGGGCTATGACGGGCCGGGTCGGACGATGGATGTGCCCGCGATTATCGGCATCGGTGGCAGCCTGATCTATTTCATCGACCAGTATCGCGACGCCTCGCCCTTCAACGCCGAGTTCGACTGGATCGCGAAAGCGCATCCCGAGGGCGTGGGGTTCCACTACCTCGACCACCTGACGCACAACGTGCACAAGGGAAACATGGACAAATGGTTCCGGTTCTACGGCGACCTGTTCAACTTCCGCGAGATTCGGTTCTTCGATATCAAAGGCAAATATTCCGGGCTTCTGAGTCGCGCGCTGACCTCGCCCTGCGGCCGGATCCGCATCCCGATCAACGAGGACCGCGGCGAGTCCGGGCAGATCGTCGAATATCTGAAGCGCTACAACGGCGAGGGAATCCAGCACATCGCGGTCGGCGCGAAGGACATCTACGCGGCCGTCGACGCCATCGCAGAGAACGGCGTGAAGTTCATGCCCAAGCCGCCGCAAACCTACTACGAGATGAGCCGGGAGCGCGTGGTCGGCCACGAGGAGCCGCTGGACCGCATGGAACGGCATGGCATCCTGATCGATGGCGAAGGCGTGATCGACGCCGATGGCGGCGAACGGCAGACCCGCATCCTGCTGCAGATCTTCTCGCGGACCTGCATCGGCCCGATCTTCTTCGAGTTCATCCAGCGCAAGGGAGACGATGGGTTCGGCGAGGGCAACTTCAAGGCCCTGTTCGAGTCGATCGAGGCCGATCAGGTCGCCCGCGGGGTCCTTTCGGCCGAGTGATGAGTCCGCCGCCGATCGGCGCGCGAAGTTGCGATCCGCGCTGATTTCGACGGAACATTCGGTGCCCTCTCCCCGTTCGGTCTACGAAGCACCGATCGGGCCCGGCAATGCGCCATGCTACCCGCCACCAGATCGCGGCGCCACGTCGCGGCGACGCGGGCCAGAACCGTCCGGAACGTCCGACCGCCGCACGCGGGGCCGGGCAGGACACACCCTTTCGAGGCTTCGGTTTGGGAATTGGTCGACCGGACCCGCCTTGGCCGCAGCGGCGGCGCGGGATTGTCGGCCTGACGAGGCTCCGGACGCTTCCCGGTGGTTGTGCGGTGCGGGGAGTGGCCGTTTGAGCGGCGCCCCGGTCCGAAAGGGCCGGGGCGTCTTCTGTCGCACTTACGCCTGGCGCAGCGTCTGCCTGCGCCGCATGCCGAAAGTCACCGCGAACATCGCCGTCAGCACCAGAACCACCGTCGGGGCGGGCGCACTGTCGAACCAGAAACTTGCATAGACGCCCATGAGCATGCCCGACATGCATACCGCCACCGCCACCACGAGCATGCGTCCGAAGCTGCGCGTCGACAGGAACGCGACCGCCCCCGGCGTCACCAGGAGCGCCACCGCCAGGATCAGGCCGACCGCCGACAGGACCGAAACCACCGTCAGCGACAGGACCGTGAGCAGCCCGTAATGCAGCCATCCGGTCCGCAGGCCCGACGCCTGCGCCTGTGCGGGATCGAACGCATGCAGAAGGAAATCGCGCCATTTGAGACCCAGAACCGCGACCACGGGTGCGGAGATCGCAAGCGCGGTCCACAGGTCCGCCGGTCCGACTCCCAGCATGTTGCCGAAAAGGATGTGGTCGAGATGGGCGTCGGACGGGAAGGCGACGAACAGGATCAGCCCGATCGCGAACATGCCCGAAAAGACGACGCCCATGACCGTATCGCGCTTCACGCGGCTGTTCTCGGCCAAATACCCGGTCAGCAGCGCGCAGGACATGCCGGCGGCGAATGCCCCGGCGATCAGGGGTAGACCCAGGATATAAGCCAGCACCACGCCGGGTAGGATGGCGTGGCTGACCGCGTCGCCCATCAGGGCCCAGCCCTTCATGACCAGAAAACACGACAGAAGCGCGGTTGGCGGCGCCACGATCAGCGAGATCAGGAAGGCGTTCCGCATGAAAGGAAACTGGAACGGCAGCAGAAGCGTCTCGATCATGCCGCGCGCGCCCGCCTGCGCGAAGCCAGAAGGCCGTGCCGCGGCGCGAGGACGAAGGCCAGCAGGAACACGGCTGTCTGCAGCGCCACGATGATGCCGCCGGTCGCCCCGTCGAGGAAGAAGCTGAGATAGGCACCTACGAGGCTGGTCGTCGACCCGATGGCGACCGAGGCCGCGAGCAGCCTGGGAAACCGATCGCAGAGCAGGTAGGCGGTCGCACCGGGCGTCACAACCATGGCGATGACGAGGAATGCCCCGACGGTCTGCATTGCGGCCACCACGCTGGCCGAGAGCAGGGTGAAGAACACGAATTTCAGCACGTCCGGGCGCAGCCCGATGGACCGGGCGTGGTTCTCGTCGAAGAAGGTGACCATCAGGTCCTTCCATTTGAACAACAGCACGGCGAGCGAGACGAGCCCGATCAGCGCGAGCTGCAGCGTATCCTCGGGCGTGATGGACAGAATGTTGCCCATGGTGATCGTCTGGACGGAGATGGCAACCGGGTTCACCGACACCATGAACAGGCCCAGACCGAAGAACGAGGTGAAGATGATGCCGATGATGACGTCGGCCTTCAGGCCCGACCGTCCGGTCAGGAACAGCATCGCCCCGGCTGCGAGCCCCCCCGACAGGAACGCGCCGAATGCGAAGGGCAGGCCCAGCATGTAGGCCCCCGCGACGCCCGGCACGACCGAGTGGGACAGCGCGTCGCCGATCAGCGACCATCCCTTGAGCATCAGGTAGCACGACAGGAACGCGCAAACGGCGCCGACCAGAGCCGACACCCACATCGCGTTGACCATGTAGGAATAGGCGAACGGTTCAAGCACCGGGTTCGTCGTCCTTCTCGCCGTAGAGGACGAAGGGCCGTTCGTCGTCGGTGATGATGCGGACCTCGCGCGCATCGTCGTCGTCATGCAGGTCGGTCCCGCCCAGGGTGAAGTGACGCAGCACGCCCCCGAAAGCGCGTTCCAGGTTCTCGCGGGTGAAGACCTCTTCCGTCGGGCCATAGGCCATGACGGTGCCCTTCACCAGCACGGTCCGGTCGCAAAACTCGGGCACGGATCCGAGGTTGTGGGTCGAAACCAGCATCACCCGCCCCTCCGCCCGCATTTCGCGCAGAAGGGCCACGATCTGGTCCTCGGTCTTCACATCGACGCCGGTGAAGGGCTCGTCCAGCAGGATGACCTGGCCATCCTGCGCCAGAGCGCGGGCCAGGAAGACGCGCTTGCGCTGGCCGCCGGACAGCTCGCCGATCTGGCGGCGGCGATAGGCCGACATGCCGACGCGGTCCAGCGCGCGACCGACCGCTGCGAGGTCGGCGGCGCGGGGTCTGCGCAACGGGCCCATATGGCCGTATCGGCCCATCATCACCACGTCCTCGACCAAGACGGGAAAGGCCCAGTCGACCTCCTCGGATTGGGGGACATAGGCCACGATATTCTTGCGTAGCGCCGCGCGCACCGTGTGACCCAGCAGGCGGATCTCGCCCGAACGCGCCGGCACGAAACCCATGATCGCCTTGAACAGCGTCGACTTGCCCGCACCGTTCACGCCGACAAGGGCCGTGACCGTGCCCCGGGGAATATGAAAGGTCGCGTCGCGCAGCGCGGTGTGGCCGTTCCGATACGTGACGGTCACGTCCGTCGCATCGATCCCGCCGCCATCCTGCACATTGTTGAGCATGGCCTAGTCCGACGCCGTCAGGCCGTTCGCGACGGTCTCGGCGGTGACGCGCAGCAGATCCAGATAGGTCGGGACGGGGCCGTCCGCCGCCGAGAGGCTGTCGACATAGAGTTCGCCCCCATAGCGGGCGCCGGTTTCACGCGCGACCTGCCGCGCGGGATCGGTATTGACCGTGCTTTCGCAGAACACGACCGGGATCTCGTGTTCGCGGACGCTGTCGATCACACGGCGCACCTGCTGCGGCGTGCCGACCGCGTCGGTGTTCATCGGCCAGAGATACAGCTCCGTCAGATCGAGATCGCGGGCGAGATAGCTGAACGCCCCCTCGCAGGTGACCAGCCAACGGTCCTCTTCCGGCAGGGCGGCGATCCGTTCGCGCACCGGGTCCAGCACGGCTGCGATCCGGTCCTTGTAGGCGGCCGCGTTGGCGGCATAGGTCTCGGCATTCGCGGGGTCGGCAGCGGCCAGCGCATCGCGGATGTTATCGACATAGATCAGCGCGGCATCCGTTCCGATCCAGGCGTGCGGGTTGGTTTGCCCCTCATACGCGCCCTCGGCGATGGGGATGGGCGCGATGCCCTCGCTAACGGTCACGGCGGGAATGTCGCCCAGGTTCGCCAGGAACTGCTCGAACCACAACTCCAGGTTCAGTCCGTTCCAAAGGATCAGATCCGCGTCAGACGCTCCTACCAAGTCGCGTGGCGTTGGAGAGTATCCATGGATCTCGGCGCCGGGTTTGGTGACCGAAACGACCTCGGCCGCGTCCCCGGCGACGTTGCGGGCCATGTCGGCGATCACGGTGAAGGTTGTAACGACCTTCAGCTTGTCGTCCGCTATCGCGGGCGTGGCGAGAAATACGGTGGCGAGGAGCGCGCGAAACATCGGAAGCCTGCGATTGAGAATTATTCGCAGAAGTGGCTTCGCGACGGGAAATGTCAAGGGCCGCCCCGTGGCACGGCCCCAAACGCGTCAGTCGATCTTCGGCAGCAGCGTGTCCAACGAGGCCTTGGCGTCGCCGTAGAACATCCGCGTGTTGTCCTTGAAGAAGAGCGGGTTCTCGATGCCCGAATAGCCCGTCCCCTGGCCACGCTTGGACACGAAGACCTGCTTGGCCTTCCACACTTCCAGCACCGGCATTCCCGCGATGGGGCTGTTCGGATCGTCCTGCGCCGCAGGGTTCACGATGTCGTTCGACCCGATGACGATGGCGACGTCGGTCGACGGGAAGTCGTCGTTGATCTCGTCCATCTCCAGCACGATGTCGTAGGGCACCTTCGCCTCGGCCAGCAGCACGTTCATGTGGCCGGGCAGGCGACCCGCGACGGGGTGGATCGCGAACCGTACCTCCTTGCCCTTCGCGCGCAGCTTGCGCGTCAGGTCGGCCACCGCGCCCTGCGCCTGCGCCACGGCCATGCCGTAGCCCGGCACGATGACCACGCTGTCGGCCTCGTTCAACGCCTGCGCCACGCCGTCCGCGTCAATGGCGACTTGCTCGCCCTCGACCTCCATCGCCGGGCCCGACGTTCCGCCGAAGCCGCCCAGGATGACCGACACGAAGCTGCGGTTCATCGCCTTGCACATGATGTAGCTCAGGATCGCACCTGAGGAGCCGACCAGCGCGCCGACCACGATCAACAGGTCGTTGCCGAGCGAGAACCCGATCGCCGCCGCCGCCCAGCCCGAATAGGAGTTCAGCATCGAGACGACGACCGGCATGTCCGCCCCGCCGATCCCCATGATCAGGTGGTACCCGATGAAGAGTGCGGCCAGCGTCATCAGGAAGAGCGGGAAGAACCCGCCCGAGGCCGTGTACCAGAACAGGCACAGGATCGAGATTGCCGCCGCCGCCGCGTTCAACAAGTGCCCGCCCGGCAGCTTCTTCGCCGCGGAATCCACGCGGCCCGCCAGCTTGCCATAGGCGACGACCGAACCGGTGAACGTGATCGCGCCGATGAGGACGCCCAGGAACAGCTCGACCCGCAGGATGGTGATTTCTGTTTCGGTCTTGTGCGCCACCACGGCGGCGAAACCGCGGAACGTCTCGGCCACGGCGTTCGCCGCCGCGTTGGCCAGATGTGCCCCCTCGACGGCAAGCGGGAAGGGCACGTCGGCGCGGAAGAAGGCCGCGGCCACGCGCCCAATCTCGATATGGGCATTGATGCCGACGAAGACCGCCGCAAGGCCCACCAGCGAGTGCATTGCCGCGACCAGTTCCGGCATTTGCGTCATCTGCACGCGCTGCGACAGCTGCATCCCGATGAAGCCGCCCCCCGCGATCAGGATCAGCGACAGCAGCCATAGCCCCGATCCCGGCCCGATCAACGTGGCGACGACGGCGAGCGCCATGCCCGCGATCCCGTACCAGACGGCGCGCTTGGCGCTTTCCTGGCCCGACAAGCCGCCCAGTGAGAGGATGAACAAGACGGCGGCCACGACATAGGCCGCGATGGTGAATCCGTAATCCATTGCGTTCGTCCCGCCTTACGATTTCTGGAACATGGCGAGCATGCGCCGCGTGACCATGAAGCCGCCGAAGATGTTGATCCCGGCCATGAAGACGCTGAGCGCCGCGAGGATCATCACCAGCCAGGAGCCGGAGCCGATCTGCATCAGCGCCCCCAGGATGATGATCGAGGAGATGGCGTTCGTCACTGCCATCAGCGGGGTGTGCAGGCTGTGCGCGACGCCCCAGATCACCTGGAAGCCGACGAAGACCGACAGCACGAAGACGATGAAATGCTGCATGAAGCTGGCCGGCGCGACGAGCCCGACCAGCAGCAGCAGGACCGCGCCCCCGCCCAGAAGCGCCACCTGGTTGCGAGTCTGCGCCTTGAACGCGGCGACCTCGGTCGCGCGCTGTTCCTCGGCGGTGGGGATGACCACCTTTTCCCTGGGCTTGGCGGCGATGGCCGCGACCTTGGGCGGCGGGGGCGGCCAGGTGACCTCGCCCCCATGCGCGACGGTCGCGCCCCGGATCACGTCGTCCTCCATGTCGTGCACGACCACGCCGTTCTTGTCGGGCGTCAGGTCGGCCATCATGTGACGGATGTTGTTGCCGTAAAGCGTGCTGGATTGCGCCGCCATCCGGCTCGGGAAGTCGGTATAGCCGATGATGGTGACGCCGTTGTCGGTCACGAATTTCTCGTCCGGTCGGGTCAACTCGCAGTTTCCGCCCCGCTCGGCGGCCAGGTCGACGATGACCGATCCGGGCTTCATCGCCTTGACCATGTCCTCCGTCCAGAGAACCGGCGCCGGGCGGTTCGGGATCAGCGCGGTCGAGATGACGATATCGATATCCGGCGCCAATTCGCGGAACTTCTTCAGCTGCCTGGCCTGGAATTCCGGACTGGACGGGGGCGCATAGCCGCCCGTTTCGGCCCCGTCGGGCAGTTCGCTGTCCTCGAACTCCAGGAAGACGAACTCCGCACCCATCGACTCGATCTGCTCGGCCACTTCGGGTCGCACGTCGAACGCATAGGTGACCGCGCCCAGCGAGGTCGACGTCCCGATCGCGGCCAACCCGGCCACGCCCGCACCGATCACCAGCACCTTGGCCGGCGGCACCTTGCCCGCCGCCGTGACCTGGCCGGTGAAGAAGCGGCCGAAATTGTTCCCCGCCTCGATCACTGCGCGGTAGCCCGCGATATTCGCCATCGACGACAGCGCGTCCATCTTCTGCGCCCGGCTGATGCGGGGCACCATGTCCATCGCGATGGCCGTCGCGCCCTTCGACTTGACCAGTTCCATCAACGCCTCGTTCGAGGACGGATAGAAGAAGCTGATCAGCGTCTGCCCCTTGGTCAGGCGCTTGGCCTCGGTCTCGGTCGGGGGGCGGACCTTGGCGACGATATCGACCGCCTTGAAAAGTGCCGCGGCCGTCTTCACGATCTCGACGCCCGCGTCCCGATAGGCCTGGTTGGTAAACCCGGCCGCCGCGCCCGCGCCCGTCTCGACGAAGACCTCGTGGCCCAGCTTCTGCAGATGCCCCGCGCTTTCCGGCGTGATCGCCACGCGGGCTTCGCCCTCATGGACCTCTTTCGGTGCGCCGATCTTCATTGCATGCTCTCCCCGGGCGATGGCAGTGCTGTCGTCCTATCTGCGGCGCTCAGGATGCTCAAGGCAACAGGCGCCGTTGCGACACTTCATTGCGTACGGGGGAATGACGTTGGGGCAGTTCTTGAAGGGCAGGCACGCCCTGATCTCCGGCGGCGGCACCGGCATCGGTCGCGCCATCGCCGAAGCGCTGATGGTCGAGGGGGCAACGGTTACCGTGACCGGACGGCGGGCAGGGCCATTGCAGACCGTGACCGGCGCCGCGCCGGTGGTCATGGACGTGGCGGATCCGTCCTCCGTCACCGCGGGCATCGCCACGGCCCGCGACCAAAACGGGCCCATCCATATCTGCGTCCCGAATGCCGGCATCGCCGTCGGTGCGTCCCTTGCCAAGACCGACGAGGAGATGTGGCGCGCCGTCATGGCCACCAACCTGGACGGCGCCTATCGCGTGATCCGTGCTTGCCTGCCGGACATGGACGATTGGGGACGGGTGATCGCCGTGTCGTCCATCGCAGGTCTGAAGGGGCTGAAAGGCGCCGCGGCCTACACCGCATCCAAGCACGGCCTGATCGGCCTCATCCGCGCGCTGGCCGCCGACCATCTGGGCCGAGGCGTCACGTTCAACGCCCTCTGCCCCGGCTATGTCGACACCGACATCGTCACCGACAACACCGCGCGCATCATGTCTCGGACCGGCATGTCCGAGTCCGACGCGCGCGAGGTCATGATCGGCGCGAATCCGCATCGCCGATTGATCGAGGTCGAGGAGGTCGCGGGCGCCGCGCTTTGGCTTTGCGGTGCGAACGCGCGAAGCGTGAACGGCCAGGCCATCCAAATCGCCGGAGGAGAGTTCTGATGGACTGGTCCGCCTTCCGCGATCGCTTCCACCTGCCCGACGGCGTGATCTATCTCGACGGCAACTCGCTCGGCCCGCTGCCCAAGGCAACCGCCGACCGCGTCCGCCGAACGGTCGAGGAGGAATGGGGCGATGGCTTGGTCCGAAGCTGGAACGACGCCGGCTGGATGGACTGGCCGGCGCGCCTCGGCGACCGGATCGGCCGCCTGATCGGCGCACCGGCGGGGTCGGTCGTCGTCGGCGACACGCTTTCGATCAAGGTCTATCAGGCGCTCGCCTCCGCGCTCGAACTCAACCTCGGACGACGCGTGGTCCTGTCGGACAGCGGCAATTTTCCAAGCGATCTCTACATGGCCGAGGGGCTGATCGCCTCGCTCGGGCGGGGGCACGAAATGCGGATCGTCGCGCCCGAAGCGGTGGCGGATGCGATCGACGACGACGTGGCTGTCATGCTGCTGACGCAGGTCGACTACCGTACGGGACGAATGCACGACATGGCCGACCTGACGGCACGGGCGCGCGCAGCCGGTGCCGTCACGGTCTGGGATCTGGCGCATTCCGCCGGCGCGCACGAGGTGAACCTGACCCGGGCCGGCGCCGATTTCGCGGTCGGCTGCACCTACAAATACCTGAACGGCGGACCCGGCGCGCCGGCCTTCATCTACGTCCGCCCCGACCTGCATGACCGTGTCCGCCCGGCGCTGTCGGGCTGGCTGGGCCATGCGGAACCCTTCGCGTTCGATGCGGCGTATCGTCCCGGCGCGGGCATCGCGCGGATGCGGGTCGGGACCCCGGCCGTGCTGCAGCTCGCGGCGCTTGAAGCGGCGCTCGACATCTGGGACGACGTCGACATGGCCGCGCTTCGGGCCCGGTCGCAGCAGCTTTCGGACAGGTTCGCCCGGGGCGTGGCGGCACGGTGTCCCGATCTGGCCCCTGCGCTCGACCCGCATGTTCCGCGCGGCTCGCAATTCAGCCTGCGTCACCCGCAGGGCTATGCCATTATGCAGGCCTTGATCGCCCGCGGTGTGATCGGCGATTTCCGCGCGCCCGACATCCTGCGCTTCGGCTTCACCCCGCTATTCATCGGCGAGGCGGAAGTCGATGGCGCGGTCGATCACCTGGCCGATGTTCTGGACACGCGCGCCTTTGAACACGCGGAATTTGCCCGGCGCCGCATGGTGACGTGAATGGAACATATACCTTCGCATGCCGCGAAACGACTTTGCCCTCCGACGGACGTCCGCTAGCTCCTGACAGGAAAGGCCGCCACCGGAGACTGCGATGCTGCGCGACCATCCCCTGCGCTACGAGTTGGCGAACGAGTTGCACGCGCGGCCCTTCCCGACCCTTCGCGCACCTTGCCGGGCCGCGTTCCTGGCCATCAAGCCTGAAACCGACGCCGCCAATCGCGACCGTGCCGCCGATCGCGCCCATCTGGAGGCGCTGCTCGACCGGTTCGGCGCGGCGCACCCCGCGCCGGGGGCCACGCATTTCTTCGGCGCGCTGGGAAAGCACCGCCTGAAATGGGAGAGCCATACCGAGTTCGTCACCTACACGCTCTTCACCGACAACGTGGCCGACCGCCCCTTCGACGGCAGCACCTTCGCCGATTTCCCGCCCGACTGGCTGGCCGAGGCGCCGGGCGTGACGCTGACGTCTGCACTGGTGCGGGTCGAGGCCGGGATCCAGCCCGCCGAGATCGACGGCAAGCTGAACGACTGGTTCTCGGCAGAGAGCCTGGCCGTCAGCCGCGTCCTGGACGACAGCGCGGTGATCGCCAGCGACTTCCGCATCGACAGCGCGGGGCATGTCCGCTTCGCCGTCTTCGCTGCCGAGGACACCGGCGAACGGCGCGTCGGCCGGATCGTTCAACGCCTTTGCGAGATCGAGACCTACAAGACCGTGGCGATGCTGGCCTTGCCGCGGGCGCGCGCGTTGTCGGCCGAACTGGCGCAGATGGATCAGACCCTGTCGTCGCTGGTCGGTGGTCTTCGCGCCGGCGCCGCGCAGACCGAAGAGACGCTGGCCGGCCTTCTGACCATCGGGTCCGACCTAGAGTCGATGCTCGCGCGGTCGTCCTTTCGCTTCGGCGCGCGTGAGGCCTACGAGGCTCTGGTCGAGCAGCGGATCTCCGTCCTTCGGGAGACGCGTTTCGGCGGGCGACAGACCTTTGCCGAATTCATGATGCGCCGCTTTGATCCGGCCATGCGTACCTGCAAATCCGTCCAGCGCCGAATGGAAGCAATGGCCGAACGGGCCAAGCGTGCGGGGGATCTGCTGTCGACCCGCGTGAATGTCGACCGGTCCGAGCAGAATGCCCGATTGCTGCGGTCGATGGACGAACGGGCCGGGATGCAGTTGCGCCTGCAGCGCACGGTCGAGGGGTTGTCGGTCGTGGCCATCAGCTATTACGCGCTGGGTCTGGTATCGGCGCTGCTCTATCCGGTCGGCGCGCGGGCGGGCCTGACCAAGGAAATGGTGGCCGCGCTTGTCGTGCTCCCGGTGGTCATCCTCGTGTGGATGGTTGTCCAACGCATCCGTCGTGGCATGGGCAGCTAGGCGCCGTCCGCCTCCGCACGGATGAGGCTGCCGGCGCCGTGGCTGGTGAACAGTTCCAGCAGGACGGCGTTCGGCACCCGACCGTCCAGGATCACGACGGCCCGGACCCCCGCGGCCAAGGCGTCGAGTGCGGTTTCCGTCTTCGGGATCATCCCGCCCGCGATCACGCCCGCCTCGGTCAGCTCGCGAACCTTCGCCGCCGATAGCTGGGTCACCACCTCGCCTGTAGCGTCCTTGACGCCCGACACGTCCGTCAACAACAGCAGGCGATCCGCCTTCAGCGCCCCGGCGATGGCCCCGGCCGCGGTGTCGCCGTTGACGTTGAACGTCTCGTCGGCCTCGCCCGTCCCGATGGGCGCGATGACGGGGATCATCTCGTCGCGGAACAACGAATGGAGAAGCGACGGATCGACCCGCGACGGGGCGCCGACGAACCCCAGCTCCGGATCGGCCTGGGTGCAGACCATCATGTCGGCATCCTTGCCGGACAGGCCAACCGCACGCCCGCCGGCCGAGTTGATGGCCTGCACGATCCGCTTGTTGACCTGACCGGCCAGGACCATCTCGACCACGCGGACCGTCTCGGCATCGGTGACGCGCTTGCCGCGCACGAATTCCGAGGTGACGCCGAGGCGCGCCAGCAGCTCGTTTATCATCGGACCGCCGCCGTGGACGATCACCGGATTGATGCCCACCGTCCGCATCAGCACGACGTCGCGCGCGAAGCTGGCCATCCCCTCGTCCGACCCCATCGCATGGCCGCCCAGCTTGATGACGACGACGGCGTCGTCATAGCGGGTCAGATAGGGCAGCGCCTCGTTCAGGGTGCGCGCGATGGCGGCGTTGTCGCGGGTCATGGCGTCCTGGGTCCTCATCCTCATTCCATCCCGGCTATGGTCGCACGCAGCGTTGCCATGCCCCAGCCCTTCTCGCTGCTGGTGACGATCAGCTCGGGGAACGCCGCCGGATGGGTCGCGAGAACCGCGCGAGTGCGGGCCAGCGCCGCCTCGCGCTCGGCCGCCTTCACCTTGTCGGCCTTGGTCAGCACCACCTGGAAGGTCACCGCGGACGCATCCAGCAGCGACATGATCTCCTCGTCGACGGGCTTGGCGCCGTGGCGGGCGTCAATCAGGACGAAGGCACGTCGCAAGCTCGGCCGGCCGGACAGATACGCCCGGAGCAGCGCCTGCCACTTGGCGACGACGGCCACGGGCGCGTTGGCGAAGCCGTAGCCGGGCAGATCGACCAGGTAATGGCTGTCGGCCAGCGTGAAGAAATTGATCTCCTGCGTCCGTCCGGGCGTGTTGGACGCACGTGCCAGTGCCTTACGGCCGGTCAACGCGTTGATCAGGCTGGATTTCCCGACATTGGACCGGCCCGCGAAGCAGACCTCCAGCCTGTCCGACGGGGGCATGCCCGACATCGCGACGACCCCTTTCAGGAACTCGCCGCCGCCGGCGAACAGGCGCCGACCCGCCTCCTCCGCTTCGGGGCTGGGGGCGGGGACCTCGGGGAAGGGCAGGGCGTTCATCGGGCACTCTCCAGACGGGAGAGGTCGGCGCCGCGAATGGCGTCCAGGTTGCGCGTGATCCGTTCGCTGTCCCAGTCCCACCAGGCGATCTCCAGCAGGCGTGCCACGGTCTCCGCGTCGAAGCGGATGCGTATGATCCGCGCCGGGTTGCCGGCCGCGACGGCATAGGCGGGCACGTCGCCGGTCACGACCGCGTGGGCCGCGATGATCGCGCCCGCCCCGATGGTGACGCCGGGCATCAGGACGGCATGGTCGCCGATCCAGACATCCGCCCCGATTACCGTGTCGCCCTTGTGCCCCGTGTTCCAGCTCTCGGGGTCGAACCCCTTTTCCCAGCCATGCCCGAAGATGTTGAATGGAAAGGTCGAGAATCCGTCCATTGCATGGGTCCCGCCGTTCATGAAGATGCGCACGCCATGGGCCAGCGCGCAGAACGGCCCGATCGTCAGATGGTCGCCCGTGAAGTCGTAATGATGCATGACGTTCCGGTCGAAGAAATCCCGGGCGCCGTCGCGGTCATCGTAATAGCTGTAGGCGCCCACGGTGACGTTCGCGCGACCCTGCGCCAAGGTCCGCAGGAAGACGACTCCGTCATAGCTCGGCGCCATCGGTGCAAGCGTGTCCGGATCCGGCCCCGTCATTGCAGGACGAGGGCGTCGCCGCGCGCGACGGGCCCCCCTTCGATGCAACGCAGATAGACGCCGAAATCCCGGTGACCCCAGCGCGACTCAAGTATCCCGAGGGTATCGGTGTCGATATGGCCCGTATCGGGGTTCGCCATCGTGGCCCGGCACCGGGTGATCGGCGTCTCGACGTGGAACCGGGCGCCGCCCACGGTCAGGTCGCGTCCGATCCAATCGAATTCGGCCCAAGGCGCCGCGTCCGCGATCCAGAGATTGCCGCGCCAGCGATCCCGGCTGAGCGTCTTGCCGGCGGCCGCCTCGACCGCGGCATGGCTGGCGAGGTTGTTCAGCGAAAGCGACGGAAAATCTGAATCGGTAAAGCCGCGCCCGGTCGCGCGGACGATCCCCACCGGCGCGGTGCGCGTCGGGTCGACCAGCGGCGCGATCCAGTCGAGGAAAGGCCGCCCGTCGCCATCCGGATCGAAGGTCAGGTCCGGGCGATCCGGGTGCCGCAGGGTAACGGTGTCCGAGCCGGTCTCGGCGGTAATGGCCATCAATGCGGGCGTCTTCGCGCCGCGCATGAAATTCGCGCACCGGACCCAGGTGCCGCCGTCGAGACGCGACGCCTCATGCGCGACGGCCCAGACCCGGTCACCCGGCAGTGTTCCGCTTGCGGCAATGTCGAATCCGGCGACGGACTCGCGTCCGTGTCCCTTGATCGGGTGCCGCCAGATCTCGGTCAGTTTCACTTGCGACTCGACGGGGGCTTGCCGTCATTCGCGACTGCCGGCTTGCGCTTGAAGCTGCCCTTGATGTTGCCGAAAAGGTCCGGCTTGGCGCCGTGGCTGCGCATGATCGTGTACTGCTGCACGAAAGTGATCGTGTTGTTGGCGATCCAGTAGACGACCAGACCGCTGGCGAATCCGCCCAGCATGAACATGAAGACCCATGGCAGCCAGGCGAAGATCATCGCCTGTGTCGGATCGGTCGGCGCCGGGTTGAGCTTCTGCTGCAGCCACATCGAGACGCCCAGGAGGATCGGGAGAATGCCGATGAAGACCAGCGCCAGGATGCTGCCCGGTTCGGGCGCGGCGAAGGGCAGGAGGCCGAACAGGTTCATCAGCGAGGTGGGATCGGGTGCCGACAGGTCTTGGAAGGGTCCGAAGAAGGGGGCGTGGCGCAGCTCGATCGTGACGAAGATCACCTTGTAGAGCGAGAAGAAGATCGGGATCTGCAGCAAGATCGGCAGGCAGCCGGCGGCCGGGTTGACCTTGTTCTTCTTGTAGAGCTCCATCATCCCCTGCTGGAGTTTCTGACGATCGTCGCCGGCCTTCTCCTTCAGCTTCTCCATCTCGGGCTGGAGTTCCTTCATCCGCGCCATCGACACGTAGGATTTGTAGGCCAGCGGAAACAGGATCGCCTTGATGCAGAGAGTCAGCACGATGATGGCGATGCCCATGTTGCCGATCAGCGCGTTGAACCAGTGCAGCGCTGCGAAGATCGGCTTGGTCAGGAAATAGAACCAGCCCCAATCGATGCTGTCGACGAAGCCCGCGACGCCCTGTTCGTTCTGGTAGGCGCGGATCGTCTCCCATTCCTTGGCGCCGGCGAACAGACGGGATTCGGTGTTCACGGTGGCGCCGGGGGCGATCTCGACGGCGCCGAGGCGCGTCTCGGTCTGGTAGATATCGGCGCGATCGACGTATTTCACCACTTCGGCGAAGGGCACGCCCGCGGGGGGGATCAGCGTCGTCATCCAGTATTTGTCGGTGAAGCCGATCCAGCCGTCCTGGGTGCCTTCGATGCGCTGGACGCGTCCGCCTTCGGCCTGGACGAGATCGAGGTCGGTCATGTCGTCGTATTCGATCTCGGCCAACTCGCCGTCGGTGCGCGCGACGACTCCTTCGTGCAGGATGAAAAAGTTGACCGTCTCGGGTTCCCCATGACGCGCGATGAGGCCGTAGGGCGCAAGGCGGACGGGCGTATCGGTGGTGTTCTCAACCGACTGCGACACGGTGAACATGTAGTCGTCGTCGACCGCGATGGTGCGCTGGAATATCAGGCCGGCACCGTTGTCCCAGGTCAGGACCAGGGGCGTATCGGGCGTCAGGGCCGCGCCCTCCGGCGCCTGCCAGAGGGTTGCGGCTGACGGGACCGCCTCGGTCGGGACGTCTCCGGCCGGCACCCAGCCATGCAGCGCGTAATAGGCGTCCGGCCCGCCCGCAGGCGACAGCAGCGTCACGATCGGCGAGTCGTCGTCCAGTGTCTCGCGGTAGTCCCTGAGCGAGATGTCGTCGATCCGGCCGCCCACGAGCGAAATCGAACCGGTCAGGCGCGGCGTCTCGACGGGCACGCGGGCCGAGGCGGCCACAGCGGCGGCGCGGCTCTCGGCTGGCGATGCCTCGAGCGCACCCGGTGCGACCGCGATCTCGCCCTCGGCGGACGGGGGCGGGACCAGGGCGCCCGGTTGCGGAGCAGAGATGCCGTCCGACGTGTCCCCCTCGACGATGTCGGGCGAGCGCTGCTCCGGCGGGAAGAGTACGAACCAAACCAGCAGGACCACGGCGCTGAGCACGGTGGCGAGGATGAGGTTCTTGTTCTGATCGTCCATCGGAAAGACCTGTTGCGCGCGGAAGGGGTACGGTGTCGGGGGTTGCGCGCCGTTCAACAGACCGCGCCCCCGAACGTCAAGGCCAATCCAGCCCCGTGCGGCCGCCAGCCTATCGCGTCCGCCGCGACGTCGGGTCAGGCTTTGCAGGGGCCCGAGCCGCTTTTGCCGGCATGGCCGGCCCCCTCGCCCGGCGCGCAATTCCTGGGCCTTGGGTCTGCAGTCGTGACGGAGACCGCAGGCAGCGCCCTGCTTTCAATGTCTCCGGCCCGTCGGCCGCGGGCCCAAGGGATGGTGTCGGACAACGGCATGGGCCGCGCGATGCCGTAGCCTTGCAGCTGCGGGCACCCGAGGGCGACCAGCGCCGCGCGCTCCGCCACCGTTTCGACCCCCTCGGCCAAGGTCTCGATGCCAAGGCGTTCGGCCAGGCCAAGTATGGCGGCCACGATCTCGCGCTGGGTCGCGTCCGCGTCGATCCCGGTCACGAAACTTTGGTCGATCTTGATGCGGTGTACGCCGAACCGCGCGATATGCGCAATCGAGGCCGCACCGGTCCCGAAGTCGTCGAGGTCCAGCCGGAACCCCGCACGTCGCAGCATCGTGACGTTGCGCATGATCGCCTCGTCATCGCCACGCAGCGTGACCGTCTCCAGAATCTCGATCGCCAGACGTTCGGGGCGGATGTCGTAGCGATCGAGCTGCCAGATGATGCGGTCCGACAGTCGCGGGTCGGCCAACTCTTCCAGCGACAGGTTCACGCCAACGCATGGCACCTCCAGCCCTGCGCGGTCCCAGGCGACCAGCGCCTCGAGGCTTGCGCGCAGGATATGCTCGCCCAGTTCGGCGCATCGGGCGGCGGCGGCGATCGCCGGCAGGAACTGGCCCGGCGTCAGGACGCCAAGCGTAGGGTGGTGCCATCGCGCCAACGCCTCGAACCCGGCCAACCGCCCCGTTCGCGCGTCGACCTGCGGCTGGAACCAGGGGCGGAACTGCCCTTCGATCAATGCGTCTTCCACTTGCGCCGACAGGCGGTGGTCGGTTTCCACCCGCGTCTGGATGTCCGGCGTGAACACGCGCACGGCCTCGGCGCCCTGTCGCCGGGCCAGACGCAGTGCACAGTCGGCCGCCGCCAGCATCGCCGCGCCCGTCCGCGCCGGTGCCATCCCCTCGTTGCAGATGCCGACGCAGGCATGTACGCGAACCGAACATCCGTCGACCAGCACGGGCTCGGCCACGGCCGTCTGGATTCGGTCGACGATCGCCATGACCACATCCAGATCTGCCCGTCGTGTCGGCGCGAGCACGATGACGAGCCCGTCCTCGCCCTGTCGCAGCACCGCATCCGGGGTCCGCAGCACCGCTGCAACGCGTGGGACGAGCCGGGTCATGACTGCCTCGCCGATATCGGTGTCCCAGGCGCCGTCGGCCACGTGCAGGTCGTCGACGACGACGTGCAGCACGGCCGTCGTGCGGTCCTGACGGCTGCATTCCCGAAGCACGCCGTCGATGATGTCATGGATGGGCCCGCGTGCCAGCGGACGGACGGATACGGTATCACCTGCTTGCGAGGCCCGGACGCCGCGCCAACCCAGCCGACCGTCCAGGACCAGTAGCAGCGGAAAGACCATCATCAGGGTCACCGCGACAGCGTCCTGACCGCAGACCCAGGCCAAGCCCGCCATCGCCGGAAAAAGCAGCGCCCAGTCGATGCGCGGTGGCCATGCGGCCCGCCGCGGCGCGGGAGGGTTCGGCATTTCGGGCCCGTCCGGCATCTTCGTCTCCGATCGTTCGTCGGGACATGCCTGGGGCACAGTCGTGAGCAGAGCCTTAACGCAGGCGCGGAATTTCCGTCGAATTTTCGTTATCCGCGGCCGCAAGCGCCGCGAAATCGAACAGGGATGGGTCCAGCATGTGCGATGGCCGGACCTTCATCAGCGCCGAGAAGATCTTTGCGCGCCGTCCTGGGGCCTTCGCTTCCCATCCGTCGAGCATCGCCTTGATGGCCTGCCGCTGCAGCCCGTCCTGGCTGCCGCAGAGGTCGCAGGGAATGATCGGGTAGGCCAGCGCCGCGGCGAAGCGGGCGCAATCCTCCTCGGCCACGTGGGCCAGGGGCCGCAGCACGCCGAGGTCACCCTCGTCGTTCACCAGTTTTGGCGGCATCGTAGCGACCTTGCCGCCATGGAAGAGGTTCAGAAAGAATGTCTCGAGAATATCGTCCCGGTGATGACCGAGGACCACCGCGGCGCATCCCTCCTCGCGCGCGATCCGGTAGAGGTTGCCCCGTCGCAGGCGCGAGCAGAGCGCGCAATAGGTGCGCCCCGCCGGGACCTTGTCCTTCACCACGGAATAGGTGTCGCGGTACTCCACCCGGTGCGGCACCCCCATCCGCGACAGGAACTCCGGCAGTACGGTCGCGGGAAAGTTCGGTTGCCCCTGATCCAGGTTGCACGCCAGGATGTCGACCGGCAGCACGCCGCGCCATTGCAGTTCGGTCAGCGCGGCCAGCAGCGTATAGCTGTCCTTGCCGCCCGACACGCAGACGAGCCAGCGGTCACCCCGGCGGACCATGCCGTAGCGATCGATCGCCTCGCGCGTTTCGCGGATGATCCGCTTGCGCAGCTTGCGGAACTCCGTCGTCTTCGGCGCACCGGAAAACAGCGGGTGGATATCGTCTGCCTCGTCCAACATGACGTGCCTCGTGGATGCGGTCGCATGGGCGGCGATAGCCGATCCCGCGCCCGGTTTCCACCGAGCGCGGGTGATGCGGCATCAGCGGAGGTATCGCGTCCAGTGCCGCTGGGCCTCGATATCGGGCAGGCCGACGTCGCGGCGCAGATGGTCAGGCAGGCTCGCCGCATCCGGCGGGCGCGCTTTCGGACGCAGCAGCGCCAGAAGCGCGGCCAGGAGGACGCGGCCGGCGCCGTGCCGGGCGATCGCGTGGTCAATGAGGTCGCGCGATGGACGCGGCGACGTTATGCGCAAGGCTGTCATATTCAACATCCCGGGCAAAATGGCCCGGGTCCCTGTCATGGGTTGTGAGAATGGGTCGTGCCGCGCGCCCATTGGGGCACGACGATCAGGACCGGTTCTGTCGGGATGCCCGAAGGCAGCGAGGGATCAGGCGGTGCAGGTCCAACGAAGGACGGACACCTTCATGCGCGCGCCGGGGCGGTGAAATGCTTGGATCATATCCATACGGCCCCTCCCTCGATCAGATGCGGCGCTGGGGTTTCCGTACACTATTACGCCGCGTCAGCCAACAGTCGCGATGTCGGGGGGGTAATCTGTGGCGCCCGGGTCTCAGTCGGGGACGTTGTCGATGCCCGATCCGCCCCAGGGGTGGCAGCGCGCGATGCGTCGCGCCGCCAGCCATCCGCCGCGCAGGCCGCCATGGCGCTCCAATGCCTCGAGCGCATAGGCCGAACACGTGGGCTGATAGCGGCAGTTGTGCCCGACATGGGGCGAGAACACCGCCCGATAGGCATGCACCGGCATGGCGAGGAGGCGGGCGAGGGGGGTCATCGATGCGCCCGGTCCAGCGCGCCGCGCAGGTCGTCCAGCAATGCGTCGAAGGCCCGGCCCGCCGTCGCGTCCTTCCGACCGATCAGGGCGTAGTCCCAGCCGGGGCGACCGGCCATCGGAAGGACGATGCGCGCGGCCTCGCGCAGGCGGCGTTTGGCCCGGTTGCGGGCGACCGCATTGCCGACCTTTCTGGAACAGGTGAACCCCACACCGACTGCCGGATCCTCGTCACCCCGGTCGCGGGCCTGGAGAAGGAACGCACCCGCGGGCACCCGGATGCCGCGGTTTAGGGCCAGGAACTGCGGACGGGTCCGCAGAATGCGCAAAGACGCCGGAGAGGCATCCCCCTCCGGCGTCATGTCTGTCCGACCTGTCAGGGGATCTACGCCGACAGGACCTTGCGGCCACGTGCCCGGCGCGCGTTCAGAATCTTGCGTCCGGCCTTGGTGGCCATGCGGGCGCGAAAGCCGTGGCGGCGCTTGCGGACGAGGTTCGAGGGCTGGAAGGTACGTTTCATCGCCTTCACTCCGTGGTCTTGGGCCGGAATCACTCACGGCCGCCGGGAAAACTGGAAGCCGCCGTCTAGGGCACGTGGAATCAGGTGTCAACGGGCGCCCGTGCAGCGCCGAGGCCATCCGAACCTGTAACAAAGCGCCCTGTGGGGCATCCTGCAGACACGACCGCTCAAACGGGCGTGAGGGGGGATATCGCGAATGGCACCCGGCCGTCACACAGGCGGCGATCCGGTGCACCTCCCCTGCATCGCCCCTCGACAGACTGGATGGAAATGATGACCGATCGAACGATGAACACGCGCCCCGACAATCCCCGCAGCGTGGCCCGCTACCTTCCGCTGGCGGTGATCGGCGTCGTGGCGCTCGGCGGGGCTTTCCTGCTGCGTGAGCATCTCAACTTCGCGACCCTGGCCGAGAATCGCGAAACCCTGCTGGCGTTCCGCGATGCGAACTATCCGGCGACCGTGGCGGTGGTCCTACTGGCCTATGTCGTGATCGTGGCCTTCTCGCTGCCCGGCGCGGCAATCGCCACGCTGACGGGCGGGTTCCTGTTTGGCGTCTTTCCGGGCGCGCTTTTCAACGCGGTGGCGGCGACGCTGGGCGCGACGGCGATCTTCCTGGCGGCAAAGCATGGGCTGGGCGACCGTTTGGCCGCCAAGATGGATGCCGCCGGCGGCGCCGCACGCAGGCTGCGCGAGGGCATCCGCGAGGATGAGACGTCGTACCTGTTCATCATGCGACTGGTTCCGGCGGTCCCCTTCTTCGTGGCCAACCTGGTGCCCGCCTTCGTGGGGGTGGGCCTGCGCAAGTATGTCGTCACGACGTTCCTGGGCATCCTGCCCGGCACGGTCGTCTACACTTGGGTCGGCGCCGGGTTGGGCGAGGTCTTCGCGCGTGGCGAGACCCCCGATCTCGGCATTATCTTCGAGCCGCATATCCTGGGCCCGATCATCGGACTGGTCGCGCTGGCCTGCCTGCCCATTGCGGTCAAGAAACTGCGCCGGAAGGGGTAGGAACATGAACATCCAAGCCACCCCGGACGAAATGCTGCGCGCGAAGGAGCCCCCGATGCAGGAAATCAAGACCGACGTTCTGGTCATCGGTGCGGGGTCCGGCGGGCTCAGCTTCGCGGCCGGGGCCGTGCAGATGGGCGCGGACGTAACGCTCCTCGAAGGGCACAAGATGGGCGGCGATTGCCTGAATTTCGGCTGCGTGCCGTCGAAAGCGCTGATCGCCGCGGCCAAGCAGGCACAGGCCATGCGCGGCGGCGAGAGATTCGGCGTCACCCCGGTCGACCCGATGGTCGACTATGCTGCCGCCAAGCGCCACGTCCACGACGTCATCGAAACCATCGCCCCGGTCGACAGCCAGGAACGGTTCCAGGGGATGGGCGTCCGCGTCATCCGCGAATACGGGCGCTTCGTCGACCGCGATACGGTTGTCGCCGGTGACAACCGGATCACGGCGCGCCGGATCGTGATCGCGACCGGCTCGTCACCCTTGGTTCCGCCGATCGACGGGTTGGCCGACGTGCCCTTCCATACCAACGAGACGATCTTCGATCTGATGGAGAAGCCCGACCATCTGATCGTCGTCGGCGGCGGTCCCATCGGGATGGAGATGGCCCAGGCCCATATCCGCCTCGGCTGCAAGGTCACGGTGATCGAGGGCGCCAAGGCCCTGGGCAAGGACGATCCCGAAATGGCAGCGGTCGTGTTGAAACGGCTGCGGGACGAGGGCGTCGAAATCATGGAAGGCGCGCAGGTGACGCGGGTTTCCGGCAGGGATGGGGCGATCACGGTGCACACGCCCGCGGGCGATGTCGCCGGCACGCATTTGCTGATGGCCGTCGGGCGCAAAACCAATGTCGAGAAGCTGAACCTGGACGCAGCCGGCGTGGAACATGACCGCGCCATCAAGGTCGGGTCCGACCTGCGCACCACAAACCGCCGGGTCTATGCGATCGGCGACGTGGCCGGCGGGTATCAGTTCACCCATGTCGCGGGTTATCACGGCGCCACGGTGATCCGCCCGATCCTGTTCGGTCTGCCCGCGAAGGCACGCACCGACCACATCCCCTGGGCCACCTATACCGACCCGGAACTGGCCCAGGTTGGCCTGACGGAGGCGCAGGCCCGCGAGGCGCATGGCGACAGGCTGGAGGTGCTGCGCTTCCCGTATCACGAGAACGACCGTGCCATCGCCAGCGGCCGGACCGAGGGTCTGATCAAGGTGATGGTCGTGCGGGCGCGCATCGTCGGTGCCTCGATCGCCGGCGCGCAGGCGGGTGAGCTCATCGGTCTCTGGGCGCTGGTCATCGCCAATCGCATGAAGATCGGCCAGGTCGCGCAGATGGTCGCGCCCTATCCCACGCTGGGTGAAATCTCCAAGCGCGCGGCCGGGCAGTACTTCGCCCCGCGCCTGTTCCAGAGCGAGGCGGTCAAGACCGTGGTTCGGCTGGTCCAGCGGTTCCTGCCCTGATGCGGCGCCCCTGTCGCCATCCGGCGGCGGGGACGTTAACCTGCCGATGCCACCAAACACCGGATCTTCCATGCTCACGACACTCTCGGGCCGCTTCCTGATCCTGACCGTGGCCTTCGTGATGCTGGCCGAGGTTCTGATCTTCGTGCCCTCCATCGCGCGCTTCCGCCTCGACTACCTGACCGACCGGATGGAACGCGCGCAGATCGCCTCGCTGGCCCTTTTGGGCACCGGCGACATGATCGACGAGGAGGTGGAGGCCGAACTCCTCGACAATGCGGGCGTGCTGAACGTCGTTCTGCGACGCGATGCGATGCGGCAACTCGTGCTGTCGTCGGACCTGACGCGTCCGGTCACCAAAACCGTCGACCTGCGCGACCCGCCCGCCACGGTCCTGATACGCGACGCGATGGCCCGGTTCTTCATGCCGGGGTCGGAGATCATCCGCGTCATCGCCGAGCCTGCGCGAGGGGGCGGCGTCCAGATCGAGGCGGCGATCGACACTTCGGACATGCATGCCGCGATGATCGACTACGGTCTCAACATCCTGTGGCTCAGTCTCGTCATCTCGGTCATCACGTCGGCGTTCCTTTTCCTCGCCGTGCGCCGGCTGATGGTTGCGCCGATCCGGGGCCTCGTGCGGCAGATGAATCGCTACGCCGCCGCGCCGGAGGATTCGCGCCGGGTGATCGAACCCCGGTCCCGCATCCGCGAGCTGCGAGAGGCCGAGACGACCCTGCGCGACCTTGAGACCCAGCTGACGCAATCCCTGCGCCAGAAGGAGCGGTTGGCCCAACTGGGCAGCGCCGTCGCCAAGATCAGTCATGATCTGCGCAACATCCTGACCACCGCGACGCTGCTGGCCGACCGGATGGAGCGGGTGGATGACCCGACCGTTCGCCGGGTCGCGCCCAAGATCGTCAACTCCCTGACCCGCGCCGTGAACCTGACCGAAGGGACGCTCGCCTTCGGCCGCGCCGAGGAGGCGCCCCCCGCGCTGCAGATGATCGAGGCCGCCCCCTTCCTCGACGAGATCTGCGAGGGCGAACAGCTGGCCGTCGCGCCGGACGCCGTGCGCATCCACCACGATGTGCCGCGCGGCGTGACCTTTCGCGGCGACCCCGAGCAGATGCACCGCGTCATCGGCAACCTGATCCGGAACGCGCGCCAGGCGATTCAGGTCACCGGCACCCCCGGCGAGGTCGGGGTCGCGCTGTCCGAGACCGCCGATGCGTGGCACATCAAGGTCTGCGATACCGGCCCCGGCCTGCCGCCCAAGGCGCAGGAGAACCTGTTCCAGGCGTTCCAGGGCAATGTGCGCAAGGGGGGCACCGGGCTTGGCCTGGCGATCGCCTCCGAACTGGTCCGGGGCCATGGCGGCACGCTGGAGTTGGAAAGCACGAGTTCGGATGGCACCGTGTTCCGCGTCATCCTGCCGCGCGAAGTCGGCTAGACCGGCCATATGCCTGCATCGCGGTTCCGTATGGCGTTTGAGGACGGCCCAGGAAACACATGCACGGCCCAGGACTTCCGCGTCCCTCGGCCGACGGCCATGGACCTGAGCGACATGCCGCGGCCATATCTGATCGAATCGCGCGCCGCCAAATCCGGTACCGGAAACGGTCCGCCCCGAGGTTTGCGATCGCCTCCTCGCGATGCCTGCGTCAAGCCGACGCGGCCAGCGCCTCGCCGCAAGCAACCCCGGACGACCACGCCCATTGGAAGTTGTAGCCGCCCAGCCATCCGGTCACGTCGACCGCCTCGCCGATGACGTGAAGGCCCGGTACCTCACGCGCTTCCATCGTTTTCGACGACAAGGCGGCCGTGTCGACGCCGCCGGCCGTGACCTCCGCCTTGGCATAGCCTTCGGTCCCCGTGGGGTGGAACGTCAGCGCCTCCAGCATGGCGGCGGCGCGGTCCAGCTCGGCATCGCTGGTGTTGCCCAGCTCGCGCGTCAGGCCGATCCGCGTGGCCAGCGCGTCGGCCAGCCGCGTCGGCAGCCATTCGGCCAGCGCCGCCTTCAAATGCGCCCGCGGCATCCGGCGCCGCGCCGCACGCAGCCGTGTGCCCGCCTCGGCCAGCACCTCCAGCACGACGGGCGTGCCCGGCGACCAGTAGGACGAGACCTGCAGGATGGCCGGGCCGGACAGGCCCCTATGGGTGAACAGCGCCGCCTCGGCGAAAGCCACATCGCCCACCCGCGCGATCGACGGGCAGGCGACGCCCGCGATCCCGCAGAAGGCCGCGTCCCCGTCGCCCAGCGTCAACGGCACCAACGCCGGACGCGGCGCCACAACGGCCAACCCGAAGCGGCGGGCGATGTCATAGGCGATACCGGTCGCGCCCATCTTGGGGATCGACGGCCCGCCGGTCGCGACGACCAGTCGTCGGGCCGACGCGCCGGCGACGCGGAAGCGGCCGTCGGCATGGTCGATCTCGCCGATCCGGGTGTTCAGCCGGATCTCGACGCCGCCCTTCGCGCATTCTTCCAGCAGCATCGCCACCACCTGCCGCGCCGATCCGTCGCAGAATAGCTGGCCCAGCGTCTTCTCATGCCAGGCGATCCCGTGGGCCTCGATCAGCGCAAGGAAGTCCCACTGTGTGTAGCGCCTCAGTGCCGATTTGGCGAAATGCGGGTTCTCGGACAGAAAGCATGCCGCCTCGGTCCCGAGATTGGTGAAGTTGCACCGCCCGCCGCCCGAAATCAGGATCTTCTTTCCGGGCTTCGCCGCATGATCCAGCAACAGCACGCGCGCGCCGCGCTGCCCGGCGGTCGCCGCCGCCAGCAGCCCGGCGCCACCGGCCCCGAGGATGATCGCATCGTAGTCGGCCAAGCCCGCGCGCCCCGTCTTTCTTTCATTGTGCGTGCATGGTGTATGTACGGTGGACGTGCAGGGGGTGCACGCGGATTTCCCTGCAATTCGGGTCTTGCACCCCCCGCGCACGGGGGCTATCTGCGGCCTCAGTCGTGCGCTGGTAGCTCAGTTGGATAGAGTACTTGACTACGAATCAAGGGGTCGGGGGTTCGAATCCTCCCCAGCGCGCCATTTTCCCTACATTTCAGTGTCTTAAGGCAATGGCCCCGTCTGCCATAGCCTGACTTTCAGGCCCCCGTGCGGCACCACCGGTCCCGGCGGGCCGAGGGGCAGGTTCATCGCGCCGATCAGTGACGCCTCGGTCGTCACGATGCCGACCCGCCAGCCGCCGAACCGCTCCCGCAAAGATGTGCCCAAGGCACTGTAGAGCGGGAATAACTTAGCCCTCTCCCCGATCCGCGTGCCGTAGGGTGGGTTCGCGATCACCAGCCCCGGGGGACCCTCGGGCGGGGCGATCTCGCTGACACTGGCTTTCTGGAACGTCACCAGATCCGCCACGCCCGCCCGTTCGGCATTGGCGCGGGCGGCCGTGAAGGCGCCGGCATTCCGGTCCGATCCCCGGAACCGTTGTGTCGTCCGTGTCCTGTCGACCGGCTGGCGCATCTCGGTCCATTGCGCGGCGTCGAAACTCGCGAGCTGCTCGAATGCGAAGGTCCGTCCGCGCCCGGGCAGCAGCTCCGCCGCCATTTCCGCCGCCTCCAGAACGAAGGTGCCCGAGCCGCACATCGGGTCGAAGACCGGTTCATCCCCCGAGAACCCGCATTGCCTCAAGAACATGGCCGCCATCGTCTCGCGGATGGGGGCCTTGCCGATGGCGGGTTTGTGACCTCGCTTGTGCAGGCTCTCGCCGGAGGTATCGACACTCAGGATCACGAGGTTGTCGTCGATCCGTGCCTTGATCGTGACCTCCGCTTTGGCCGAGACCGCGACCCCCGCACTCTCCGCCAGCGCCGTCTCGATCCGCTGCTGCGCGGCGCCGGCGTGATAGATCTTGGATTTACGGTTTGTCGTCACGTCCACGCGCACCGGGACGTCGGCGCGCAGAACCGTCAGCCAGGGGAACTTTCGCGCCCGTTTGTCCAATTGTGCCAGATGGAAGGCACGGAACGCGCCGATGCGGGTCAGGACGCGGACGGCGCCGCGCAGCGTCAGATTGGCGCGCCAGACCTCCGGCCAGCCGCCCTCGATCACGACTCCGCCGCGATCCGGACGCGGGTCCCGAAAGCCGGCCTCTCGGGCCTCGTCGGCCAGGGCGCCCTCCAGCCCGGGCGGGCAGGCCAGGAAAATCTCGAAAGATCCGCCGTCAGCCAAAGGCGAGGCCGGGATAGAGCGGCTCGTATATCGGCTCCAGCGTCGCGGTGTCGAAGAGGGAGGACACCGATGTCCCGTTCCAGATGTTCAGAATCGCCTGGGTCAGCATCGGTGCGGTCGGCACGATACGAATGTTCGGGCAATCCTTCACCGGCTGCGGCGGCTCGATCGAGTCGGTGATGACCAGCGACTTCAATTGCGACTTGGTGATCCGTCCGACGGCGGGGCCCGACAGGACGCCATGGGTGATGTAGGCGTGCACCTCGGTCGCGCCCGCGTCGATCAGCACGTCGGCGGCCTTGCACAGCGTCCCGGCGGTGTCGCAAATATCGTCGACGATGATGACCTTCTTGCCGGAGACGTCGCCGATCACGGTCATCTCGGAGACTTCGCCCGCTTTCTCGCGCCGCTTGTCGACGATGCTCAGCGGGGCGCCGATCCGTTGGGCCAACTCGCGCGCCCGGGCGACGCCGCCCACGTCGGGCGACACGACCGCGACATCGTCCATCGCGCCTTTGAAATGGTGCAGAATGTCGAGCGCGAAGATCGGCGAGGCATAGAGATTGTCGACGGGGATGTCGAAGAACCCCTGGATCTGCGCGGCATGCAGGTCCATCGTCAGGACCCGCTCGACCCCGGCGCTCGCGATCAGGTTGGCGACCAGCTTGGCGCTGATCGGCGTCCGTGCCTTCGTGCGACGATCCTGCCGGGCGTAGCCGAAATAGGGGATGACCGCCGTGATCCGCGCCGCACTGGACCGGCGCAGCGCGTCCGCGATGATGAGCAGTTCCATCAGGTTGTCGTTCGCGGGGTTCGAGGTCGGCTGGACGATGAACATGTCCTCGCCGCGCACGTTCTCGAACACCTCGACGAAGATTTCCTGGTCGTTGAATACCTCGACCCTGGCATCGACCAGGCCGGTCCGAACGCCGCGGTGCATCGACATCCGTCGGGTGATGGCTTGGGCGAGGGGACGGTTTGCGTTGCCGGAGATGATCTTCGGATCGGGGCTGGGCATCGGTGTCCTCGCGAATCGTCCCGGGCGCAATTGCGCCTCGCCTAGCACCGCGCTTACCCTCCGGCCAGCCACAACCACGGAGCGGGCCATGCAGATCGATTACTACTTCGCGACGATTTCGCCTTATACGTATCTCGCGGGCACCCGCCCGGCCGAGGTCGCGGCCCGTCACGGCGCGACTCTGAACTACAAGCCGCTGTCGATCATGGACCTGTTCGCCCGGACCGGCGGGACCCCCCCGAAGGATCGCCACGAAAGCCGCAGGGAATACCGCCTGATCGAGATGCGCCGCTCCGCCGCCAAGCTGGGCATGCCCATCAACCTGCAGCCGGCGCACTGGCCCACGAACCCGGCCCCGTCCTCCTATGCGATCATCGCCGCGAGTCGGGACGGATCCGGCGATATGGCGGAACTCGTGGCCGGGATCACGCGGGCCTGCTGGGTCGAGGAACGCGACATCGCCGAGGACGACGTCATCGCCGATTGCCTGCAGGCCGCCGGGTTCGATCGCGGTCTGGTCGACAAGGGCATGATGGCGGGGGCGGAGACGTATGCCCGCAACCTGGAGGAAGCGGTCGCGGCCGGCGTGTTCGGTGCGCCCTTCTTCATCGTCGGCGACGAAAAGTTCTGGGGTCAGGACAGGATCGACGACCTCGACACTCATCTCGCCCGGGCCTGAATTCCGCAGGGACGGCGAAAGGAAACGCCGTGAAAGGTCCCTTCGGCGCAAACGGGTCGACCCTCTAGGGGGTCGACCCAGCGGCGAACCATGGCGACCGTCAGGCAAGTATTCCCGAGGACCTGTATATACAGGTGGGCGCCGGATAACGCGGCCAGGACCGCGACAGAGCCAGCTCCCTCGGAATTGCTTAAGGCCACCGGAATTTTGCCCAGGCGACGGGAAGCACAGAAGCACCGCACGCCCGATGTAGGCGCCGCGGCCGCACCCCGCAAGGGCGGCGGGCGACTGGACTTTTGTTCACCTTTCATTCACACAGCCCGGATGACGCCCGAGATGCTTCAGCCCGGACAGTTGCTCGCCAGGGGCGTGGCCCGCCATCTGCGGGACCGGGACTTCATGTGCCTGGAGGAGTTTACGCCCGATCGCGGCAAACGGGTCGATGTCATGGCGCTGGGTCCCAAGTGCGAGTTCTGGATCGTCGAGTGCAAGTCGAGCCGGGCCGATTTTACTTCCGACACGAAATGGCAAGGCTATCTCGAATGGTCGGACCGGTATTTCTGGGCCGTCGACACGGCGTTCCCCGTCGATCTTCTGCCGCCCGAGACCGGGTTGATCCTGGCCGACCCGTTCGGTGCGGAGGTCGTGCGCATGCCCGATGTCACACCGGTCGCGCCCGCGCGTCGCAGGGCCCTTTTGATGAAGTTCGCACGTTGTGCCGCCGGTCGCCTGCACGGGCTGCGGGATCCGATGCTGGCGACGCGGGAAGGGGCCTAGCCGGCGGTGTCGACGATGGCGGCCGCGGCGCGGATCTCCTCGGCGATCTCGCGGGCTTCGTCGGGGTCGAAATCCATCGAGATCTCGGCGCCCCCGCTTTCCACGAAGATGCGGACCATCCCCTGATCGGTCGGTCCGATTTGCAGGTTCGCCACGGCGTCGGATTGATCGTTTATGCCCATGGGTCCGGGTCTAGACATCGCTCTGGTCGCGCGCAAGGCTGCACGCCATGGCATGCGATACCATCACCTTGCGCGATCTGGAGCCCGGCGATGCCGGCTGGGTGGCTATGCGTCACGGCGAGCTTTATTCGGCCGACGAGTCTTATGACATCGGGTTCGAGGGGCTGGTGGCAGGGATCCTGTCGGACTTCATCGCCTATCGCGGCACCAAGGATCGCGCCTGGATCGCGGTCGATCCAGACGGGGTGCGGCAGGGCTGCGTGTTCTGCGTCTGGCCCGACGACGCGACGGCCAAGCTGCGCATGTTCCTGGTGGAGCCCGCGATGCGCGGGTCGGGTCTGGCGCAGCGAATGCTGGACGAACTGCTGCTGCATGCCCGCGCCAACGCGGCCCAGCGCCTGATCCTCTGGACCCATGCGAGCCATGTCGCGGCCGGCCGTCTTTACGCGCGCAACGGCTTTCGGATGGTCGACGAGTTGCCGGTGGTCGCGTTTGGGCAGCCCACGGTCGAACAGAACTGGGAACTTCCGCTCTGATCGATCAGGTGTCCGGCACGTGCCGATGGGTCTTCCGACGCCCTTGCGCCGCGCAGGACGCTTCGCTAAACGGCCCCGAGTGCCGGCGTAGCTCAGTTGGTTAGAGCGCCTGATTGTGGATCAGGAGGTCCCCCGTTCGAGCCGGGGCGCTGGTACCATCCTCCGACACTTCCGTTTCGCTAGAACAGGACGATATCGCCCGCCTGAACCTCGGCGTCGTTCTCGAACCGTGCGACCAGGCGCTTGCCCGCGATGCCCGTCCCGTCCTCGTCGAACCAAAGCCGTCCGCTTTCCTGGTGGAAGACGAACCTGTCGTTCGCATCGCCGGCCACCAACCCTTCGGTGAACCGTGCACCGGCCAGCGTCCCGGCGTTCAGCCCGGATCCGTCCGTCAGGTAGAGCGCGATTTCCAGACGGTCGGCCTCGTCCGGCCCGTTGGTGTTGAAATCGACGATGCTGTCCGCGCGGCTGTTGCCGAATGCTTCGCGGAAGATGAAGGCATCGTCGCCATCGCGTCCGCGCATCCTGTCCGCGCCCCCGCCGCCGTCAAGCCGGTCATCCGCGAAGCTGCCCTTGATGAAGTTGTCCTGCGCGTTGCCGACGCCGTGCAGCCCGTCGGGTCGGTCGCCGGACCGGGTCAGGATAAGGCGTTCGACGTTTTCGGACAGCTCGTAATCCGACCGCGACCGGACGATGTCGATCCCGGCATCCGCTTCCTCCTCGACGCGGTCCTTGCGGCTGCGCACGATGTAGAGGTCGCTGCCCTTGCCGCCCGCCATCTCGTCATGGCCGTGGCCACCGTTCAGGGTGTCGTCGCCGTTGCCGCCGGTCATCGTGTCGACCCCGTCGCCGCCGAACACCCGGTCGTCGCCGCGCCCGCCCGACAGATAGCTGCCGCCGTCGCCGGTCGCCCGCAGGATATCGTCGCCGTCGCCGCCGAACATCTCGGTTCCGCTGCCGCCGGTCAGGGAATCGTCGCCCACGCCACCCAGCAGGATATCGCCCTCACCCACCGCCGTGATCGTGTCGTTGCCGGTCAGACCGAAGATCGCGTCCGCGGCGGCGGTGCCGACCAGGACGTCGTTCGGGTCGTCGAACTGGTCCCCGGTGATGGTGTTGTCGAAGATGCTGCCCAGACCGGTCATGTTCTCCAGCAACTCGCGCAATTCGCCCAGCTTGCCGGTCATCTGGTCGACGGCGTCCGAGACGCGGTCGATTATCGGCTGCAGCGCGTCCCTGAGGTCGTCGATGATGTCGAAGATCGGCTGCAGCGGCGCCAGTAGCTTGTCGCCCAGCGAATTGACCGCGGCATTCAGATCGAAGCCCAGCCCGGCCAACAGGTCCAGCACCAGGTCCTCGACGAAGTTCTGTACGACCGCGATGGCATTCCCGATCGTCGCGATGATCTCGCCCGGGTTGACGACCACGGCGGGCGTGATGACCGGATCGGTCCAGTAGCCGCCCGTCCAGCCGACGAAGGGCACCCAGACGCGCGGGACCCAGACGGACGGAATGACCGTCACCGCCGGGATCACGGTATAGTCCTGAAACAGCGCGGTCTCGATCGTGGTAAACGCGTCCTTGATCGGGGCGAAAGCCGCGTCGATGACGTCGCCGGCATCGTCGAGCAGGGACAGATCCGGCATCAGGTTCGCGATCTGCCGCGCCGCGTCGTCGACGGCACCCCGGGCATCGCGCAGCGGATCGAGAATGGAATCCTGCAGCGCGAAATAGTCGTCCAGACGATCCTTGTAGTCGTCCATCCGGAAGCCGAGGCGCGTGCCGTCGACATTCTCGGATCCGAGGCTGAGTTTGAGGTTTTCCGCCTCGGTCGTCTGCAGGTCGTTCACGACGCTCAGTGCCGTGGCCGCGCCCTTGACCGCCGTCATGACCTTGACGCCCTTGTCGGTCAGGTTCTTGGCGGGGCGCAGGTCGATGTCCAGGTCCCACAGGATGTCGGCCTGCTCGTTCATCCGCTCGACCGTCGTGCCGGCGACGCGGTCGAATGTCTTGACCGCGCGGCCGATCCCATAGGGGATCGCGGACAGCGGAGTGATCAGCGTCTTCGGCAGATCGAGCGGCGCGGCGATCCCGTTGAGTTCGGCCGCGATCGCCGCCGGCGTGTCGAGCCCGGCCTTGAGGAGCGTCAGTCCCTTCGACACATCCCCGACCAGGTCGGTCATCGCGACGACATCCTCGGTGAAACGCGCCTGTTTGCGCGCGAACGCGTTGCCTGTCGTCATGATCTGATCCCCCGCTTTAGATTCAGAGGATTACGCGGTTAAAGTTTACGCAACGTCAAGTGACGTGAACGTCACGTGTCGGGCGGGCGTGCGCTCATTGGAGATCCGAAAAGGCGGCGCGCAGCCTTTCCGTCGCCGCCATCACGTTCGCGCGCGGCGTGGCAAGGTTGAACCGCAGGAAGTTTTCGCCGCCCTTGCCGAAGGTCGTGCCGTGGGACGCGGCGATCCTGGCGTCCTTTTCGACACGGGCCGTGAACTCCTGTCGTGACATGCCGGTATCGGTGAAGTCGACCCAGCCCAGATAGGTCGCCTCCAAGGGGGTGGAGCGCAGGCCGGGGATCGCGGCGATGCCTTCATCGAACAGCCGCCGGTTTCCGTCGAGATAGGTCATCAGGTCGTCGACCCAGGCCGCACCTTCGGGCGAATAGGCGGCCATGGTCATGAAGAGGCCGAAGGAATTGGGCGACATCCCGAGCGCGCTCATCCGCTTGGCGAATTGGGCGCGCAGCTTGTCGTCCTGCACGATGACGTTGCCCGAATGGGTCCCGGCGATGTTGAACGTCTTGGTCGGGGCGGTCATCATCACCAGCCGGTCTTCGATGCCGTCGACGTCGGCCATCGGGATGTGGCGGGATCCGGGGTAGACGAGGTCATGATGGATCTCGTCCGCGACGAGGGTGAGGTCGTGGCGCTTCGCGAAGGCTGCGAACCCGTCCAGTTCCTCGCGGGTCCAGACGCGACCGTTCGGGTTGTGTGGCGAGCACAGGATCATCATCGTCGCGCCCTCGCGCGCGACAATCTCGTCCCAGCTGTCGAAATCGGGGACGTAGCGCGTGCTCTCGCGGGCCAGTTCGCATTCCACGACATGCCGGTCGTTTGCCTTAATGACGCGAGCGAAGGCATGATAGACGGGGGTGAACAGGACCACACCATCGCCCGGCTCGGACCAGGTTTCGACGCACATCGCCGTCCCGTTGACCAACCCGTGCGTGGTAAAGATCGCGCCTGCTTCGACGTTCCAGCCGTGGCGTTCCTGCATCCACCAGCGGATCGCCTCGCGATAGGGACCGTCATTGCCGAAATACCCGATGAAGCCATGGTCGACCTGGTCCTGCAGCGCCTGCAACACACAGGCGGGCGGGCGAAAATCCATGTCGGCGACCCACATGGCGAGGCCGTCGTCGCCGGGTACGCCATAGATCTGTTCCATCATGTCCCACTTGACGCAGTGACTCCCGCGGCGGTCGATGATCTGGTCGAAGCGGGGGTCGGCATTCATGGCATATCTCCGTCAGGTCGCGGGGACCCTAGCCCCGCCCGCGCCGGTTGCAAGGCGGCGGGGCCCCGACTAGATCGGGCGCGATGAAACGCCCGATCCTCATCCATCCCGATCCGCGCCTCAAGCAGGTGGCCAGGCCGGTCGCGGACCTGTCAGACGAGCTTCGCCGGCTCGCCGACGACATGCTTGCCACGATGTACGACGCACCCGGCATCGGGCTGGCCGCGCCGCAGGTCGGCGTGGATGCGCGCCTGGTCGTCGTCGATTGTGTGAAGGAGGAGGGGGAGAGCCCCCGCCCCCTGGTCATGTTCAACCCCGAGATCCTGGCGAGCAGCGCGGAGACGAACACCTACGAGGAGGGGTGCCTTTCGATCCCGGATCAATATGCCGAGGTGACACGCCCCGCCGAGGTCGAGGCGCGATGGATCGACGAGACCGGGGCCGAGCGGACCGAAGCTTTCGACGGTCTCTGGGCGACCTGCATCCAGCACGAGATCGACCATCTGGAGGGGAAGTTGTTCATCGACTACCTTGGCGCGATGAAGCGACAGATGATCACCCGTAAGATGCAGAAGCTGAAGCGCGAGATGGCGCGTGGATAGAAAGGGCCTGGCCAGACCGGCTGGGCGAGCCCGCTCGTGGTGCCGGTGCAACGCCATGGCCGCGTCGTGATACGGGACATCGTCTTTCATCCCGATCCTTTTCTTCGGACGCCGTGTCGTCCGATCACGGAAAATCCGACCGCGCTGGCGCGGGATCTGCTCGATACGATGTATGCTGCGCCGGGGCGCGGTCTGGCTGCGCCGCAGATCGGCGTGGATGCCCGGATCTTCGTGACCGATGTCGGCTGGAAGGACGGCGTGCCCGACCCGCGGGTCTTCGTGAACCCCGAGATCGTGGCGTCGGAAGGCCGACAGGTGAACACCGAAGGATGCCTTTCGATTCCCGACACGCCCCGGCGGATCGCGCGTCCGGCCGCCGTGACGCTTGCGTTCGACGGCGCGCTGAGCCGCCGCGAGGAAGTGTTCGAGGGTTTCGCCGCCGCATGCATCTGCCATGAGTTGGACCATCTCGACGGCGTCCTGATCCTCGACCATCCCGAGGTGGCATGACGCATCGCCCGTTCCTTCGTTGGCCGGATCCGCGCCTGCGCCGCCCGGCCGACTCCGTCGATGCGGTCACAGATGCGACGCGTGCCATCTGGGACGAGATGATCGCCGCGATGCGCGCCATGCCGGGCGTGGGTCTGGCCGCCCCGCAGCTGGGCATCATGCAGCGTCTCGCCGTCGTCGATGCTGGCGACGGCACGGGCGTCACGCGGCTGGCCAATCCGAGGGTCCTGCATGCAAGCACCCGGATGCGCGAGCATGAGGAGGCATCACCGAACCTGCCGGGTGTTTCGGCCGTGGTGGCGCGCCCGCGGGCCGTCATCGTCGCCTACCTGGACGAGGGCGGAACGCCCCGCGAGGCCGAGTTCGTCCATCTGGGCGCGACCAGTGTCCAGCACCAGATCGACCATCTGGACGGTCGGATGTATTTCCATCGCCTGTCCAAGCTTAAACGGGACATGCTGCTCAGGAAGGCGTCGAAATGCGCGTGATCTTTATGGGAACCCCGGATTTTTCCGTCCCGGTCCTCGATGCGCTGCATGACGAGGGGCACGAGATCGTCGCCGCCTACACGCAGCCCCCGCGTCCTGCCGGGCGCGGTCGGCGAGATCGCCCGTCGCCGGTGCAGGTGCGCGCCGAGGCGCTGGGTATCGAACTGCGGACGCCCGGATCGCTGAAGGACGCGAAGGCGCAGGCGGCATTCGCCGCGCTCGATGCGGATATTGCCGTCGTCGTGGCCTATGGGCTGCTCCTTCCGCAGCCGGTTCTGGATGCGCCGGCCCATGGCTGCATCAACGTCCATGCATCCCTGTTGCCCCGGTGGCGCGGCGCGGCGCCGATCCATCGCGCGATCATGGCGGGGGATGCACGCACCGGCGTCTGTATCATGCGGATGGAGGCGGGGCTGGATACCGGACCCGTCCTTCTGCGCGAAGAGACGGCGATCGGCCCGACCGAGACGACCGGCGATCTGCACGACCGGCTATCCGACATGGGGGCCAGGCTGGCGGCGCGGGCGGTGGCCCAGATCGACCGCCTGTCGCCCGTGGCGCAGCCCGCCGAGGGCGTGACCTATGCCGCCAAGATCGACAAGGGCGAGACACGGACCGACCTGACCTGGAACGCCGAGACGGTCGCGCGGCACGTCAACGGCCTGTCGCCCTTTCCGGGGGCATGGATCGAACGTGACGGGGCGAGGGTAAAGCTGCTGCGCGCCGATCCCGTGCCCGGCACGGGTGAGGCCGGCACCGTCCTGGACGAGACCGGGCTGGTCGTGGCAACGGGGCAGGGGGCCGTTCGCCTGTTGGAGGTGCAACCGGCCGGCAAGGGTGCCATGTCGGGGGCGGACTATCGAAACGGCGCGCATCTCGCGCCCGGCGACCGGTTGGAGGGATAGCGCATGTTTCCGACACTTATCGGGACGGTCGTGATCGCGGGGCTGGTCGGCTACGCGTCCGAGCGCATGGCGTTCACGCATAACGGTTACCTGCAAAGCATCATCATCTGCGTCGGCGGGGCCTTCCTGTTCTATTTCGTCGCGCTGATGTTCGGGTTCGGGTTTCGAACGCAGGGCCTGAACGCGATCGTCGCGTCGATCGGTGCCCTGGTGATCGTGCCGACGCATTGGCGCCGCTAGCCGGGTTCGAATCCGCTGGGCTGGACGGGCGCGCCGTGGTTTCCTAACTGGAACGCGAAGGAGCAGGATAATGTCGAAGCCTCCGCTGACGCTCTATCTGGCCGCGCCCCGCGGGTTCTGCGCGGGGGTCGACCGGGCGATCAAGATCGTCGAGATGGCGCTGCGCAAATGGGGCGCTCCGGTCTATGTGCGCCACGAGATCGTGCACAACCGCTTCGTCGTGGACGGGCTGCGCGAAAAAGGCGCCGTCTTCGTCGAGGAACTCGACGAATGCCCGCCGGACCGGCCCGTCATCTTCAGCGCGCACGGTGTTCCCAAGGCCGTCCCGGCCGAGGCTGCGGCGCGGGAGATGGTCTATGTCGACGCGACCTGCCCATTGGTCAGCAAGGTTCACATCGAAGCGGCGCGGCATAACGAGAACGGCCTGCAGATGGTCATGATCGGGCATGCCGGCCACCCCGAGACGATCGGTACCATAGGGCAGCTGCCCGAGGGTGAAGTGCTTTTGGTGGAAACGCCGGCCGATGTCTCGGACCTTGCGCCGCGCGATCCGGAACGCCTTGCCTTCATCACCCAGACGACGCTGTCGGTCGACGACACGGCGGAGGTGGTGGCCGCGTTGAAGGCCCGCTTCCCGGCGATTGTAGGGCCGCACAAGGAAGACATCTGCTATGCCACGACCAACCGCCAGGAGGCCGTCAAGGCAATGGCGCCCGATTGCGACGCCATGCTCGTCGTGGGCGCCCCGAACTCTTCCAACTCGAAACGGCTGGTCGAGGTCGGGACGCGTGCAGGCTGCCCCTATGCGCAATTGGTGCAACGTGCGACCGATATCGATTGGCGCGCGCTTGCGGGGATCCGCTCGGTCGGGATCACGGCCGGGGCAAGTGCGCCTGAAGTGCTGATCGACGAGGTCATCGACGCCTTCCGAACCCGCTACGACGTGACTGTCGAGAAGGTCGTCACCGCCGAGGAGAACGTCGAGTTCAAGGTGCCGCGGGTCCTTCGCGAAACGGCCTGAGCCGAACGGCCGGGCGTTCGGCCGCGCGACCTTTGCCGGGCGGGACCGCGGGCGCCTCTCGCATCCGTGCCCGCAGCGGCGTGGCCATGATTACAGCGGGGCCGTTGCGTACGTTCCGGCGAACCAACGGCCGGGTCGTATTGAACCTTTTCGCCACGTCCCTCGAAGATGGCTCGCCGTATCCGGCCTACGGGTCCATTCGAGCGCATCGTGGCCCGGCGGGGGTTCCACCGGCCCAAAGCGCGTGGCATCTGACGGCCATGTTCAATGCGCGCATCCCCACCTCCGCCTTGGTGCTCGGTTTGGCCGGCGTCATCCCGTTCGCCTGGGGCCTCGTGACCATCTGGTCGGAGCCGGCTGCACGCATGACGGTCAGCCTGGCAGGTTCGCGTTTCACTGGGCCCTATGTCGGCCTGTTTTACGGGGCCGTGATCCTGGCCTTCATGTCCGGCGTGCTGTGGGGTTTCGCCACGCGGGCCGAGGGGCGAATTGCGGCGACGGGCTATGCCCTGTCGGTGCTGCCTGCGCTCTGGGCATTCTTCATGACCGGGGGCGGCCCGGAGGCGGCGGCAATTTCGCTGATGGCAGGGTTCGCGGGTCTATTGTGCCTCGACTGGCTGTTCTGGAAGTACGGGCTGGCGCCGGAATGGTGGATGAAATTGCGTCTGATCCTGACGGCCTGCGTGCTGCTGTGCCTGTTGCCGGTGGCGCTCTGATGGATCTGGTCGCCTATACGGATGGCGCCTGTTCCGGCAATCCCGGCCCCGGCGGGTGGGGGGCGCTGCTCGTCGCGTCACGGGACGGAGAGGTCATCAAGGAGCGGGAGCTGAAGGGCGGCGAGGCCGATACGACCAACAACCGGATGGAACTTCTGGCGGCGATCCATGCGCTCGAGGCGCTGGAGCGGCCGTCGTCCCTGCGCGTCGTAACCGACAGCGCCTACGTCAAAGGCGGCATCACCGCATGGCTGCACGGGTGGAAGCGGAACGGCTGGAAGACCTCGACCCGCAAGCCGGTCAAGAACGCCGATCTCTGGAAACGGCTGGACACGGCGCAGGCCCGGCATGACGTGCGGTGGGAATGGGTCAAGGGCCATGCCGGTCATCCCGAGAACGAAAGGGCCGACGCTCTGGCGCGCGCCGGGATGGCGCCTTTCAAGGCGGGGGGATGATCCTGCCGGCGCTGCTGGATCTGGCCGCGGTCCTGGTGTTCGCGGTGACGGGGGCGCTCGTGGCGGCGCGGGCGCAACTCGACCCCGTGGGATTCGTCTTCGTGGCCTGCCTGACCGCCGTGGGCGGCGGGACGATCCGGGATCTGCTTCTGGGGCGGGAGCCGGTCTTCTGGATCGAGGATCCCCTTCCGGTCGCCGTCGCGGGCGCCGCGGCTACGGCCGTTTTCTTCACGCACCATCTGCTTGCCTCGCGCCTGATGGTGTTGATCTGGCTTGACGCGATCGCGCTGTCCATCGCTGTGGCGGCGGGTGTCGGCGTGGCGCATGGATTGGGCCACCCGGTCTGGGTTCAACTGGTCATGGGCGTGGTCACCGGCTGTTTCGGCGGCTTGATGCGCGACGTCGTCGTCGGAGAGGTTCCGCTGGTGCTTCGCCAAGGCGAACTCTACGTCACGGCAGCTTTGGCAGGTGGCCTTGCGGCGGTGCTGACACGCGATCTGGTGGGCCCCGGCCCGCTGACGCAGTCAGCCTGCGTGTCGATGACATTCATCCTGCGTGCGGGGTCGATCCGATATGGCTGGCGTCTGCCGTCGTTTCGCGCCCGCCCGCCCAAGCCCTGACGTCACCCGTTGGCGACGGCGGCCTGGTCGCTTTCGCGCGGAGGACGGCCGATGACTTCGCGCAACTCGTCCAGCTCGATGAAGTTGTCCGCCTGGCGCCGCAGGTCGTCCGAGATCATCGAGGGCTGGCTGCGCAGCGTCGAACAGACCGAGACGCGCACGCCCTTGCGTTGCAGGGCCGCGACCAGCGGCAGGAAATCCCCGTCGCCGGAGAACAGCACGATATGGTCGACATGTTCCGCGGTATGCAGCGCATCAACGGTCAACTCGATATCCATGTTGCCCTTCACCTTGCGACGCCCCTGGCTGTCCGTGTATTCCTTGGCCGGCTTCGTTACCATCGTGAACCCGTTATATTGCAGCCAATCGACCAGCGGGCGAATGGGCGAATACTCCTCCGAATCCATCAGCGCCGTATAGTAGTAGGCCCGCAGCAGCTTGCCGCGGCGGACGAACTCCTGACGCAGGAGACGGTAGTCGATATCGAATGAAAGCGCTTTGGCGGCGGCATAGAGGTTAGCACCATCAATAAAGAGCGCGAGACGCTCATCGCGGTAGAACATCCTGTCATCCCTCCGGGAATGGGTCCCGGCCCTCGGAGTGCTCCCGGCGTGAACGGCCTCTTCCCTCTCGCGGGCACTGTCGATATCAATTTATGGTTACCATATTGCTGATATCTGGGCCATGACGCTACACCTTATTGCGCTGGGCGCGAATTCGGGCGTGTCGCGTTCGGCGAACGTCATGGCCCTGGCCCGCGCCGTCGCGCGGATGCCGAGCCGCGTGCAGGCCATATCACGACCCTACCGAACACCGGCCTGGCCCGACCCTTCCGACCCCGATTTCGTCAACGCGGCGCTGGCACTCTGGTCGCCCATGCCACCGGCGCATCTGTTGGATCGGCTTCATCGGATCGAGGCCCTGCAGGGCCGCGTCCGGCCGCGGCGCTGGGGGCCGCGGGTCCTGGACCTGGACCTTCTGGCGAGCGGTCGCGCGGTGCGTCCGAACGGCGCCGTGGTCCGCGCCTGGATGTCGCTGTCGCCGGTCCAGCAATCACGAAAAGTGCCCAAGCGCCTGATATTGCCGCATCCCCGCCTGGCGGAACGCGCCTTCGTCCTGCTGCCGCTGGCCGGGATCGCACCCGGTTGGCGGCATCCCCTGACGGGGCGAACCGTCCGCGCGATGGCGGCTGCGCTGCCGGCAAGCGCACGAAAGGGGGTGCGGCCGATCGGCACCCTGACCGGGGTTGTCAACAGAAAAATCCGCGCTTAGATACGGCTTTCCGACTTCCTGAGAGGTGCGACCATGGCCCGCGTGACCGTCGAAGACTGCGTCGACAAAGTTCCCAACCGGTTCGAGCTCGTGATGCTCGCCGCGCACCGTGCCCGCGAGGTGGCAACCGGCAGCCCGCTGACGGTGGATCGCGACAACGACAAGAACCCGGTCGTGGCCCTGCGCGAGATCGCCGAGGAGACGCAGAACGCCGACGACCTGCGCGAGCGTCTGATCGAATCGAACCAGACCCAGATCGAGGTCGACGAGCCGGAGGAGGACTCGATGGCCCTGCTGATGGGCGTCGAGAAGGATGCGCCGGTGCAGGACGACATGTCCGAGGAGAAGCTGCTGCGCGCGCTGATGGAGGCGCAGGGCCAGCCCTGATACGAAAGGCGCGCGCGACATGATCGAGGTCGAGGACCTGATCGCACTGGTGCGCGCCTACAATCCCCGCACCGATGCCGAGCTGATCCGGGGCGCGTACGCCTACGGGGCCGAGATGCACGCCGGCCAGACCCGCCGCTCGGGCGAACCCTATTTCACCCATCCCGTCGAGGTTGCCAGCCTCCTGACAGAGCAGCGGCTGGACGACGCGACGATCGTCACGGCGCTTCTGCATGACACGATCGAGGACACGCGCTCGACCTATGCCGAGATCGCGACCCGTTTCGGCGAAGAGATCGCGGAACTGGTCGACGGCGTCACCAAGCTGACGAATCTGGAACTGACGTCGTCGGAAACCAAGCAGGCCGAGAATTTCCGCAAGCTGTTCATGGCCATGTCCAAGGATCTGCGGGTCATCCTGGTCAAGCTGACGGACCGGCTGCACAACATGCGGACCATCCGTCACATGACGGCGCAGAAGCAGGCCCAGAAGGCGCATGAAACGATGGAGATCTACGCGCCGCTGGCCGGGCGTATGGGCATGCAGTGGATGCGCGAGGAACTGGAGGACCTGTGCTTCGCGGTCATTAACCCCGAGGCGCGCAACTCGATCCTGCGCCGGTTCGTGACGCTCCAGCGCGAATCCGGCGATGTCATTCGCCGCATCACCGACGACATCGAGGTCGAACTGGACCGCGCGGAAATCAACGCGACGGTCATGGGTCGCGCCAAGCGTCCGTTCAGCATCTGGCGCAAGATGGAGCAGAAGGAGGTCGGCTTCTCGCGCCTGTCCGACATCTACGGCTTCCGTATCGTGGTCGGGGAAGACGCGGACTGCTACCGCGCGCTCGGCGTGATCCATCGGCGTTGGCGCAGCGTGCCAGGGCGCTTCAAGGACTACATCAGCCAGCCGAAATCCAACGGATACCGTTCGATCCACACGACGGTGTCGGGCCGCGACGGCAAGCGAGTCGAGGTCCAGATCCGCACGCGTGCGATGCACGAGGTGGCCGAGAGGGGTGTGGCGGCGCATTGGTCCTATCGTGACGGCGTGCGGGCGGAGAACCCGTTCGCCGTCGACCCTGCCGACTGGCTGCGCTCGATGACCGAGCGGTTCGAGGAGGCCAGCGACCACGCCGAGTTCATGGAGGCCGTAAAGCTGGAGATGTACACCGACCAAGTGTTCTGCTTCACGCCCAAGGGCGACGTGATCAAGCTGCCGAAGGGGGCCACGCCGATCGACTTCGCCTATGCCATCCACACCCGCATCGGACACCGGACGGTGGCGGCGAAGGTCGATGGCATGCGCGTCCCCCTCTGGACCCGGTTGCGCAACGGCCAGTCGGTCGAAATCGTCACGGCCGAAGCCCAGTCGCCGCAGGTGACGTGGATCGACATCGCCACGACGGGCCGCGCCAAGTCCGCCATCCGTCGCGCCCTGAAGGCGGAGCGGCGGTCTGGCCATGTCCGCCTGGGGCGGGAGCTTGCCCGGGCGGCCTTCGCGCAGGTCGGCAAGCGGGCGACCGACAAGGCGTTGGAGACCGCGGCGAAGGCCCTGGGCTTCGATGACGACGGCGATCTGCTGGCCGCGATCGGCGCATCGGAGGTCAGCGCGCGTACCGTCGTTTCGACCCTCTATCCCGAGATCGCGCAGGCCCCGCCGGCCCCGGACGTGCCGCCCGAGCGGGCCATCGTCGGCCTGGACCCGCGGGCGCATTACGACCGCGCACCCTGCTGCCAGCCAGTCCCGGGCGAGCGTATCGTGGGCATCACCAACAAGGGACACGGCGTGACGGTCCACGCCATCGACTGCCCTCTCATGGCCGAATTCGAGGATCAGACCGACCGGTGGATCGACCTGCAGTGGTCTCCCGGCCACCACGCGCCGCGCAACGCCGTGACGCTGGATCTGACGATTTCGAACGCGCCGGGCGTTTTGGGCCGAATTTGCCTTCTGATCGCCGAACAAAACGCAAATATTTCCGATCTAAGGTTCGTGGACCGCAAGCCGGATTTCTTCAGGGTGCTGATTGACGTCGACGTGCGCGACCGCGAACATCTCCACGGGTTGATCATGGCCGCCGATACCGACAACGACGTGGCCCAGGTCCGCCGCCACCGGCAGGAACGGGTTGCCGAGGCGCTCGAGGTCTGACCGCCAGAGGAGTCCCACGTGTTCAAGCGCCGCGACAGACTGCCGATCGGCCAGGTCCTCTGGCAGGCGATCTGGCCACGCGGCGGCTGGGCGCGGGCGGCGATCTACGTCAAGCACCGATTGCGGCGCCTTCCCGACACGCCGCGCAAGATCAGTCGTGGCATTCTCGTCGGCGTGTTCACGACATTCACACCCTTCTACGGGCTGCATTTCTTCGTCGCGGCGGGGCTGGCCTTCATCGTGCGCGGCAATGTCATGGCGGCCCTTCTGGGGACGTTCTTCGGCAATCCGCTGACCTACGTTCCGATCGCCGTCGTCTCGCTGAACCTGGGTCACTGGATGCTGGGCAGTCGGATGGACCGCGAGGTGGACGAGAACATTTTCGGCAAGTTCTTCGGCGCGGGCGAGGATCTGTTCTGGAACAGCTGGTACGCGGTCACCGGGCATCCCGTCGACTGGACGGCCACGGCGATCTTCTATGACGACGTGTTTCTTCCATGGATGGTCGGGGGCATCATCCCGGGAATATTCACCGGCATCGCCGCCTATACGATATGCCTGCCCCTGATCGAGGCCTACCAGAGGCGCCGGCGCGGGGCGCTCAAGAAGAAGCTCGACGAGATCCGACGCAAGGCCGCGGCACGGGCGGCCGAGAAGAAGGCCCGCGAACAGACCAAGGCCGGTGTAGCGTCATTGAAGGAAAAAGGGCATGGATAGGCTGAGACTGGGCATCAACATCGACCATGTCGCCACGATCCGGAACGCGCGGGGTGGTGCGACGCCGGACCCGGTGCGCGCCGCGTTGGCCGCGCAGTCCGCGGGCGCCGACGGGATCACCGCCCACCTCCGCGAGGATCGGCGGCATGTGCGCGATGCCGACATGGCCGCGATCGCGGAGGCCATCGACATTCCGCTCAACTTCGAGATGGCCGCGACCGAGGAGATGTCCCGGATCGCGCAGGCCACCCGTCCGCACGCGATCTGCCTCGTCCCTGAACGTCGGGAGGAGCGGACCACCGAAGGCGGGCTGGAAGTTGCGGGCGATGCGAACCGGCTGACCGGCTTCATCGCCCCGCTGGTCGATGCCGGTGCACGGATCTCGCTCTTCGTGGCGCCCGATCCACGTCAGGTCGAGGCCGCGTTCCGGGTCGGCGCGCAGGTGGTGGAGCTGCATACCGGAACCTATTGCGACGCGGTCGCCGAAGACCGCCACGACGAGGCGGCTGCCGAGCTGGATCGGCTGGCGGCCGCCGCGAAAGCGGCCGACGAACTCGGGCTGGAGGTCCATGCGGGGCACGGCATCACCTATGACAGTGTGGGCCCCCTGGCGGCGATCCCGCAGGTGGTCGAGCTGAACATCGGGCATTTCCTGATCGGTGAGGCGGTCTTCCGCGGCCTCGACGGGGCTATCGCCGAGATGCGCCGCCTGATGGATCTGGCGAGGTCGGCGGCATGACGCGCGCCAGTTCGGCCGCGTGGCAGGGCACCGCCGCCCGATGATCCTGGGTATCGGAACGGATTTGGCCAATATTGAGCGGATGCAAGGGGTCCTCGACAGGTTCGGCGACCGCTTCCGGAACCGTGTCTTCACCGAACGCGAAAGACGCAAGGCGGCCTATCGCGGGCAGGGCGAGCTGGGCGAGGCCGCGACCTATGCCAAGCGATGGGCCGCGAAGGAAGCCTGTTCCAAGGCGCTGGGCACCGGGCTGCGCATGGGGATCGCCTGGAAGGACATGGCCGTCACCAACCTGCGCACCGGCCAGCCGGTGATGGCGGTGACCGGCTGGGCCGAGGCGCGACTGGCCCGCATGACGCCCGAGGGGCACGAGGCCCTGATCCATGTCTCGCTGACCGACGACCACCCCTGGGCCCACGCCATCGTCGTGATCGAGGCGCGACCCCGGTAAGCACCCTGACCCCGCGCCGCCCGGCCCGGTTGACAGTATCCGGGGCAGGGGGCAGGGGATGCCAAAAGGATCGGGAACATGCGCATGGCAAAGGCCGAAAAGAAGGAGGGCTTCCTGGAGACGATCAAGACCGTCGTCTGGGCGCTGCTGATCGCGGGGGTCTTCCGCACGCTGTTCTTCCAGCCGTTCTGGATTCCCTCGGGGTCGATGAAAGACACGCTGCTGATCGGCGATTTCCTGTTCGTGAACAAGATGGCCTATGGCTACAGCCGCCACTCCTGTCCGTTTTCGATGTGCCCGTTCTCGGGCCGGATACTTGGGTCCGAGCCTGCGCGCGGCGATGTCATCGTCTTTCGCCACCCGGTCAACGGAACGGATTTCATCAAGCGCCTGATCGGCCTGCCCGGCGACACCGTGCAGATGCGCGACGGCGCCCTCTATCTGAACGGCGAACCGGTGCCACGGGAAGAGGTGGACCCCTTCGTCGAGGACAAGGCCCCGCAGGGGCCGCAGCGCCTGACGCCGCGCTGTGCGAACGATCCGGTCGGACTTGGCGGCGACTGCATTAAGGAGCGGTTCGCCGAGGCGCTTCCCGGCGCCGACAAGCCCTACTCGACCCTGAATATCGGGCGGTCCAGCACCGACACAACGCCGGTCTACACGGTGCCCGAAGGACAGTATTTCTTCATGGGCGATAACCGCGACAACTCGCGCGACAGCCGGGTGCCCCGCTCGATCGGCGGGGTGGGCTTCGTGCCCTACGAGAACCTGATCGGTCGGGCCGACCGCGTGATCTTCTCGTCCGCCGGTTCACGGATGCTGTTCTTCTGGACGTGGCGCCTGGACCGCTTCTTCGAGGAGATCGTTTGAAGCTGTCGAAGCATCTGATCGCATTCCAGGCGCGGATCGGGCATGAGTTCGCCGAGCCCGACCTGCTGGTGCGTGCCATGACGCACGGGTCCATCGCGTCGGACACGCGCCCCGACAACCAGCGGCTCGAATTCCTCGGCGACCGGGTCCTGGGCCTCGTGATCGCCGAAACCTTGATGCGCGACGATCGCATGGCCGACGAGGGACAGCTCGCGCCGCGGTTCAACGCCCTCGTCCGCAAGGAGACCTGCGCCGACGTCGCGCGCGAGATCGACTTGGGCGCGGTGCTGAAGCTGGGCAAGTCCGAACAGGTGACGGGCGGTCGCCGCAAGATGGCGCTTCTGGGCGACGGGCTGGAGGCGCTGCTGGCGGCGGTCTATCTGGATGCCGGCTTGCAGACGGCACGCGAGCTGATCCTGCGTCTTTGGGGCGAACGTATCTCCACGGTCGCCGTCGACGCGCGTGATCCGAAGACCACGTTGCAGGAATGGGCGCAGGCGCGGGGCATGTCGCCGCCGGATTATCACGTCGCCGAGCGGTCCGGCCCCGACCACGCGCCGGTCTTTCGCGTCGCTGCGAAGCTGGAGGATGGGAGAGAGGCCGAGGGCCGCGCAACATCCAAGCGGGCGGCGGAACAGGCGGCGGCGCGGGCCCTGCTGGAAGGTTTGAATCATGAATGACGACATCACGCGCGCGGGCTTCGTGGCCCTGATCGGAGAGCCGAACGCCGGCAAGTCCACGCTGCTGAACCGGATGGTCGGAGCCAAGGTCTCGATCGTCACGCATAAGGTTCAGACGACGCGCGCGCGCATCCGCGGCGTCGCGATGGAGGGGCAGGCGCAGATCGTCTTCGTCGACACGCCCGGCCTGTTCCGGCCAAGGCGGAGGCTGGACCGGGCAATGGTCGCCGCGGCCTGGACCGGTGCCGCGGATGCGGATGTCGTCGTCCTGCTGGTCGAGGCGCATCGCGGCCTGACCGAAGGCGTCGAGACGATCCTGACGTCGCTTGAGGACCGGGGCGACACGGGCCAGCCTGTCATCCTGGCCATCAACAAGATCGATCGCGTCCAGGCCGACAAGCTGCTGGCCCTGACGGAGCGGCTCAACGCGCGGTTCGGCTTCGCCGCCACTTTCCTGATTTCGGCGGAGAAGGGTCATGGTGTGAGCGACCTGAGGAAGGACCTCGCCGTCCGGATGCCGGCGCATCCCTGGCTCTATCCCGAAGACCAGATCGCGGACCTTCCGGTGCGGATGATCGCGGCCGAGATCACGCGCGAGAAGCTGACCCTGCGTCTGCATCAGGAACTGCCTTATCAGATGACGGTGGAGACCGAGGCCTGGGAGGAGCGACCGGACGGATCGGTTCGGATCGACCAGGTGATCTATGTCGTCCGCGACGGTCACAAGGGGATCGTGCTGGGCCGCAAGGGCGAGACGGCCAAGGCGGTCGGCAAGGCCGCGCGGGAGGAGTTGGAGGAATTCCTGGGCCATCGGGTCCACCTGTTCCTGCAGGTGAAGGTCCGCCCGAATTGGCTGGAGGAGGCCGAGCGGTTCGACGCGATGGGCCTCGATTTCAAGGATGGCAACGCGTGACACGTCTGACGGCCGCCTTCTGGGTCGCCGCCTATCGCAAGCGGTTGGAAATGTACGGCATCCCCTGTTTCGTCGTGCGCCATGGCGACGATACCGGCGGGGCCGTCCTGATCAAGCTGAACACCCTGGACGGCGAGGCCCGGGTGTTCCAGCGGAGCTTTGACCTGATGACCGGCGAACGCGCCTGGGTCGTGTTGACGGAAGGACCGGAGCCCGGCTGCGACGAGGCCATTCGACGCCAGTCCGGGTTCGACCCCGATATCTGGGTGCTCGAGGTCGAGGATCGCGCGGGGCGGCATCTTCTGGACGAGGAGGGTCTGGCCTGATGGAATGGCGCGACGACGGCATCGTCCTTGCCGCGCGACCTCATGGCGAGACCGCCGTCATACTGGAGATGTTCACCCGCGCGCATGGGCGCCATCTGGGCGTCGTGCATGGTGGCCGGTCGCGCAAAAAGGCACCGATGCTTCAGCCGGGCAATCAACTGGACGCGGTGTGGCGGGCGCGCCTGCCGTCGCATATGGGGGGCTGGTCCCTCGAATTGCGGCGGTCGCGCGCTGCGGCGATCATGTCCGATCCCTTGCGGCTGGCGGCGCTGAACGCGGTCTGCAGTCTCGCCTCGTTCGCACTGCCCGAGCGCGAGGCGCTGCCGGCGTTCCACGAGCGTACCGAGGCGTTGTGCGACGCGATGGTGGACGGGGAGGGTTGGCTCACCGACTATGTGTTCTGGGAAATGTCGCTGCTCGAGATATCCGGTTTCCGACTGGATCTTTCGGCCTGTGCGGTCTCGGGGGGGGCGAACGATCTGGCCTTCGTCAGCCCGCGCAGTGGACGCGCCGTCAGCCGTCAGGGCGCGGGGGAATGGACATCGCGGCTGTTGCCGTTGCCCGACATGCTGATCGGGGGGGCATCCTCGCTCGAAGGGGTGCTGGCGGCACTGGACCTGACGGGGCATTTCCTCGAACGCCGCCTCGCCCCGTCCTTGGGCGACCGTCCCGTGCCGGCGGCGCGATCCCGCTTTCTGACGGCGCTGCGGGATGAGGCCTGATCGGCGCCGATCAGCGCGCGCGAAACACCATCTCCTCCATCGCGTCATTGCTGAGCAGCAGGGTGTCGCCTGCCACCTCGGCCAGGGTCATCACGCGCAGGGCGTCCAGAAACCGCGTCTCCGCCGCGAGGTCCGCGCAGGTGCGGCGGGTTGCGGTGATCCCGTCCATGTCGATCCACGGGAGCGGCGCCGACTGGTTCGCGCGGAAGGCGTTGCAGGGACCGTTGCCCGCGACTTCGCCCATTCTTGGAAAGGTCAGCGTTGCGGTCGCGGGGAAGGGTTGCCCGTTCAATTCCTTGAGTTGCCAGATCGTCTCGGGATCGACATAGCCGGAGATCGTCTCGTCCCGCTGGCAGGCCGCCAGCGCGAGGCCGAGCACGAGGAATGGCAGAGGTGCGAGATCGCCGGGCACCTGCGTCAGGACAGGAGGCGGCGCGCGACCACCTGCGCCTGGATCTCGGCCGCGCCCTCGAAGATATTCAGGATCCGCGCGTCGCAGAGCAGGCGGCTGATCGGATATTCGAGGGCGAAGCCATTGCCGCCATGGATCTGCAACCCGTTGTCGGCGGCGGCCCAGGCGGTGCGCGCCCCGAGCAGCTTCGCCATCCCGGCTTCCAGGTCGCAACGCCGGCCCGCGTCCTTCTCGGCGGCGGAGAAATAGGTAAGCTGCCGCGTCACCATGATCTCGACCGCCATCATGGCCAGCTTGTTGGCGACGCGCGGGAAGGCGATGAGCGGCTTGCCGAACTGGTTGCGCGTCTCGGCATAGGCAAGCGCCTCGTCGAGCGCGGCTTGCGCCACGCCGATGGCCCGCGCCGCCGTCTGGATGCGCGCGCTTTCGAAGGTCTGCATCAGTTGCTTGAAACCTTGCCCGGTCACGCCGCCCAACAGGTTGTCGCCCGCGACGTGGAAACCGTCGAAGGCCAGCTCGTATTCCTTCATGCCGCGATAGCCCAACACCTCGATCTCTCCGCCGGTCATGCCGTCGGTGGGGAAGGGGGCATCGTCGGTACCGGGGGTCTTCTCGGCCAGGAACATCGACAGGCCGCGATAGTCGCTGGTCGCGGGATCGGTCCGCGCCAGCAGCGTCATCATATGCGTGCGCGCGGCGTGGGTGATCCAGGTCTTGTTGCCGGTCACCGTCCAGTCGTCGCCGTCTCGCGTCGCCCGGGTCCTGAGCGCGCCGAGGTCGGACCCGGTGTTGGGTTCGGTGAAGACGGCGGTGGGCAGCGTCTCCCCCGATCCAAGGCGGGGAAGCCATTTGGCTTTCTGTTCGTCGGTCCCGCCGCCCAGGATCAGCTCGGCCGCGATTTCCGACCGGGTGCCCAGGCTGCCGACGCCGATATAGCCGCGCGACAGTTCCTCGGACACGACGCACATCGCCGCCTTGGGTAAGCCGAGGCCGCCGTACTCTTCGGGGATGGTCAGGCCGAAGACGCCCATGCCGGCCATCTCGTCGATGATCTCCATGGGGATCAACTCGTCGCGCAGGTGCCAGCCATGGGCATGCGGCCCGACCCGCTCGGTGGACCAGCGGCGGAACTGGTCGCGGATCATCTCCAGCTCGTCATCGAGGCCCGTGGCGCCGAAGGTCGCATTTGCCTTGCGATCGCGCATCAGCTCGACGAGGCGCATGCGTGCGGCCTGCGTGTTGCCTTGGTTGCAGAGCGTCATCACGGCCGACACCATCATGCCGCGTTGGTCGTCCTGCGTCAGGCCCATGTCCTGCGGGCGCAGGATTTCGCCCTGACTCATCGGCAGTCCGCCATAGACCTGCCAGAGGTATTCCCCGAAAGCGATCTGATGGATCAGCGCCTCGATCTCGCCGAACGTGCCGGTCTCGGTCAGGCCCTCGGCCCAATGCTGCATCTGCCGCAAGGCCTGCGCATAGGTGGCGACCCAGGCGAGCCCATGCGTCGCAGTCTGTTCGACCTCCATACGATCCGGATCGAGCCGCCCATCCGACCGCACGCGTTCGCCGACGGACGCCTTGGCCCGTTCGAGCAAGGTCTCCAATGCAACGACGGCATCCGAGGTCATGGCCAGAAGGTCCGGCAGAACCGCCGCGGGCTGACTTGGCAAGGCTTGACCATCATGGGGCATCGAGATCGTCCTGTCGGCTGAAATTGTTTGCAGTTGCAGCGAAACTTAGTTGCCCTGTAGCGGGTACACAAGCGCAGAAAATGACCCGTGCAGCGCGCTGGTCAGTGCGTATGCGTTAAGGGTAGGGCAGGGGATGGACGCCATCACCCCGCCCTTCTGGATACTGTCCCTGGCCGTCGCTCTCGGTGCGGGGGTTGTTAAGGGCGCGGTCGGCTTTGCGGTGCCGTTGATCATGATTTCGGGTCTGTCGACATTCCTCGAACCCCGGCTGGCGCTTGCGGGGATCCTGCTGTCGGTGCTTGCCACGAATGTCTGGCAGGTCACGCGGTACGGCGCCGTCGCGGCACGCGAGGCCGTCCAGCGGCATTGGCGGTTCTTGACGGTCGGCTTGGTGATGGTTGCCCTTACGGCTCAGACTGTCTCGGCGATCCCCGCGCGGGTCTACTATCTGCTGTTGGGCGGACCGATCGTCGGGCTTTCCCTGCTGCAGCTGTCGGGGCTCCGTCTGCGGATCCCGCCTCGCTGGCATCGTGCGGCCGATTGGGTCGGCGGGCTGATCTCGGGGACCCTCGGCGGGCTGGCGGGGATTTGGGGGCCGACGACGGCGCTTTACCTGTTGGCGATCGACACGCCCAAGCGGCGTCAGATGGTGGTGCAGGGTGTGATATACAGCGCCGCGTCTGTCGTTCTGGTGGCGGCGCATCTTCGATCAGGCATACTGGACAGGCAGACGGTCTGGTTCTCGGTCGCGCTTCTGCCGGCGGCCTTGATCGGCATGGCCGTTGGCTTTCGCATCCAGGATCGTCTGGATCAGGACCAGTTCCGCAGGCTCACGCTTCTGGTTCTCGTGCTGGCCGGGGCGAACCTGATCCGGAAAGGTCTGATCGGCTAGGACAGGAACTGGAAACAGGCTTGCTCGACCCGGCCGCGGCCCGTGTCCTCGGTCACCTCGAACGGAACGGTGACGACCGGTTCGCCGTCGATCTCGATCGCGAAGGTCCAGCGGCCCGGCACCTTTTCGTAATCCTCCTCGAACGTGAAGAGATTCAGGCTTTCCGTGCCGGCCTCGATCACGTCGTCCCACTCCTCGCGCTCGACGCCGCGGGGGCCCATCGGCGGATGGGTCACGACGACGGTGACGTCGCGCGTCGTCGCACCCGGCTTCAGCGCGGTTCGAAAACCGAAGGAGAGGTCATCCATCGTCGGCACGATGCGGTCGAGCAGGTCGAAGGACATGCCTTCCTCGATGCGGCGGATGTGGCCGGCCTCGGTCCCCGGCGCCTCGATCAGTTCGCCGCGGGCCTCGCGCGGGCAGATGATGCCCGCCTCGACCAGCCGGACCTGTGCCTGCGCGGCCGCGGCGCAGAACAGAAGCGGGATCAGGGCGGCGGTCAGCCGATGGCGCATTCCTTGACGTCCTCGTCGATGTGATCGAGGTACTTTTCGAAGTTGGCGGCGAACATGTCCACCAGCTTTTGCGCCTGTGCGTCATAGCCGTCCTTGTCCGCCCAGGTGCGGCGCGGATCGAGCAGCAGATCGGGCACGCCCTCGCAGCTTACGGGCACGTCGAACCCAAAGTTCGGGTCGCGGCGGAACTGCCCGCGCGAGAGTGCGCCCGAGAGAGCGGCCGAGAGAAGATTGCGCGTGGCCTTTATCGGCATCCGGCTGCCGGTTCCGTGCGCCCCACCGGTCCATCCGGTGTTGACCAGCCAGCAGTCGGACCCGTTCCGGGCGATCTTCTCCTTGAGCAGATTGCCGTAGATTTCGGGCCGCCGCGGCATGAAGGGCGCACCGAAGCAGGTCGAGAATGTCGGCTCCGGCTCGGTCACGCCGCGTTCGGTGCCTGCCACCTTGGAGGTGAAGCCCGACAGGAAATGATACATCGCCTGCGCCGGCGTCAGCCGCGCGATCGGGGGCAGGACGCCGAAGGCATCGCAGGTCAACATCACGACATTTCGGGGATTGCCGCCGAGCGCCGTCTGCGACGCGTTCGAGATGTAGTCGAGCGGATAGGCGCAGCGCATGTTGGCGGTGATGCTGTCGTCCTCGAAATCCAGCTCCAGCGTGTCCGGGTCGAAGACCATGTTCTCGACCACGGTGGCGAACTTGGACGTCGTCGCGAAGATTTCGGGCTCGGCCTCGGGCGACAGGCTGATCGTCTTGGCGTAGCAGCCGCCCTCAAAGTTGAAGATGCCGCGATCGGACCAGCCATGTTCGTCGTCGCCGATCAGCACACGGTCGGGCGCCGCCGAGAGGGTGGTCTTGCCCGTACCGGAAAGGCCGAAGAACACCGCCGCGTCCGTCGGCCGGCCAATGGCGTGATTGGCCGAGCAGTGCATCGGCATCACGCCCTTCTCGGGCAGGATGTAGTTGAGCAGCGTGAAGACCGATTTCTTGTTCTCGCCGGCATATTCGGTTCCGACGATCAGGATTTCCTTCGCGTCGAGGTTGAGCGCGATCATCACGTCGGACCGCCCGCCGTGGCGGTCGGGGTCGGCCTTGAAGGACGGGCAGTTGATGACCGTGTATTCCGGGTCGAACGTCCGCAACTCGGCCGCGTCGGGGCGCCGCAGCATGTGGCGGATGAAGAGACTGTGCCAAGCCAGCTCCGTTATCACGCGCACGTCGAGGCGGTGCGCCGGATCGGCGCCGCCAAAGAGGTCCTGCACGAAATAGTCGCGGCCCTTCATATGCGCCAGAACGTCTGCGCGCAGCCGGTCGTAGCTCTCTGGCAATAGCGGGGGGTTCGCCTCCCACCAGACGGTGTTTTCCGTCGCGTCGGAGCGGACGACGAACTTGTCCTTGGGCGAGCGGCCGGTGAACTTGCCCGTCGTCACAAGAAACGCACCGCCTAGGCCCAGCGTCCCCTCGCCGCGGGCAAGCGCCTCCTGAATGATCGCGGGTTCGAGGAGGTTGTAGCGCGCCGTTCCAAGCCCCTCGATGCCTTGATGTTCCAGAGTGCGTTCGGGGTTCACGCGATCAGTCATGGTCAGGCTCCTGTCGAAGGAAAGGACATGTCCGGCGGCACGTCGTTCCCTTCTGCAACGATAGCATCCAGGCCGACTCTGCGGCAGGGGTGGTTAGCGCCACCATCACCCGGCGTTAGCGCAATCTTGTGCACGTTCGACGACAGTCCCTTTACCTTGCCTTAATTGCACGCGGGCCACAGTCGAGGTCGCGAATCAGCCGATTCGCGAAATGTGTTGATCTGGACCGTGTTTTTCGGAGACGTTGGCAAAAAAAGACGGCAGTGAAAAAAACACAGGCAACCAAAGGACATTGACATGTCGCGGATCGCGCTCGTCGACGACGACAGGAACATCCTGACGTCCGTCTCCATGACCCTCGAGGCCGAAGGCTTCGAGGTTGAAACCTACAACGATGGACAGTCCGCCCTCGACGCGTTCAGCCGTCAGATGCCGGATCTCGGCGTGTTCGACATAAAGATGCCCCGCATGGACGGCATGGACCTGCTCCAGCGGCTGCGGCAGAAATCCAGTGTCCCCGTGATCTTCCTGACCTCCAAGGATGACGAGATCGACGAGGTTCTGGGCCTGCGGATGGGCGCGGACGACTACGTTCGCAAACCCTTCAGCCAGCGACTGCTGGTCGAGCGGATCCGGGCTATCCTGCGCCGGCAGGAGGCGATCGCCTCCGACGAAACCGAGACGCCCGAGGATACGCAGGTGATGGTTCGCGGCGAATTGTCGATGGATCCGCTGCGCCATGCGGTCAAATGGAAGGGGCGGGACGTCACGCTGACGGTCACCGAGTTCCTGCTCCTGCAGGCCCTGGCCCAGCGTCCGGGTTTCGTGAAATCGCGCGATCAGCTGATGGACGTGGCCTACGACGACCAAGTCTACGTGGACGATCGCACCATCGACAGCCACATCAAGCGCCTGCGCAAGAAGATGCGCTCGGCTGATCCGGAATTTTCCGCGATCGAGACGCTTTACGGCATCGGGTATCGTTACAACGAAGAATAGGCGGGGCTATAATGGCCGCCGTGACCGATCTGGACGCGACTCTCGATGCGCCCAAGCGCCGCCGCTTCCGCCGGGATCGTCCTGCCGGCGGTGGCGAGGTCGTGCTCGGCGAAGACTGGGAGCGCCCGGTCGGCAGCCTTGAAACGGAACTGAGTGCCGCACGGGAGCGGCGCGGCATGTTCTCGCTGGATCGCTCGCCACTCGCGCGCAAGATCATCCTGTTCAACCTGCTGGCCATCCTGATGCTGGTCGCGGGCGTCCTGTTCCTCAACCCCTCTCGCGACAGCCTGCTGGTTCAGCGCGAACAGGGGCTGGTGACCGAGGCGCGGTTGATCGCCGACGTGTTCGAAGCGTCGGTTCCCGACCGGGCCCCGGTGAGTCTGGCTGCCGGCGAGGGTGTCGAGGTCGACGACCGCCTGTCCGCGATCGAGCTTCCGCGAGGGGTCGAAGTCCATGTGTTCGACGTTGGCGGCAACCTGATCGCCGCGCAGATCGGCAAAGATGCGGCCGCGGAGGTCACGGGGCTGAACGCCGCCGTGCAGAAGACCACCATCATCACCTCGGCGCTGAACGGCGTTTGGGAACTTCTGTCCTCGATCTTCTCCCGGGATCCCGAGACCTTGCCCCGCCCCGTCGAGATCGCCGGAAACCTGGTCGCGCAGTCCGCGCCCGGCGAGACGGCGATCCGTGGATACGATGGCGAGGAAGGGAAGCTCTATACGGTCGTGACGCCGATTTCAGCGGGTGAGGTTCCGATGGGCACCATCGCCGTGACCACGCGCGCCGGCGAGATCGACGCGCTGGTGCGGGTCGAACGCGAACAGCTTCTCCAGATGTTCGTCATCGCGCTCCTCGTCTCGATCGGCCTCAGCCTGGTGCTCGCCTCAACGATCGCCAATCCGCTCTCGGACCTGTCCGCGGCCGCGGAACTCGGGCGCGACAAGCATGCCCGCAAGATGTCGCCGCAGCGGGTCCGCATCCCCGACCTTACAGCCCGCCCCGACGAGATCGGGCGACTGTCGGGTGCCTTGCGCGGTATGGTCGCGGCACTGTACGACCGGATCGACTCGAATGAACAGTTCGCCGCCGACGTCGCCCATGAAATCAAGAATCCGCTCGCCTCGCTGCGATCGGCGGTTGGCACGATGCGACTGGCACGCAATGACGAGCAGCGCGGACGCCTGCTCGAAGTGATCGAGCACGACGTCCGACGCCTGGATCGCCTCGTCTCCGATATCTCCAACGCCTCGCGGCTCGACAGCGAACTTGTGAAGGAGGAGGAAGAGCCCTTCGACCTCGTCAAGATGATCTCCAACCTGGGCGTCTATCACGCACAGGAGGCCGAGCTGGAGAATATCGACTTCATCACCGACCTCCCGAAGGAGCCGATCGTTATCATGGGGTTGGAAGCTCGCCTCGCGCAGGTATTCGTGAACCTGATTACGAACGCGCTGTCCTTCTGCGAGGAAGGGGACGCCGTCCGCGTCTGGATGCGGCGCCGTGAGAACCGTGTTCTGGTCGTGGTGGAGGATACCGGCCCGGGCATCCCCGAGGCCGCGCTGACCAAGGTGTTCAACCGGTTCTATTCCGAACGGCCCGTGCAGCAGTTCGGCAACCATTCCGGTCTGGGCCTCGCCATATCCAAGCAGATCGTCGAGGCCCATGGCGGCGTTATCTGGGCCGAGAACATTCGACCCACCGACATGGACATCACCTCGGAGCCGCTGGGCGCGCGGTTCGTCGTCGGCCTTCCGGTCTGAGGTCGCCGGGTGTCGGGCCCCGACCCCGCCGCCCCTTCGACGCGCATGCGGCTGACCCCGATGGGAGACGGCCGCCATTGCCTGCATGCGACCGCGGTCACCAGCGGAGGCCGGGGCCTTCTGATCCTCGGTGCGTCCGGAGCCGGCAAGAGCGGTCTCGCCGCCGAACTGGTGGCACTTGGGGGCGCGCTCATCTCCGATGATCTCGTCGTCCTGACCGATACGGGTGGCCGCCTGGTCGCGTCACGCCCAACGGGCGCCCCGCCGGCCCTGGAACTCCGGGGGATCGGGATCGTGAACACCCGCGATGCGGGGCCGCACCACCTTCATGCCGTCCTGTCCCTCGAACCCATTGCCGGGCGCCTTCCGGAACCGACGAATATCGTCATGGCTGGGCATGACCTTCCCCTGCTGCGGCACCCGGCGGCGCCGGGACTGGCGGCCAAGATCCTTCTCTGGCTGGCAGCGCGGTGATGCGACATCACGGAACCGTGCCCGCCCTAAAATCGCCCGCCCGATCGACTATGTGTGTGCCAGGAGCCACATCCCGATCATGACCCCTGCGACCGACCCCATCGACTTGATTCTCGTGACCGGCCCTTCGGGTGCGGGGCGGACGACGGCCATCCATGTGCTGGAGGACGCGGGGTTCGAGGTGATCGACAACCTGCCGCTGTCCCTCACCTCGCGTCTACTCGAGACGGGGACGGATCGCCCGCTGGCCCTCGGCCTCGACGTTCGCAATCGCGATTTCAGCGTGGACGCCCTTCTGTCTCTGGTCGCGCGTCTGCGATCGGACCCGGGGATCGCCTTACGCCTGCTCTATCTGGACTGCGCGCCCGACATTCTCGTCGCACGCTTTTCCGAGACGCGGCGGCGTCACCCGCTGGCCCCGTCCGAGGATGCGGAGACCGGCGTGCGCCGCGAGCTGTCCATCGTCAGCGGCCTGGCGGATCATGCGGATATCGTGGTCGATACGTCGTCGCTCACGGTGCACGACCTGAAGGCGGAACTGCTGCGCTGGTTCGGCGGCGACGCGCGACGGCTGGCGATCTCGGTGCAGTCCTTCAGCTACAAGCGCGGGGTTCCCCGGGGCCTCGATATCGTGCTCGACGTGCGTTTCCTGGCGAACCCGCATTGGGTGGCCGGCCTGCGGGACGGAACGGGTCGCGACGAAAACGTGCGCGCGCATGTCATGGCGGATCCGCGGTTCGACGACTTCTTCGGGCGGACCCGCGATCTGATCCTGTCGCTGTTGCCGGCCTATCGGGAGGAGGGGCGTGCCCATCTTGCCATCGGGTTCGGCTGCACGGGCGGACGCCATCGTTCGGTTGCCGTGACGGAACTCCTCGGTGAAGCCCTTGCCGAGCACGGTTGGCAGGTGTCTAAACGTCATCGGGAATTGGACCGCCGTATTTCGGGGGCGGTCGACAAGGGTCCGCAGGATCCGGACCACGGGGAATCGGCCGCATGATCGGCATCGTCATCGTCGCCCATGGCGGGCTCGCCGAGGAATATCGCCGCGCGGTCGAGCATGTGATCGGCCCGCAGGACGGTCTGCGTTCGATTTCCGTGGCGGCGACCTGCGACCGTAAGGGCAAGGAAAACGAGATCCGCGAGGCCGCCGACAGCGTCGATACGGGCGACGGCGTTGTCGTCGTCACCGACATCTTCGGCGGGTCCCCCTCCAACCTTTCGATGGGTGCCTGTACGCCGGCCGACCGGGTCATATTCTACGGGGCGAACCTGCCGGCGCTGATCAAGCTGGCACGCAGCCGCACCAAACCCCTGGCGGAGGCGCTGGCCTTGGCGAAGGCCGCCGGGACGCGTTACATGGACGTCGCACAGGGTCCGGCCGCCTGAGGGTCGTCCGAGCGCCGGGGGGACGGATGCCAACGCGAACGCTTGAGATCGTGAACGAGAAGGGGCTGCATGCCCGCGCATCGGCCAAGTTCGTCGAGACGGTCGAGCGGTTCGACGCCCGCGCCCAGGTGCGGCGAGATGGGCTGGAAGCTTCGGGCGACTCCATCATGGGCATGTTGATGCTGGCCGCCGCCCGCGGAAGCACGATCGAGGTGGAGACATCCGGGCCCGACGCCGATCCGCTGATGAAGGCGCTGGCGGAGCTGGTGGCGGATTTTTTCGGGGAAGGCATGTGACGGAGATCTCGTTCTTTCGAACGAGCCCACGGGAACGATCCGACTATCAGGCCTATGACCGCGGCAAGCTCAGCTATGCCGGGACGTTCAAGAACCCTTGGAAGGCCGGCACCATCCGGGCGTTGGAATGGATGACGGGCAAGATCCGCCTGCTGTCGCTGATCCGGCGGTTCGAGCGGGAGGGCGTGGAGACCGGACAACCATTCTTCGCCCACGCGCTGCGGGTGATGGGTATTCGCATCGACACGCCGGCGGCGCAGATCGCGCGGATCCCGCGATCGGGCCCGCTCGTCGTCGTCGCGAACCACCCGCACGGGCTTGTCGACGGAATGGTCCTGGCCGAACTCGTCGGGCGCGTGCGGCAGGACTATCGGATCCTCACCCGATCGCTGTTGACGGGCGTGCCGGAGGTCGCGGATTTCATGATCCCGGTGCCCTTCCCGCACGAGGCGGACGCCCATGCGAGGAACCTGGCGATGCGCAAGGCGGCGATGGGGCATCTGGCGGCCGGAGGGGCCGTCGTGGTCTTTCCGGCAGGCGCGGTGGCCGCGTCGGAGACGGCGTTCGGCCGGGCAGTCGAAAAACCCTGGGCACCGTTCACCGCCAACATGATCCGGCGCAGCGGCGCCAAGGTCGTCCCGATCTGTTTCGCGGGGGCGAATTCCCGCATCTACCAAATCGCGAACCGTCTCTCCGCCACGTTGCGTCAGGGCCTTCTGTTGCACGAAGTCGTCCATGCGCTCGACCAGCCCCAGGCGCCCATCGTCCGACCGGCAATCGAGCCGGAGGAATGGCATCCCCATGCGGGCAACACCCGTGCCTTCATGGATTGGCTGCGCGCGCGGACGCTTGAAGGTTAGCGGGTCGGCACCGGCGTATCGCCGCGATAGTCGTAGAAACCGCGCTGCGTCTTTCGGCCGAGCCATCCTGCCTCGACATATTTCGTCAACAGGGGGCAGGGGCGATACTTGGTGTCGGCCAGCCCGTCATGCAGAACGTTCATGATCGCCAGGCATGTGTCCAGCCCGATGAAATCGGCCAGTTCCAGCGGGCCCATCGGGTGGTTTGCCCCGAGTTTGAGCGACGTGTCGATGGACGTCACCGTGCCGACCCCTTCGTAGAGGACGTAGACCGCTTCGTTGATCATGGGCATCAGGATGCGGTTGACGATGAAGGCGGGGAAGTCTTCGGCCGTCGCCGACGTCTTTTCCAGCCGCGCGACGACGGATTGGCAGGCGGCATAGGTCGCCTCGTCGGTGGCGATGCCGCGGATCAGTTCGACCAGCTGCATGACGGGGACCGGGTTCATGAAATGGAACCCCATGAACCGTTCGGGCCGGTCGGTCCGGCTTGCCAGCCGGGTGATCGAGATGGAGGAGGTGTTCGACGTGAGGATCGTGTGATCGGCCAAGGCCGGGCCCAGTTCCGCGAAGATCGCGTGCTTGACCTCCTCCCGCTCGGTGGCCGCTTCGATGATCAGGTCGCACGGGCCGAGGTCGGTCACGGCGAGCGTCGTACGGATCCGGCCCATGGTCGCATCGCGATCGGCGGCGGAAATCTTGTCACGGCTGACCTGCCGGTCGAGGTTACGCCCGATCAGGTCCATCGCCTGGTCGAGGGCCTCTTGCCGCACGTCGGTCAGCAGCACGTCGTAGCCGGCGAGCGCGCAGACATGGGCGATGCCGTTCCCCATCTGCCCTGCGCCCACGATCCCGATGCTGCCGATTTCCATATGCCTGCCCCTGTCGATTCCGGGCGACCATAGCAGCGGCGCGGGGCGGGGCAACCAAGGCGCATGTCCGCGACAATTCGATATGAATGTCGGGTTCAACCATTCGGTAAGCGCGACTTGGGAAAACCCGAGCATGACGACGAATCGTGGTGGACCGGATATGAGCTTCGAAGGACGCGGCGCACAGCTGAACTATTATCCCTGCCGCTATGGTCGGTCGCGAACTGTCTTTCGCGGCCCGGCGGTTCCGCTGGATGACGGCTACATCGCGGTCTTGGGCGGGGCCGAGGTCTATGGACGCTTTGTCGAGGACCCGTTTTCGGATCAGATCGCCGATCGAACCGGGCGGCGGGTCGTAAACCTTGGCGTGATGAATGCGGGACTGGACGTGTTCCTGAGCGACGACGCGCTGATGCAAGTCATCTCGGGGGCGCATGCCGTGGTAATACAGGCACTTGGTGCGCAGAACATGTCGAACCGGTTCTATACCGTGCACCCCCGCCGAAACGACCGGTTCTTGCGCCCTTCGGACGCGCTTCGGATGTTGTATCGAGACGTCGATTTCAGCGATTTCACCTTCACGCGTCACATGCTGATGGCCCTGCATTCGCGCTGCCCGGACCGTTTCGCGGCCCTTCGCTCCGAGTTGGTCGAGGCATGGACGGCCCGGATGCGGACGATGCTCTCGCGTATTCCGGGGCGCCGGATCCTGCTCTCGCTCGAAAGCCATGCGGGTCGGGGGCTGGGGGCGGAGCCCTTGTTCGTGACGCCCGAAATGCTGGACGAGGTCGGGCATGGTGCCGACCGCATCGTGCGCTGCGATGTCGGCGAAATGTCGCGACGTTTCCGGCTGGAAGGGATGGTCTTCCCCGAAACCGACCGCGAAGTGGCGTCTCATTGCCTGCCGGCCCCCGTGCACGAACATCTGGCCGAACTTCTGATACCCGAGGTCGCTAGGGCGAGCGATGTCGCGGCCTGACCCCGGGTTCTGCGTCATGCCGCAGCGCATGAACGGAATGCGGCCGCCGGACAGACCGGCGGCCGCGCTTGGATGCGTCGAAAGCGATGTCGTCGAACTGGCCGTCAGAGCTTCTCGATCAGTTCCGGCACGGCGGTGAAAAGGTCGGCGACCAGGCCATAGTCGGCGACCTGAAAAATCGGGGCTTCCTCGTCCTTGTTGATCGCGACGATGATCTTGGAATCCTTCATCCCCGCCAGGTGTTGGATCGCGCCCGAGATTCCCACGGCCAGATACAGGTCCGGCGCGACGACCTTGCCGGTCTGCCCGACCTGCCAGTCGTTCGGCGCATAACCCGAGTCGACCGCCGCGCGCGAGGCGCCGACGGCGGCGCCAAGTTTGTCGGCCAGCTTCTCGATCAGGGCGAAGTCCTCCTCGGAACCGAGGCCCCGCCCACCCGAGACGACGGTCCCGGCCGAGGTCAGCTCCGGCCGATCGCTCTCCGCCACCTTGTCCTCGACCCATTCCGACAGGCCGGGATCGGCGACAGCACTCACCGTTTCGACGGGGGCGGCGCCGCCCTCGGGGGCCGCATCGAAGGTGGATGTCCGGATCGTCATGACCTTGGTCGCGTCCGACGACTTGATGGTTTGCACCGCGTTGCCGGCATAGATCGGACGCTCGAACGTGTCGGCATCGACCACCGCCGTGACATCGGACAGGATCATGACATCCAGAAGCGCTGCGATGCGGGGCATCACGTTCTTCGCATCCGTTGTCGAGGGCGCGACGATATGGCTGTAATCCCCCGCCATCGACACGACCAGTGCCGCGGTCGGTTCGGCCAAGCGATGGCCGAGCGACGCATCCTCGGCCACAAGGACCTTGGCCACGCCTTCCAGTTTGGCCGCGGCCTTGCCCGCCGCAGCGGCCGACGCGCCCGCGCAGAGCACCGTTACGTCACCCAATTGCTTTGCGGCCGTCAGCGCCTTGGACGTCGCATCGACGTTAAGTTCGCCATTGGTGACTTCGCCGATCAGAAGAACCGCCATCAGACCGCCCCCGCTTCCTTGAGTTTCGACACCAGTTCATCGACCGACTGAACCATTTCGCCGGCCTTTCGAGCCTCCGGTTCGGCGGTCTTCACGATCTCAAGCCGCGGTGCGACATCCACGCCGTAATCGGCGGGGGTCTTCTCCTCCAGCGGCTTCTTCTTGGCCTTCATGATGTTCGGCAGCGAAGCATATCGCGGCTCGTTCAGTCGCAGATCGACGGTGACGATGGTCGGCATCTTGACCTTGATCGTCTGCAATCCACCATCGACCTCGCGGGTGACGACGGCATGGTCACCCTCGATCTTCACCTCGGACGCAAAGGTGGCCTGCGACCAGCCCAGCAGCGCCGATAGCATCTGACCGGTCGCGTTCATATCATTGTCGATGGCTTGCTTGCCGGCCATCACCAGGCCGGGTTCCTCCTCGTCGATGACGGCTTTAAGGACCTTCGCAACGGCCAGCGGCTCGATATCCTGGTGGACGTCGTCGGCGGCCACGACGAGGATCGCGCGATCCGCGCCCATCGCCAGCGCCGTGCGTAGCGTTTCCTGCGCCTGTTTCACGCCGATCGACACCGCGACGACCTCTTCGGCAGTCCCGGCCTCCTTGAGGCGGATGGCCTCCTCGACCGCGATCTCGTCGAACGGGTTCATCGACATCTTCACATTCGCCAAGTCAACACCCGACCCGTCCGCCTTGACGCGCACCTTGACGTTGTAATCGATCACCCGCTTGACGGGCACGAGGATTTTCATCGGTTGCTCCTCCTTGGACAGCTTTCCCCGGGGTCTATCGGATGCTTCTGGGCCGGGACAGGTCGAAAACGACAGGTCGGCACGATGTGACGCACCGTTCTGACGTTCACGTCATTCGGCATCCCGGAATGCACGGCTGGCGCCCGGAACCCATTGCACATCGGCGCGTCCGTCGTCGTTGGCGATCCGGGATGCCACGAAGAACCAGTCGGACAGGCGGTTGAGATACTTGATCGCGGCTGGGTTCACATTCTCCTGCCCGGCGAGTTCGACCGACAGTCGTTCCGCGCGCCGTGTGACGGTCCGGCACAGGTGCAGATGCGCGGCGAGCGGCGTCCCCCCCGGCAGGACGAAGCTGCGCAGCGGCTCGAGCGCGGCGTTCATCGCGTCGATCTCGCGCTCCAGCCGGTCCACCTGGTCCGCCGTCATCCGCAGCGGCGGGTATTCCGCCTCGGCATCCTTGTCCTGGCCGGGGCGGCACAGGTCGGCGCCCAGATCGAACAGATCGTTCTGGATGACGGCCAACTGCGCGCCGATCTCCCCCTCGGCGTGCAGACGCGCCATGCCGATCGTCGCATTCGCCTCGTCCACGGTTCCGTAGGCGGCGACGCGTGCCGATGTCTTGGGCACTCGGGTCCCGTCGCCCAGCGCGGTGGTCCCCGCATCACCGGTTCGGGTGTAGATCTTGGACAGTACGACCATGGTTCAGCCTTTCGAACGGATCCAGACGAAGCCGATCAGCAGGATCACGGCCGCGAGCTGGGCATAGATGCGCCAGCGCATCAAGCGGTTGGCATGCTTGCGATTGAAGTCGCCGCCCTTGGCGAACCCGCCGATCCCCGTCAGCAGGATCAGCAGGACGAGCAGGCAAGCGCCGGCCACGACGTAGAACAGGGGGTCGTCTCGCATCCGCATTCCTCCTCACGGGTCGGGTCGGGACATAACATCCCGCGTCAGGAATTCGAGACGATCCTGTCTACCATCCGCGTCGGCGCCGCGCGTTTCAGGATCATGGCCAACGTCGTCGGCACGGTCACGCGGTATCGCGCCCTGGGATGCCGGGCCTCGACCGCATGGATCAGGGCGCGGGTCACGGCGGCGGGCGGCAACTCGAAACGGGCGGTTCGATCTTCGTAGAGACGGCCCATCATCGCCTCGTATTCCGTACGGCGCGCCGCGCCGCGCCAGTCGATCCAACGCTCGAACTGCGCGCGCGCGTTCGCGCGGAAGCGGGACGTGATGGGGCCGGGCTCGATCAGGATCGCATCGATGCCGGTGCCGCGCAGTTCCATGCGAAGCGTGTCCGTGAGCCCCTCGACCGCGAATTTCGTGGCGTTGTAGGCACCGCGCCAGGGGGCGGCGGCGAAGCCGAGGACCGAGGAGTTCTGCACGATGCGTCCCGACCCGGCGCGCCGCATGACCGGTATCACCCGGCGGGTCAGGTCGTGCCAGCCGAAGACGTTGGCCTCGAATATCGTACGCAGGGCGTCGGTCGGCAGGTCTTCGACCAGTCCCGGGATCGCGTAGGCCCCATTGTTGAACAGGGCGTCCAGACGGCCGCCCGTCGATTCGAGAACTTCGCCCAACCCGGCCTCGATCGACTGCGGGTCCTCATAGTCGATCCGGGGGCTTTCCAACCCGAGGGCGTGCAATCCGTCGCAATCGGTCGCGCGGCGGCAGGCTGCGAAGACCCGCCAACCACGGTCCCGCATCGTGAGAGCGGCGTCGCGGCCGATGCCGCTGGAACACCCGGTGATCAGGATCGTACGCACCATGGCGCCTGCGTTAACAGGCAACGGGGCGGGCGCAAGCCCCCCCTTTCGATCGTCAGACGGCGGGCTCCAGGAAACGGGCGGACATGAACCCCGTCCGACCCGTCGCGATGTCGCGGATCTCCTGCCAGCCACCCTCGGGCGGCCCGAGCGGTTCCGCCAATGTGCCCTGGGGGAGGCTGTCCACGACGCGGTTCGCGGTCGACGGGCCCGCGCGCATGTTCACCCGCGACCCGGTCACGCGCAGCATGCGCTCGGCGGTCGGCTCTGCCGTCGCCTCCGGGGCGTCACGGGGTTCGACGAGGCTGACCACGAGCGGTTCGCCGATCAGACGCGGTTCGGGAAAGCTGCCGGCGGGGGCCGGGGCAGAGGCCGCGATCGCGGCGGCATCGGGCACGAGTGCCTCGGACGCGACGGCACGGGTGACGTGGGGCTCGGGTGAACTGGCGTTCTGGAGGATGACGGGGCGGTCGAACTCCGCGGCGTCGGCGGCAATGGACACGGCGCCCTGTTTCTCCGGCGCGACGACATCCGTTGGGTGGCCCCAGATCACGAATCCGGCGTAGAGCGCGGCGGCCAGCGTGAAAACAAGCTTGATCATGGTCGTCGGTCCCCCAAGACCCGCGAAAACAACTCGTCCGACAACACGATGACCCTGGCCGGGGTTCCGCGGACGCTACGTCAAGGTTAACACGCGTGACCCATCTGCCATAGCGCATTCTCGATCCGCGGGGTCGTCCGGGTCCGCTTGTGCGGCGGAGTCGGGCTGGATAGATCGGTCGCCATGAGTGACCCGAACGACACGCCCACCCCCGAAGAGGTCGTCTCCGAACCGCTGCGGCGGGCGATCGGTGACCGGTACCTGACCTACGCGCTGTCGACGATCATGCATCGCGCGCTGCCGGATGCGCGCGACGGGCTGAAACCGGTGCATCGACGGATCCTCTACGCCATGCGGGAACTGCGGCTTTCGTCCGGTGGCGGCTTTCGCAAGTCGGCCAAGATCTCGGGCGACGTGATGGGCAACTACCACCCCCATGGCGACGCCGCGATCTACGATGCCATGGCGCGTCTCGCCCAGGATTTCGCGGTCCGTTACCCGCTGGTCGACGGCCAGGGGAACTTCGGCAACATCGACGGCGACAACCCCGCCGCGAGCCGATACACCGAGGCGCGGATGACCGCCGCGGCCGAAGCCCTGCTGGTGGGCCTCGACGAGGATGCGGTCGACTGGCGTGACAATTACGACGGAACGTTGCGCGAACCCGTCGTCCTGCCCGCGGCGTTTCCGAACCTGCTGGCCAACGGTGCCGCCGGTATCGCCGTGGGAATGGCCACGAACATCCCGCCGCACAACCTCGATGAGTTGATCGCGGCCTGTCTGCATCTGATCAAGGCGCCGAACGCGCGCGATGAAACCCTGATCGAGCATATCCCCGGCCCCGACTTCCCGACTGGCGGCATTATCGTGGAGCCGCGCGAGAATATCCTGGAGGCCTACCGCACCGGTCGCGGCGCCTTCCGCCTGCGGGCGCGTCACCATGTCGAGGATCTGGGCAAGGGCCAGTGGCAGATCATCGTCACCGAGATCTCCTACCAGGTGCAGAAGGGCAAGCTGATCGAAAAGCTGGCCGAACTGGTAACGACGAAACGCGTCCCCATCCTGGCCGACATCCGCGACGAGAGCGCCGACGACATCCGCATCGTGCTGGAGCCGAAGTCGCGGAACGTCGATCCAGACGTGCTGATGAACACGCTCTACCGCTTGTCGGAGTTGGAGACGCGGTTCTCGCTGAACATGAACGTGCTGATCGACGGGGTGACGCCGAAGGTCTGTTCGCTGCGCGAGGTGTTGCAGGCGTTTCTCGACCATCGTCGCGATGTGCTGCTGCGCCGTTCGCGGCATCGAATGCAGAAGATCGACCACCGGTTGGAGGTTCTGGAAGGCTTCGTCATCGCCTTTCTGAACCTGGACCGTGTGATCGACATCATCCGTTACGACGACGCCCCGAAGGAGGCGCTGATCCACGAGCCCTGGGGCGAGGGCTACGTCCGCGCCAAGGACGATTCCGATTATCGCTCGCCCTTGCCGACGGATCGCCAGCCGACCCTGTCCGAGGTCCAGGCCGAGGCGATCCTGAACATGCGCCTGCGCGCGCTGCGCCGGCTGGAGGAGATGGCCCTGCTGCGCGAACGCGACGCCCTGATGGAGGAGCGCGCGGGTCTGCAGGACCTGCTGGAGAGCGAGACGATCCAGTGGAAGACGATCGCCGACGAGCTGCGCGAGGCGCGCAAGCAGTTCGGAAAGGCCACCGAACTGGGCCGTCGTCGCAGCGACTTCGCCGAGGCGGTCGAGGTGGCGGATGTGCCGCTGGAGGCGATGATCGAGCGGGAGCCGATCACCGTCGTCTGCTCGCGCATGGGATGGGTCCGGGCGCTCTCGGGGCATCAGCCGCTCGACAAGGAGCTGAAGTTCAAGGACGGCGACGGCCCGGCCTTCCGCTTCCATGCCGAGACGACCGACAAGCTGATCGTGTGGGGCAGCGACGGGCGCGCCTTCACGCTGCAGGCGAGTGCGCTGCCGGGTGGACGCGGCATGGGCGAGCCTTTGCGCCTGATGATCGACCTGCCCAACGAGACCGATATCGTCGATATCCTGATCCACCGACCCGGCCGCAATCTGCTGCTAGCGTCGACCGCGGGGGACGGATTCGTCTGCCCGGAGGAGGAGATGGTCGCGATGCGCCGCGCGGGCAAGCAGGTGTTGAACTGCAAGCCGGGCGTTGGCGCGCTGCGCCCCGTCACCGCCGAAGGCGACCACGTCGCCTGCATCGGTGACAACCGCAAGATGCTGGTCTTCCCGCTGGCCGACCTGCCCGAGATGCCGCGCGGCAAGGGCGTGCGATTGCAGAAGTTCAAGGATGGCGGCCTGTCCGACGTCACGGTCCTCACTCTGGCTGAAGGGCTGAAATGGTCCGACCCGGCCGGTCGGGTCCGGCACGAACCTGACCTGTCGGAGTGGTTGGGCGCACGGGCGCAGGCTGGGCGCATGGCGCCTCGCGGCTTTCCGCGGAACAACCGGTTTGCCTGACGCATGATCGCCCCCGATACCCTTTCGGGAGAAATGGCGGGCACGCGTGGAAACCTCCTCGGCCTCGTCGTCAAGACGACGGTGCTGACGGTCGCGACGTTGGGGCTCTACAGCTTCTGGGCGCGGACGCGCATTCGCCGGTGGCTCTGGTCCTCGCTTCGGATCGGCGGCGTGCCGTTCGAATATGCGGGCCGACCGCTCGAGAAGCTGATGGGCTTCGTCATCGCGGCGGTGATCGTCGGGGTCTATCTGGGCCTGATCGTCATGCTGCTGATTTTTGCCTCGCTGAACCTCACGGGCGGGCCGGGGGCGGGGACCGGGGCTGCCCTCCTCCTTCTGGTGCCGGTCTACTGGATCGCGAAGTATCGCGGACAACGATACCTTCTTAACCATACGCGTTGGCGGGGCGTGGCCTTCTCGATGGAAGCTGGGGCCTGGGGGTATGCGGCCCGCGCGGCGTTCTGGTCCATCGCCACGATCCTGACCTGCGGGATCCTGCTCCCGGTGCGGACGCATCGCCTCTGGAAATACCGCGCGGAGCGGACGTTCTACGGCGAAAGCCGGTTCCGCCTCGCGGTTGGCGCCGGCGCCCTCTATGCGCCTTTCGTTCCGGTGCTGATCGGGGCCGCCGTATCGGGACTGAGCATCTGGGGCCTGATTGCGACGAACGATCTGACGACCGTCCTGATCCTGTTGCCGATGTTGCTGCTGTTATTCTTTGGCTGGATCAACTGGCGGGTCGCATCGTTCCAGATCCTGGCCTCCGGTCTACGGCTGGGCGATCACATGAGCCTGCGTGTCGAGCCGCGAACCCGTTCGGTCATCGGGATCCATCTGGTCGGATGGATCCTCATGGCGATGCTGTTCGTCGGCATCGGGATCGTCGGTCTGTTCGGTTTCGGCTTTTTCGCGCGCGGGGCGCAGGCGCAGTTCGACCTTCAGTCGCTGGAATCGCTGTCGCCCTACGTCGTCGCGGCCGGCGGCGCATTGTTCTACCTGACCTTCTTCGTTCTGCGCGGCGCCCTGCGGATCGCGATGGTCAGCTTCCCGCTGTTTCGCCACGTCGCCGACACACTGGTGATCGGCAACTCGATCGAGGTGGCGCAGGTCCGGCGCGGCGCGTCGGCCCATATGGCCGATGCGGACGGCTTCGCGAACCTGTTCGACATGGGATCCGGCATATGACCTTCTCATCCTCGCCGCAGATCTGGGCGGATTATTTCGACGGCCTGCGTGCCACCAAGCTGCGGGTCGAGCTGTCGCTCGTCGACGATTATCGCGGCCGCAGCTTGCGCATGGTCCTGCCGGAGGGGCACGCGATCCTCTGGCCGGTTTGCGATATACGTCGACTCCCCGACCAGGCGCCGGGACGGGCCGAGAGCTATGGGCTGGCACTGAACGATCTCGCGCGCCTGATCGTGGCGACGCCCGAGGCCAAGGCGCTGGTCGCGGAGCTTCCTCATCCGGGACGCAAGCTGCCGGCGCCGCCGCTCGGGCACCGCGTCGCGCTGATCGCGGGGGCCGGCACCCTGGCGCTGGCCGCGCTGGTGTTTCTGGTGCTTCCGGCCATGGCCGGCGTTCTGGCCCAGTTCATGGATACCGACGCCGAGGTCGCGATGGGTCAGGAACACTACGAGATGACGCGAGAGATGTTCGGCGGGCCGGGCCGGCCGCTCGCCGAATGCCGCGATCCGGAGGGCGTGGCCGCGCTCGACCGGATGGTCGCCCGCGTGACCCGGGATGTCGAGCTTCCCTACGACCTGAAAGTCGTCGTGATGGACGATAGCGCGGACCCGATGTTGAACGCCTACGCCGTGGCTGGCGGACGGATCACCTTTTTCGAGTCGCTGATACGTCTTGCGGAAAGCCCCGACGAGGTTGCTGCCGTTTTGGCGCACGAGTTGGGCCATGTCGTTTACGAGGATCCCATTCGTCAAACCCTGCAGGCGGCCAGCGTCCAGGCCGTGCTAGTCCTGCTGGTTGGCGACCTGACGGGCGGCGGGATCCTGACTGGCGTGGCCGGCCAGGCCATCGTGTCGAACTACTCTCGCGGGGCCGAGACACGCGCCGACCGCTTTGCCTTCGATCAGCTTACCAAAGTCGGGCTGCCCCCTTCGGCAATGGCGAGCTTTTTCGCCAAGACGCGGGATGTCTGGGGCGAGAGCGAGGGGCTGGCCATGCATTTTTCCTCCCATCCCCAGTTGACCGCCCGGATCGAGGCGGCGACGCAGATCGGCGATCCGTCGACAACCGCGCCCGCGTTGAATGCGGAAGACTGGGCGGCGCTGCGCGACATCTGCCGGTGAACTTGCCAGCCCGGCACCTGCCCGATACCACCGGTGAAAACGACGTGCTGGAGCGCAGATGACCGAAACCTACAGCCGCCGCGCATTCGCCGGTCTTTCGCTGGCCGGCCTGGCGGGCCTTTCGGCCTGCGAGGCCCCCGATCCGCTGACGCAGGATCTGCCGCCGATGGGCGACTTCCAACTTCTGCAACCGATCATTGTGGCCGAGAACGCAAAGAAGATCCCCCCCTCCCGCGATGCGACGCCCGAGAAGCTGAAATCCGTGATGGGTGCGGAGTTGGCGCGCCGCTTCGGTCGGTACCAAGGCGGTCGGGACTACTACATCGCCGTCAATATCGACGGGTACGCGCTGGCGCCGCCGGGCATTCCTGTGGTTCTGACGCCGAAATCCATCCTGGTGGTGACCGCCAACCTGTGGACGGCGGAGCCGCAGGAGAAAGTCGCCGGCCCGGAGCAGATTTCCACGTTCGAGGGGGCGGACACGCTCCTTCTGGGGTCGGGCCTGGTCAAGGACGCCGATGAGCAGTTGACGACCCTGGCGCGCAACATGTCGCGGAAGATCCAGTCGTGGCTGCTTCGGAGTCCCGAACGGTTCGGGCTACCGGCCTGATCCACTTGCCAACGGTTCCTCAGCCCGCTAGACGGCGCGCGATGCAATTCGGGGGGCCTTCGGGGCCTCCCTCTCAGTCAGGGGCCCATCATGGCGAAGGCAAAGTTCGAACGCACGAAACCGCATGTGAACATCGGGACGATTGGTCATGTCGATCACGGCAAGACGACGCTGACGGCGGCGATCACGAAGTATTTCGGTGATTTCCGGGCCTATGACCAGATCGACGGCGCG
>NZ_JALKAS010000003.1 GCF_023015695.1 Jannaschia sp. S6380
CGGAAATCACCGAAATACTTCGTGATCGCCGCCGTCAGCGTCGTCTTGCCGTGATCGACATGACCAATCGTCCCGATGTTCACATGCGGTTTCGTGCGTTCGAACTTTGCCTTCGCCATGGAAGGACCTCCTTCTAATCTGGTTGCGGGGTAAGGGCCGCCCGGCCCCTACGCGTATTTCTTCTGGATCTCTTCCGAGATGTTCTGCGGCACCGGGTCGTAATGATCGAACTGCATGGTGAACTGCGCGCGGCCCGAGGACATGGAGCGCAGCGTGTTGATGTAGCCGAACATGTTGGCCAGCGGCACAAAGGCGTCGATCGCGATGGCGTTGCCGCGCGTATCCTGACCGTTGACCTGACCGCGACGCGACGTGAGGTCGCCGATGATGCCGCCGGTGTATTCCTCCGGCGTGATCACCTCGACCTTCATCACCGGCTCGAGCAGCTTGGCGCCGGCCTTGCGCATGCCTTCACGCATACACATCCGCGACGCGATCTCGAAGGCGAGGACCGAGGAGTCGACGTCGTGGAACTTGCCGTCCAGCAGCTGCACCTTGAAGTCGATCACCGGGAATCCGGCGAGCGGGCCGCTGTCCATGACCGAGTTGATGCCCTTCTCAACGCCAGGGATGTACTCCTTGGGCACCGAGCCACCGACGATCTTCGACTCGAACGAATAGCCTTCGCCCGGCTCGGTCGGCGTGATGAGGAGCTTGACCTCGGCGAACTGACCCGAGCCACCCGACTGCTTCTTATGGGTGTAGGTGTGCTCGACCTCGTGACCGATCGTCTCACGATAGGCGACCTGCGGCGCACCGATATTGGCCTCCACCTTGAACTCCCGCTTGAGGCGGTCGACCAGGATGTCAAGGTGCAGTTCGCCCATGCCCTTCATGATCGTCTGCCCCGATTCCAGGTCGGTTTCGACGCGGAAGGACGGATCCTCGGCGGCCAGGCGCTGCAGGCCCTGGGACATCTTCTCCTGGTCGGCTTTGGTCTTCGGCTCGACCGCGATCTCGATGACCGGATCGGGGAAGGTCATCGTCTCCAGAACGACCGGATCCTGCGGATCGCAGATCGTGTCGCCGGTGGTCGTGTCCTTCAGACCGGCCAGCGCGATGATGTCGCCCGCGAACGCCTCCTCGATCTCCTCGCGGTTGATCGAGTGCATCATCATCATCCGGCCGACACGCTCCTTCTTGCCCTTCGTGGCATTCAGCATCGTGTCGCCCTTCTTGAGGACGCCCGAATAGATGCGGGTGAAGGTCAGGCTGCCGACGAACGGGTCGTTCATGATCTTGAACGCCAGGCCGGCGAACGGCATGTCGTCGTCCGCGCGGCGGGCGATGTTGCGCGTCTCCGTCTCGTCGCCCGGCTTGAAGCCCATGTAGTCGACCACGTCCAGCGGGCTGGGCAGGTAGTCGATCACGGCGTTCAGGAGCGGCTGCACGCCCTTGTTCTTGAACGCGGAGCCACACAGGACCGGGATGAACTTGATGGCCAGCGTACCCTTGCGGATGAGGTCGCGAAGCTGGTCGACATCCGGCTCGGCGCCGTCCATCAGGTAATTCTCCATCGCCTCGTCGTCCATCTCGACCGCGGTCTCGATGAGCTTGGCGCGCCATTCGTCGGCGCTCGCCTTCAAGCTGTCGCGGATCGGCTGCTTGATCCAAGACGCGCCCAGATCCTCGCCCTGCCAGACCCACTCCTCCATCGTGACGAGATCGATCATGCCCTCGAGTTCGTTCTCGGCCCCGATGGGGATCTGGATCGGTGCGGGCGTGGCACCCGTGCGATCCTGGATCATGCGAACGCAGTTGAAGAAATCGGCACCGATCTTGTCCATCTTGTTGACGAACACGATGCGCGGAACCTTGTAGCGATCGGCCTGGCGCCAGACGGTCTCGGTCTGCGGCTCCACGCCGGCATTGGCGTCCAGCACGGCAACCGCCCCGTCGAGCACGGCGAGCGAACGCTCCACCTCGATGGTGAAGTCGACGTGGCCGGGCGTGTCGATGATGTTCATCCGGTATTTGGTGTCGGACGTGCCATCATTGGTCGGCTCTTCCTGGCGCTGCCAGAAGGTGGTCGTCGCGGCCGACGTGATCGTGATACCGCGCTCCTGCTCCTGCTCCATCCAGTCCATCGTGGCGGCGCCGTCGTGAACCTCGCCGATGTTGTGGGACTTGCCGGTGTAGAACAGGATCCGCTCCGAGCAGGTCGTCTTGCCCGCGTCGATATGGGCCATGATGCCGAAGTTGCGGTAGCGTTTCAGGGGATAATCGCGAGCCATGGGGCGTACCTCAGATAGGCGGAGAAAACGGGTTCGGGGGCCCCGGTCGGGCCCCCGTGATGCTGCGGCCTAGATAGGCGCGGAAATCACCAGCGGTAGTGGCTGAACGCCTTGTTGGCGTCGGCCATCTTGTGCGTGTCTTCGCGCTTCTTGACGGCGGAGCCGCGGGACTGGACCGCGTCGATCAACTCGCCGGCCAGCCGCTCCTCCATGGTGTTCTCGTTGCGCGCGCGCGCGGCCTTGATCAGCCAGCGGATCGCGAGCGCCTCGCGACGCTCGGGGCGAACCTCGACGGGCACCTGGTAGGTGGCGCCGCCGACCCGGCGGGAGCGGACCTCAACCGACGGCTTGATGTTGTCGAGCGACTCGACGAACACCTCGATCGGCGAACGCTTGAGCTTCGACTCGACGCGATCGAGCGCGTTGTAGACGATCTTCTCCGCGACCGACTTCTTGCCGTCGATCATCAGGTTGTTCATGAATTTTGTCAGGACCTTATCGCCATATTTGGCGTCGGGCAGGACTTCGCGCTTCTCGGCGGCGTGACGACGGGACATCTGTTGATCCTCTTACTTCGGACGCTTGGCGCCATACTTCGAACGACGCTGGCGACGATCCTTGACGCCTTGCGTATCGAGCACACCGCGCAGGATGTGGTAGCGGACACCCGGAAGGTCCTTCACCCGGCCCCCGCGGATCAGCACGACGCTGTGTTCCTGGAGGTTGTGGCTCTCGCCCGGGATGTAGCTGATGACTTCGTAACCGTTGGTCAGGCGCACCTTGGCAACCTTCCGCATGGCCGAGTTCGGCTTCTTCGGCGTCGTCGTGTAGACCCGCGTGCAGACGCCGCGCTTCTGCGGGCAACCCTCGAGGTGCTGCGATTTGGAGCTTCGGGCCTTGGGCTGCCGCGGCTTGCGGATCAGCTGCTGGATGGTGGGCATTGGTGGGTGTCCCCATTCGTTGTTCAAACACTTGTCCGGCGCCCGACGCCCCAAAAGCCGATGACCGCATCCGCCCGGAATTCCGACCTGGACGATGCGGTTTGGTGACAGAGGATGCGGGAAGCACTATCCCGGATCTTGTGCGACGGTTCTGGCTTGCCGGATCGGGCGCGCTGCACCCGGACCGAATTGCGGCCCACATAGGGGAATCACCGGGGGGTGTCAACGCGCCCGCCCCCGTGGCGCATCGCGGACCCTAGCGCGGCGCGACCGGCCGCGGCGTCGGCGCGGCCCGCCCTTCGCGCCAGAGCGTATAGAGGCCGGGGCCCGCGATCAGGGCCGCACCTGCCAAGGTCAGGTTGTCGGGCCATTCGTCGAAGACCGCCCAGCCCAGCAGCAGGCCCCAGACCAGCGCAGTATAGCGAAACGGAGTGACGGCGGCGACGTCGCCGACACGCATGGCCATGATCGAGAACAGATAACCCCCGAAGATGAAGGCGGAGGCCGCGAGGATCAGGCCGCCCTGCGCAGGCGCGACCGGTTGCCAAGATTGGCGCAGCGACAGGACGAGACCCAGCAGCATGACGCCCGCCGCGGTGAAGATCGCGACCTTCAGGCTGGGTACGTCGCGCGACAGGCGCCGCGTGATCAGGTCGCGCGCGGTGATCGTCAGCATCGCCGACAACGCCACGAGCGACCAACCGTCGAAATCCGCCCCGCCGGGTCGCACGATCAGCAGAACGCCCAGGAACCCGACCCCGATCGCCGTCCACCTGCGCCGGCCCACGGCCTCGCCCAAAAACAGTGCGCCGGCGGCCGTGATCGTCAGGGGCAGCGCCTGCAGGATCGCCGTGACGTTGGCCAGCGGCATATGCGTCAGCGCGAGGACGAAGGGGAAGAACGACACGACCTCGGCCACCGAACGGCCGATCACGAAGGGCCAGTCGCGACGCGGGATCGGCCGGGCCAGGGCGCCGGTCGCGTAGGCCAGAAACGCGATAAGCAGCGTGGCCGCGATGCCGCGAAGGAAGACGACCTGAAAGGTTGGCAGGTCCTGGGCCAGGAACTTGATCGCCGCATCGTTGAGGGTGAACGTCGCCATCGACCCCATCATGAACGCCGCGCCGCGAAGATTGTCGTTCATGGCCCGGTCAGCCTGCCGTTTGGGGAGACATCAGGGCCATTGCCGCATCCGCGTCGATGCCGAACCGATCCGCCAGCACACGGCGCATGCGCGCCGTCGGCAGCGGCTCGGCCCGCGGCGGAATGGCCCGGCCGCTGTCGTTGTGGTCGTGCAGCGTGCGCAGGAACATCGCGTCGTCGCCGGGTTCCATGTAGGTCGGAACGAAACAGGCCAGCCGGCGGTGGTTGTAGCGATAGATGCAGGTCGGCATGTCGGCCGTGGTGGTCATCGCGCAGGCCAGGCCGAGAGGTTGCAGTTCGCGATAGGCATGGAACGGCTGGTCGTGCGCCGTCATGTCCCAATAGATGCCGCGGCTGAAGGCGATCGCGGTCGGCCCCGACAGGAGGCCCGCCTGCCAGAGGCCTGCGGCACGGTCGCGGGTCAGCGCCACATAGTCGCGCGCCACGGCATCGTCGTCGTCGATACGGAACCCGATGACATGCGTCGTCGCGTCGTCCTCGACCGCGTACCGGTACGCCTGTTTCGCCGCCCGCAGCGCTCCGGTCCGATCCAGAAACAGAAGGCGCAGGAACGAATGACGCGCCACCAATGCCTGCAGCCGCGCCTGCGCCGGCGCGGGGAGCGACGTTCCGGCCAGGATCACGCAGGTAAAGTCGCCATCCGTCTGGGCGGCCAGCGAAGGAAGGGTCAGCGTCTCCAGATAGGCGAAGCGCCGGGCCAGCCGATCGGGATCGTATAGAAGTGCCGTCAGCGCGGCCTCGTCGAGCGTCGAGGCGCCGAAGCCGTCCGTCGCCGGGTAGGAAAAGCGCAGCACGCCGACGATGCGGTTCCGGAACGACATGCGCGTTGCTGGCACGGTCGAGCAACCGGCGGCAAGTGGCCGCGGCGGGCGGGGCCACGAAAAACCCCCGGCGGTTCGTACCGCCGGGGGTCCATTGCTTTTACCGGATCGCGAAGATCACTCCTCGGTCTGGGCCTCGGGCGTCTTGAACGCCTCCTCGGCCGAGGATTGCGGCTCGGGTGCGGCCAGGGCCGCGGCCTTCTCGGCCTCGATCCGGGCGGCCTCGATCACGACGTTGTCGCGCTCGGTCGCGATGGCGCGCATCTTCTGCGTCGCGCCACCGGTGCCCGCCGGGATCAGGCGTCCGACGATGACGTTCTCCTTCAGACCCACGAGCTTGTCGCGCTTGCCCTGGACCGATGCCTCGGTCAGCACGCGCGTCGTCTCCTGGAAGGACGCCGCCGAGATGAAGCTGCGGGTCTGCAGCGACGCCTTGGTGATGCCCAGCAGGATCGGCTCGGCCACGGCCGGGCGGTCGCCCCGTTTTTCGACCTTCTCGTTGGCCTCGACCAGTTCCGCCTTGTCGATATGCTCGCCCTTCAGAAGCGTCGTGTCGCCGGACTCGAGAACCTCGAACTTCTGCAGCATCTGCCGGACGATGACCTCGATATGCTTGTCGTTGATCTTCACGCCCTGCAGTCGATAGACGTCCTGCACCTCGTCGATCAGATAGTCGGCCAGCGCCTCGATCCCCATGATCCGCAGAATGTCATGCGGCGCGGGATTGCCATCCATGATGTAGTCGCCCTTCTGGACGAAATCGCCCTCGGCGACGGGGATGTGCTTGCCCTTGGGGACCATGTAGTCGATGGCCTCCTCGCTGTCGTCGGCGGCGACCACGGTGATCCGGCGCTTGTTCTTGTAATCCTTGCCGAACTTCACGTATCCGTCGCGCTCCGCGATGATGGCGTGATCCTTGGGACGGCGTGCCTCGAACAGTTCCGCCACCCGCGGCAGACCGCCGGTGATGTCCTTGGTCTTGGCCCCCTCGCGCGGGATGCGCGCCACGACGTCGCCCTGCTTGATCTGCTGGCCGTCCTCGATCGACAGGATCGCATCCACCGACATCGGATAGGTCACCGGGTTGCCCGCCTCGTTGCGGACCGGCTCGCCATCTTCGCCGACGATCAGGACCTCGGGCTTGAGGTCGCTGCCCTTGGGCGCCGAACGCCAGTCCGACACGATCTTCTGGGTCATGCCGGTGGCGTCGTCGGTCTCGTCGCGCACCGAGATGCCCGCGTAGAGATCGACGAACTTCGCCTTGCCGTCCGCCTCCGCGATGATCGGCAGGGTGAACGGATCCCACTCGAACAGCTTGTCGCCGCGCGAGACCTTGGCGCCGTCCTTGACCCAAAGCGTCGTGCCGTAGCCGAGTTTGTGGCTGGCCCGCTCCTCGCCGTTCTCGTCGATGATGACGAGGGTCATGTTGCGGCCCATCACGATGGTCTGGCCCGCCTCGTTGGTCAGGACGTTGGCGTTGCGCAGGTCCACGGTCCCCTCGGCCGAGGCTTCCATGAAGGACTGCTGTCCACCCTGGGCCACGCCGCCGATGTGGAAGGTCCGCATCGTCAGCTGGGTGCCGGGTTCACCGATGGACTGGGCGGCGATGATGCCGACCGCCTCGCCCAGGTTTACCTTCGTACCCCGCGCCAGGTCGCGACCGTAACATGTCGCGCAGACGCCCTCTTCGGCCTCACAGGTCAGCGGCGAGCGGATGCGCATCGACGCGACGTTCGCCGTCTCGATGGCATCGGCGCGCCGTTCGTCGATCAGCTCGCCCGCCTTGACGATCACCTCGTCGGTGCCGGGCACGTGGACGTCGTCCGCCGCGACCCGACCCAGCACGCGCTCGGCCAGGGTGGCGACGACTTCGCCGTCATTGACCGCCGCCTGCGCGGTGATGGCCTTCTCGGTCCCGCAATCGTCCAGGCGGACGATGCAATCCTGCGCGACGTCGACCAGACGGCGGGTCAGATAGCCCGAGTTGGCCGTCTTCAGCGCCGTGTCCGACAGGCCCTTCCGGGCACCGTGGGTCGAATTAAAGTATTCAAGGACGGTCAGGCCTTCCTTGAAGTTCGAGATGATGGGCGTCTCGATGATGTCGCCGTTCGGCTTTGCCATCAGGCCGCGCATCCCGCCGAGCTGCTTCATCTGCGTGACCGAGCCGCGCGCGCCCGAATGAGCCATCATGTAGACAGAGTTCGGCTCGTTCTCGGCGCCGTCCTCATCGGTCCCCGCGATCGAGATGTTGGACATCATCGCCTCGGTCACCTTGTCGTTGCACTTCGACCAGGCATCCACGACCTTGTTGTACTTCTCGCCCTGGGTGATCAGGCCGTCCATGTACTGCTGCTCGAAATCCTTCACCTGCTCGCGGGTGGCATCGACGATGGGCCACTTCGAGTCCGGGATGACCATGTCGTCCTTGCCGAACGAGATGCCCGCCTTGAAGGCCTCGCGGAAGCCCAGCGTCATGATCTGGTCGCAGAAGATGACCGACTCCTTCTGTCCGCAATAGCGGTAGACGGTGTCGATGACCTGCTGCACCTCCTTCTTGCGCAGAAGGCGGTTGACCAGGCTGAATGGTGCCTTCGCGTTCAGCGGCAGCATCGCGCCCAGCCGGACACGTCCCGGCGTGGTATCGACGACCACGCCGACCTCCTCGCCCATCTCGTCGATCTGGGTGATCCGGGCCTTGATCTTGGCGTGCAGGTGCACCTCGCCGGCGTCGAGCGCGTGCGTGACCTCGTCGACCGAGGAGAAGACCATCCCCTCGCCCTTCATGCCGGCACGTTCCATCGACACGTAGTAGAGGCCGAGGATCATGTCCTGCGACGGCACGATGATCGGCGCGCCGTTGGCGGGCGACAGCACGTTGTTGGTCGACATCATCAGAACGCGGGCTTCGAGCTGCGCTTCCAGCGACAGGGGCACGTGGACGGCCATCTGGTCGCCGTCGAAGTCGGCGTTGAAGGCCGAGCAGACCAGCGGGTGAAGCTGGATCGCCTTGCCCTCGATCAGCACGGGCTCGAAGGCCTGGATGCCCAGGCGGTGCAGCGTGGGCGCGCGGTTCAGCAGGACGGGATGCTCACGAATGACCTCATCCAGGATATCCCAGACCTCGGGACGCTCCTTCTCGACCAGTTTCTTGGCCTGCTTGACGGTGGACGACAGCCCCTTCGCCTCCAGGCGCGAGTAGATGAACGGCTTGAACAGCTCGAGCGCCATCTTCTTGGGCAAGCCGCATTGATGCAGCTTCAACTCCGGCCCGGTCACGATGACCGAGCGGCCCGAGAAGTCGACCCGCTTGCCCAGCAGGTTCTGGCGGAAGCGGCCCTGCTTGCCCTTGAGCATGTCGGACAGCGATTTCAGCGGGCGCTTGTTGGCGCCCGTGATGACGCGACCGCGGCGGCCGTTGTCGAAGAGCGCGTCGACCGACTCCTGCAGCATCCGCTTCTCGTTGCGCACGATGATGTCGGGCGCGCGCAGCTCGATCAACCGCTTGAGGCGGTTGTTGCGGTTGATGACCCGGCGATAGAGGTCGTTCAGATCCGACGTCGCGAAACGGCCGCCGTCCAGCGGGACCAGCGGGCGCAGTTCCGGCGGGATGACCGGGATCACGGTCAGGATCATCCATTCCGGGCGGTTGCCGGATTCGATGAAGCTCTCGACAATCTTCAGACGCTTGATGATCTTCTTGGGCTTCAACTCGCCCGTGGCTTCCTTGAGGTCCTCGCGAAGGGTCGCGGCTTCCTGCTCCAGGTCGATCGCGGCCAGCATCTCGCGGATGGCTTCCGCACCGATATTCGCCTGGAACGCGTCGGCACCGTAGGCGTCCTGCGCGTCCATGAACTCCTCCTCGGACATCAGCTGTCCGTAGGCGAGGTCGGTCAGGCCCGGCTCGATGACCACGTAGTTCTCAAAGTAGAGGATCCGCTCGAGATCGCGCAGCGTCATGTCCAGCATCAGGCCGATGCGGCTGGGCAGCGACTTGAGGAACCAGATGTGGGCAACGGGCGAGGCCAGCTCGATATGGCCCATCCGCTCGCGACGGACCTTCTGCAGAGTGACCTCGACGCCGCACTTCTCGCAGACGACGCCGCGATACTTCATGCGCTTGTACTTGCCGCACAGGCACTCGTAATCCTTGATCGGACCGAAGATGCGCGCACAGAACAGACCGTCACGCTCGGGCTTGAACGTACGGTAATTGATCGTCTCGGGCTTCTTGATCTCGCCATAGGACCACGAGAGGATCCGCTCGGGCGAGGCCAGCGAGACCTTGATCTCGTCGAAGACCTTCTGCGGCGCGATCGGGTTGAACGGGTTGTTGGTAAGTTCCTGGTTCATCTTGATACCTTTGGATAAAGGGTGCGTCGGACGGGGCGGGGTTTCCCCCACCCTCGGAGTGATCGGCTAAGCCGGGATCACTCGCTCTCATCCTCCGCATCCAGGAGTTCCATGTTCAGGCCGAGGCCGCGGACTTCCTTTACGAGCACGTTGAAGCTCTCGGGAACGCCCGCCTCGAAGTTGTCCTCGCCCTTGACGATCGACTCGTAGACCTTGGTCCGGCCCGCCACGTCGTCGGATTTCACCGTCAGCATCTCCTGCAGGGTGTAGGCCGCGCCGTAGGCTTCCAGCGCCCAGACCTCCATCTCGCCGAAGCGCTGACCGCCGAACTGCGCCTTGCCGCCCAGCGGCTGCTGGGTCACGAGACTATAGGGTCCCGTCGACCGCGCGTGGATCTTGTCGTCCACCAGGTGGTGCAGCTTGAGCAGGTACTTCACGCCCACCGTCACCTGACGCGAGAACTTCTCGCCGGTGCGGCCATCGAACAGATCGCTCTGGCCGGACGTGTCGAACCCGGCACGGGTCAGCGCGTCGTTGACGTCCGGCTCCTTTGCGCCGTCGAAGACCGGTGTGGCGATCGGAACGCCCGCGGTGACGTTGCCGGCATATTCGACGAGCATGTCGTCATCCATACCGGCCATCGCCTCCTCGTAGGCCTCCTCGCCGTAGGCGATTTTCATCGCGTCTCGCACCGGCGTCAGATCGCCGGAGCGTCGATAGTCGTCCAACGCCTCATCGATCTTGAGACCCAGACCGCGTGCGGCCCAGCCCATATGCGTCTCGAGGATCTGGCCCACGTTCATGCGCGAGGGCACGCCCAGCGGATTCAGCACGAAGTCGACCGGCGTGCCGTCGGCGAGGAACGGCATGTCCTCCATCGGCACGACCTTCGAGATGACGCCCTTGTTGCCGTGACGGCCGGCCATCTTGTCGCCCGGCTGAAGCTTGCGCTTCACGGCGATGAAAACCTTGACCATCTTCATCACGCCCGGCGGCAGGTCGTCGCCGCGGCGGACCTTCTCGACCTTGTCCTCGAACCGCGCTTCCAGGGCACGCTTCTGGATCTCGTACTGCTCGTTCAGGGCCTCGACCTGCTTGGCCGATTCCTCGTCCTCAAGCGCGATCTGCCACCACTGGCCGAAGCTCAACTGCGACAAGGCCACCTCATCGACGACCGTGTTCGGCTTGAAGCCCTTGGGCCCCTTCACCGCCTTCTGGCCTTCGATCATGCCGCGCAGACGGGCATAGATGTTGCGGTCCAGGATCTCGCGCTCGTCGTCGCGGTCGCGCGCCAGACGCTCGACCAACTCGCGTTCGATCTGCAGGGCGCGCTCGTCCTTCTCGACGCCGTGCCGGTTGAAGACGCGGACCTCGACCACGGTGCCGTAATCGCCCGGCTTCACCCGCAGCGACGTGTCGCGCACGTCCGATGCCTTCTCGCCGAAGATGGCGCGCAGCAGCTTCTCCTCGGGCGTCATCGGGCTTTCGCCCTTGGGGGTGATCTTGCCCACCAGGATGTCGCCCGGCTCCACGTCGGCGCCGATATAGACGATGCCGGCCTCGTCGAGGTTGCGCAGGGCTTCCTCGCCCACGTTCGGGATGTCGCGGGTGATCTCCTCCGGTCCGAGCTTGGTGTCGCGCGCGGCGACCTCGAACTCCTCGATATGGATCGAGGTGAAGACGTCATCACGGCTGACGCGTTCGGAGATCAGGATCGAGTCCTCGTAGTTGTAGCCATTCCACGGCATGAAGGCGACAATGACGTTCTTGCCGAGCGCCAGCTCCCCCATGTCGGTTGACGGACCGTCGGCCAGCACCTCGGCCTTGGCGACGGTATCGCCGACCTTCACCAGCGGACGCTGGTTGATGCACGTGTTCTGGTTCGACCGCTGGAACTTGCGCAGGCGGTAGATGTCCACGCCCGCGTCACCCAGCTCCAGATCCTCCGTGGCGCGCACGACGATGCGTTCGGCGTCGACCTGGTCGATCACGCCGCCCCGCTTCGCCATGATCGCGGCGCCGGAATCACGGGCCACGACCTCCTCCATACCGGTGCCCACGAAGGGGGCATCGGCGCGCAGGAGCGGCACGGCCTGACGCTGCATGTTCGATCCCATCAGCGCGCGGTTCGCGTCATCGTTCTCGAGGAACGGGATCAAGGCCGCGGCGACCGAAACGAGCTGCTTGGGGCTCACGTCGATCAGATCGACGTTTTCGCGCGATTGCAGCATATAGTCGCCCGACTGACGGGTCGACACGAGCTCGTTCTGGAACCGCATGTCGTCGGTCAACTGCGCGTTGGCCTGCGCAACCGTGTGCCGCATCTCCTCGGTCGCGGACATGTATTGGACCTCGTCCGACACCTGCCCGTCGACGACCTTGCGATAGGGCGTCTCGATGAAGCCGTACTTGTTGACGCGCGCATAGGTTGCGAGGCTGTTGATCAGACCGATGTTCGGGCCTTCCGGCGTCTCGATCGGGCACATGCGGCCGTAATGCGTCGGGTGCACGTCGCGCACCTCGAAGCCCGCACGCTCGCGGGTCAGGCCGCCCGGTCCCAGCGCCGAGAGACGGCGCTTGTGCGTTACCTCGGACAGGGGGTTGGTCTGGTCCATGAACTGCGACAGCTGCGAGGAGCCGAAGAACTCGCGCACCGCGGCCGCCGCGGGCTTCGCGTTGATCAGGTCCTGCGGCATGACCGTGTCGATCTCGACCGAGGACATGCGCTCCTTGATGGCGCGCTCCATCCGCAGCAGGCCGACGCGGTACTGGTTCTCCATCAACTCGCCGACCGACCGCACGCGGCGGTTGCCGAGGTGATCGATATCGTCGATATCGCCGCGCCCGTCGCGCAACTCGACCAGCGCCTTGATGCAGGCCAGGATGTCTTCATCGCGCAGGGTGCGGACGGTGTCCTCGGCGTCGAGGTCCAGACGCATGTTCATCTTGACCCGCCCCACGGCGGACAGATCATAACGCTCGCTGTCGCGGAACAGCTGATCGAACAGGGCCTGCGCGGCATCGACGGTAGGCGGCTCGCCCGGACGCATGACGCGGTAGATGTCCATGAGCGCCGTGTCGCGGCCCATGTTCTTGTCGGCCGCCATCGTGTTGCGGATGTAGGGGCCGACATTCACGTTGTCGATGTCGAGCACCGGAATGTCGGTGACACCCGCGTCCAGAAGCTCCTTCAGGGTGCCGCCCGACACTTCGCCCGACTTGTCGATTTCCCAGGTCAACTCGTCACCGGCCTCGACGAAGATCGCGCCGTTCGTCTCGTCGATGATGTCGCGTGCGGCGAACTTGCCGACGATCGCCTCGAACGGAACCAGGATCTGCTCGACCTTGCCGTCCTCGCGCAGCTTCTTGACCTGACGCGGGGTGACCTTCTTGCCGGCCTCCAGCACGACTTCGCCCGTGGACGCGTCCACGACGTCCATCGCCGGGCGCTGACCGCTGTAGCGTTCGGGGAAGAACCGGGTTGCCCAGCCTTCGCCCTTGCGATGCGTGTAGTCGACCGTGTCGTAATAGGCGTTCATGATCGCTTCCTGATCCATGCCGAGGGCATAGAGCAGGGTCGTCACCGGCAACTTGCGGCGACGGTCGATGCGGCAGAACACCAGGTCCTTGGCGTCGAACTCGAAATCCAGCCAGGAGCCGCGATAGGGAATGATCCGGCAGGCGAAGAGCAGCTTGCCCGAGCTGTGGGTCTTGCCCTTGTCGTGGTCGAAGAAGACGCCGGGCGAGCGATGCATCTGGGAGACAATCACACGCTCGGTCCCGTTCACGATGAACGTACCATTCTTGGTCATCAGGGGCATGTCGCCCATGAAAACGTCCTGCTCCTTGATATCCTTGACCGACTTGGCCGAGGTATCCTCGTCGACATCGAACACGATCAGGCGCAGCGTCACCTTCAGCGGCGCGCTGTAGGTCATGTCGCGGGTCTGACATTCCTCGACGTCGTATTTCGGCTCCTCGAGCTCGTACTTTACGAATTCGAGAACCGCCGTCTCGTTGAAATCCTTGATCGGGAAGACCGACTGGAACGTCCCCATCAGGCCCTCGCCGTCCTGCGGTGTCTCGGCATCGCCGGACTTCAGGAACAGATCGTAGGAGGACTTCTGAACCTCGATGAGGTTCGGCATCTGGAGGACTTCCTCCAGCTTGCCATAATACCGACGGATACGTTTGGAGGACGCCTGCGTCTGAGCCATGTGATGCTCGCCTTTTTCTCGGTTTCGCGCCGGGCGTCCCGTCGGGCATCGGGACGCCGCGGCCTGCGAATGGGTCGTGAGGGGGGACCATCTGGCGCACCGTCCCACGGATGCGCCCCCGTCCCGTCCTCCTGACCGGAAGAACCGCGAAATCCGCGCCTCTTCGAGACAGGAGCGGGTGGAGCAGCATCACACCGCTCCACCCCGTTTTCAGATCGTCCGCCGAAGCGGCTGGATCACTTCAGCTCGACTTCCGCACCAGCGGCTTCGAGCTTCGACTTGATTTCCTCGGCCTCGGCCTTGTCGACGCCTTCCTTGACGGGCTTGCCGCCGGCTTCGACCAGGTCCTTGGCTTCCTTCAGGCCCAGACCGGTGATGCCGCGCACTTCCTTGATCACGTTGATCTTGGATGCGCCGGCCGACTTCAGGATGACGTCGAACTCGGTCTGCTCCTCGGCGGCGGCGCCAGCGCCACCATCGGCCGGACCGGCCATCATCACCGCGCCGCCGGCGGCGGGCTCGATGCCGTATTCGTCCTTGAGGATATTCTTCAGTTCCTGGGCTTCCAGAAGGGTCAGGCCCACGATGTCTTCGGCGAGTTTTTTCAGATCAGCCATTTGATTTCCAGTTCGTTAAGATGTGTTCCGGTGCCATGCCATTCAAGGCCACGACGAGGGATGACTTCGATTGCCTCAGGCAGCCTTCTCTTCGATGGTCGAGAGAATGCCGGCGATGTTGGAAGCAGGCGCGCCAATGGCCCCCGCGATGTTCGAAGCGGGTGCGCCGATGCAGCCGACGATCGAAGCGATAAGCTCCTCGCGGCTGGGCATCTTCGCGACCGCTGCGACACCGGCGGTGTCCAGCGCCGTATCGCCCATCGCGCCACCCAGGATCTCCAGTTTGGAGTTGTCCTTCGCGTACGCATCGAAGACCTTCGCCGCGGCGACGGGGTCCTCGGAATAGCCGAGTACGGTCATGCCCGTGAGGAATTCGGAAATGCTGCTGGCAGCCTTCCCCTCAAGGGCGATCTTGGCGAGCTTGTTCTTGGCAACGCGTACGGATCCGCCCGCTTCGCGCATGCGCGAGCGGAGATCCTGCATTTCGGCAACTGTCATGCCCTCGTAGTGGCTGACCACCACGACGCCAGAGCTTTCGAAGATCTGGCCGAGTTCCTCGACCACTTTCTCTTTCTGGGCTCTATCCACAGTTTCACTCCAAGTGTGGGGGGCGAACCCCCCGGCTCTTTTCGGAAGGGTCGCCCCCTCCAGCGGGTCCAGTGAAGGGCCCCGCGCCAGATCGCCCGGACACGTCCGGAAATCAGTCTCGGGTCCCATCTCGGGAAGGATTTAGCGGGGTCGCCCCCTACCCTCCGTCTCGGACAGGACGGGGTGTTGCCACCCCGCCGATCCCCGCCCGTAGGCGGGAAACTTCATCGACGGTCAGGCCGTCGTCTCATTGCCGGTCGCGCTCTCGACGTTGACCGACACGCCCGGCCCCATGGTGGAGCTGAGCGAAATCTTCTTCAGGTACGACCCCTTCGCACCGGACGGCTTGGCCTTGGAGACCGCGTCGACGAAGGCGAGCACGTTCTCCTTCAGCTTGGCGGCATCGAAGCTGGCCTTGCCGACACCGGCATGAACCACGCCGGCCTTCTCGGCCTTGAACTGGACCTGTCCGCCCTTGGCATCCTTCACGGCCTGCGCGACATCCATGGTCACGGTCCCGACCTTGGGGTTCGGCATCAGGTTACGCGGGCCCAGGACCTTGCCCAGACGACCCACGATCGGCATCATGTCCGGCGTCGCGATGCAACGATCGAACTCGATCTTGCCCGACTGAACCGTCTCCATCAGATCCTCGGCGCCGACGATGTCGGCCCCGGCTTCCTTGGCCTCGTCCGCCTTGGCGCCTCGGGCGAAGACGGCGACTCGGACGTCCTTGCCGGTGCCGTTGGGTAGGCTGACCACGCCGCGGACCATCTGGTCGGCATGGCGCGGATCGACGCCCAGGTTCATGGCGATCTCGACCGTCTGGTCGAACTTCGTCTTGGCATTGGCCTTGATCAGTTCGACCGCTTCCTCGACGGACAGATTCTCCTTGCCGGCGAAGGCTTCGCGGGCGGCTTTTGCACGTTTACCAAGCTTCGCCATCACTTCACCTCGATGCCCATGGAGTTGGCGGACCCCAGGATGATCTTCATTGCCTGCTCGACATTGTTGGCCGACAGGTCCTTCATCTTCGCCTCCGCAATCTCGCGCACCTGCGCGACCGTCACCGTCGCGATCGTCTCGCGGCCCGGCGTCTCGGCACCGCGCGGACGGTTGCGCTTGCCGACCGGCTTAAGACCGGCCGCCTTCTTGAGGTAGTACGACGCCGGCGGCGTCTTGATATCCATCGTGAAGGACTTGTCCTGATAGTACTGGATCACGGTCGGACACGGCGCGCCCGGCTCCATGTCCTGCGTCTTGGCATTGAAGGCCTTGCAGAACTCCATGATGTTGATCCCGCGCTGACCGAGCGCGGGGCCGACGGGCGGGCTGGGATTGGCCTGCCCGGCCTTGATCTGCAGCTTCATCGTGCCGACGAGTTTCTTCGCCATTGGCTCTCTCCTTACGGCGGCGAGGTATCCCCCGCCCTACAATCGCGCCCCTCGGCGCAGGTTTGCCGTGGTTCGGACGTCGCCTCGGCGCGCCCTCCCACGTCCGGATCCGAAGCGCCCGCGATGTGCGGGCGTCCGGCAGATCACGCGGCCTTGGAGACCTGCGTGAATTTCAACTCGACCGGCGTCGCGCGGCCGAAGATCGAGACCGAGACCTTCAGGCTCTGCGCCTCGTCGTCCACTTCCTCGACCTGGCCCGAGAACCCTTCGAACGGGCCATCGACCACGTTCACGTCCTCGCCGATCTCGAAGGTGATGAGGGAACGCGGCGCTTCTTCACCCTCCTGGACGCGGTTCAGGATCTGGTTCACCTCGGCGTCGCGCATCGGCATCGGCCGCCCCTGCGGCCCCAGGAAGCCGGTCACGCGGTTGATCGAATTGACCAGGTGGTACCCCTCGTCCGACATCTCCATCCGGACGAGCACGTAGCCGGGCATGAAACGACGCTCAGACGTCACCTTCTTGCCGCGCCGAACCTCGATCACCTCTTCGGTGGGGACCAGCACCTCTTCGATCTGTTCCTCAAGCGCCTGCTCGGCCACCGCCTGCCGGATCTGCTCCGCCACGCGCTTCTCGAAATTGGACAGCACACTGACCGAATACCAACGCTTCGCCATGTCTCGTCCAAGCCTCTCGTCTCGTCGGTTCCGGTCGGGAGCGTCCCGCCCGAAACGTGAAGCGGCGCGCATCTCGAATCAATGCACGCCGTCCGTGTTCAGGTTCGGGGCCGTCTAACGCCCCGGCCCACGGGTTTCAAGGGCCGTCGCGATCCTATCTCGGACCCGCCATTCAGAAGGCCGACAGCAGGGTCGTGAGACCGGTCCGGATCACCAGATCGACCAGAAAGAAGAACGCCGCGGCGAGCATGGCCAACAAGAACACCATCAGGGTGGTGATCATCACCTCGCGCCGGTTCGGCCAGGTGATCTTGGCCACTTCGGCTCGCGTCTGCTGGAGGAACTGCGCGGGGTTCGTCGTCGCCATGGGGTGTCGTCTCCTGTCGGGCTGGCTCGCAGATAGGATGTCCCGCACCTCGATGCAAGCCGACGTCGCGCTGGAAAGGACCTCTCGGTCAGGGTGCGGCCAGCGGCAACCGGCCTGCCTCGCGTTCGCCCCCTTCGTCCGGGTCGGGCGCCAGATCGAACCGTTCGATCAGCTGCAGCATGCGCGAGGCGGCGCATTCCAGCGACAGATTGGCGGTCGTGATCTCCTCGAACATGGCGGTATTCTGCTGGGTCGCACCATCGATCTCGCCGATGGCGCGGTTGATCTCGCCGGCCGCGATCGACTGCGACCGCGCCGCCTCGGCGATGCCGGCGATCCGGTCGTTGATCCGGTCGATGCTGCCGCCCAACGAGGTCAGGGTCTTTCCCGTCCGGCCGACATTTCGAACACCGCGATCGATCTGCGCGGAACTGCTCTCGATCAACGAACCGATCTCCTGGGCCGCTTGCGACGCTCGCCAAGCCAAGGCGCGAACCTCCGAGGCGACGACCGCGAAACCGCGCCCGGCCTCGCCGGCCCGCGCAGCCTCCACGCCCGCGTTCAGGGCCAGAAGATTGGTCTGGAACGCGATGTCGTCGATAACCCCGATCGTGCGGGAAATCTCGACCGCGGTCGACTGGATGGCCTGCATCGAGCCGACCGCCTCGCCCACGATCCCGTCTGCCTCCCGTGCTTCGTGCTGCGCGGCCTCGGCGCAGTTCCGGGCCTCATCCGACATGACGGCGGTCTCGGCGATGAAGCCGACGATCTGTTCCATGGCATTGGCCGTCTCGGCCAGGGACCCCGCCGTCCGCTCGGTGCGCCCGGACAGGTCGCCGGCCGAGGCCGCAAGGTCACTGCAATCGTCAAGGACGCCGGCCGCATGATGGGCAAGCGTCCCGAGCGCGGCCCCGAGCTGGCTGGCGGTCGCGTTCACCGAGGTCTGCAAGCGTGCGAAGACGCCACCCTGGGGCCCCTCCATCCGGGCCCAGAGCTGCCCCTCCTCAAGCCGGGCCAGCACGGCGATAACATCCTCGACGCCGCAGGCCATCCGCTCCAGCAGGGTATTGATCATGATGCGCAGGGCGAGCTGCGAGCCGGGGCAGGCATCGGTCCCCATCCGGACGGAAAGGTCACCATCGGCGGCGGCGGTCAGAAGGTCCTGTAGATCCGCCTGCAAACTGCGTTGTTCGGCCAGTTGCGTCTCGGCTGCGTCGCGCGCCGCCTTGGCGCGCGCCTCCTCCTCGATCCGGGCCGCCTCGCGTGTGTCGCGCCGCTCCGCATCGAGCGCGGCGGTCCGCGCCTCGGCCCGGGCGCTGCGCTCCGCATATGTCAGCCGCCGCAGGACGTTGTCGCGGAACACGACCAAGGCCGCAGCCATGCGCCGCACCTCCGCGCTGCCGCCGGGCGGTAGGGCCAGATCGGTTTCGTCCTCCGCGACACGCGACATCGCATCGACCAGGCGCCCTAGGGGGCGGCCGACCTGGAGATGAAGCAGCGCCACGGCAATTCCGCCCAGCGCCATCACGAGAACCACCGAAACCAGCGCAAGCCGGGTCGCCGCTCGGTCCAGGTCCGCACGGACGCTGCGCGCGTCGAAACTGACGGTGAGGGTGCCTTGCGAGGGACCACCCTCGCCTGCCGAAAGCGGCAGGGGCATGCGTACGATCGACATATCGGATGAAGAAATTTCGCCCGTTTCGGCAGCCTCGTGCAGCAATGTCCGCCCCCGTTCATCGGTGACATTCACCTCGGCCATCCGCGACCCCTCCGCCGCGAGCATGCCGCGCGCGGCCGCCTGGGCCCCGGCGGTATAGCCCAGCCGGACGTTCCCGCCGGTCCGATCGGCCAGCCGCCGGGCTTCATGGCCGATGGTCGCCTGATGCGTCTGACGGAGAGCCCGTTCGAACAGATCGAAGCTCATCAGGGAGAAGGCCGTCATCGCGAGCGACAGGCACACGAAGGTCGTGAGCGACAACCGGAACACCAGTGATCCGTGCCAGGCCATCGCGACGTGACGCGAACCCGCGGACGTCGGAACTTCGCCATCTCCTTCCGTGGCGAGTTCCGCCGCTGCCATGCCATCGAGCCCTTTCTCCAGAGTCGCGTCTGGATAGCCCCAAGGCCTTAACAAGCGGTTGCCCGACATGATCTGGAGAACCTGGCAGGGGCAGCAGGGTTCGAACCCGCGACCTGCGGATTTGGAATCCGCTGCTCTACCAACTGAGCTATACCCCTGCAGGTGGGCCGGGAATATGTCGTGGATCGGAGTAGTGCAAGGGTCCAATCGGTGGCCCCGGGCCAATCTCGGTACACGGCTCGCGCAGACGCGGGGGGACGACTGCCCCTTGGCAAGTACGGCTAGGTCGCGGTCCCGCGGTCGTTGTCGATCGTCGGGCCGTTCGGCGTCTGACGATCCGCCCCACCCGAAGCGCCATCCGATCACGGTCCTGATCAGGGCATGAGCCAAACTCGGCGACGAAGTTAACGACGGGTTCGACAGGTCACGAAAACGTTAGCTTGCGGGGGAACCATCGGAAGGCTCATGTTGTTATGTGACTGCAGCGCCTCGGAGGGGTCCTTTGGGATCGGTCGAGGCACGCAAGACGTCAACCACTGCCCCTGAAAGGAGCACACCATTATGACCCGCACTTTCGCCACGATCGCCACCGTCGCCGCTCTGACTGCCGGTACCGCCTTCGCCGATGCGCATTCCCCGTCCATGGGCGAGGGCTTCGACATGCTGCAGACCGCGCTGATGAGCGATTTCGAGCAGATGGGTATCCCGACCGATACGCTCGACAACCTGACCCTGGGTCAGATCGCAGCCATCAAGACGATCGTCGAGTCGGACGAAGAAGACAACCAGAAGCAGCGGATCGAAGCGATCATCGCGAACAACTGATCCCCACGGAAGTACCGAAGTGAACGGCGGCCCTCGGGCCGCCGTTTTTCGTTTCTGCCCAGCACAATGGGGATGAAGGTCGGGTCGAACCGTGGAGACGGCTCGATACGAAGCGCGATTTGCCGGATATCCCGGCCTGATTGCCACCCCCCCGAACGCCGAAGGCCCCGCTGGGGGGCCTTCGCTTCTCCGGGGCTGCGGCGGACGTCGTCCGCCGGGCCTCGACCTACGCCACGATCTTCGACGCCACGCTCTCGGAA
>NZ_JALKAS010000004.1 GCF_023015695.1 Jannaschia sp. S6380
CCCATCGAGGAACATCTGTTGGATGTCGAGGTTGCGGCCGCCGCGGATGATGCCGAGGGCGGTGAAGGCGTCGCCGCCGCCGTCGGTGTCGATCTCGAGGCGTCCGACGGTGCCTTGGGCGACGATGCGCAGGTGGCCCGACAGGTCGCTGCCGTCGAAGCCGGTCAGGATGTCGCGGAACTCCAGCCGGTCGCCCTCGCCCAGGTTGAAGTCCTTCAGGTCGTCGCCCGGCGCGGCCACCGCGTCGGCGTCGAAGACGAAGGTGTCGGCCCCGGCCCCGCCGCGCAGCACGTCGCCGTCGGCGCCGCCGATCACGGTGTCGTCGCCGGACTTGCCGAACAGCTTGTCGGACCCGGCCAGGCCCAGGATCGTCGTGTTCTCGCCGTCGATGCCGTTGAGCGTGTCGTTGCCCAGCGTGCCGGTGACCTCGGCGCCCGGATCGGGCGGGGTGACGGTGTCGAGCGTCAGCCCCGGCCCGGCCACGGTGGCGGTGTTGCCGGTGGTGTCGGTGGCGGTGACCGAACTCGTCAGCGGCCCGTCGGCGAGGCTCGACAGGTCGAGCGTGACGCTGCCGTCGGCGGCGATCGTGCCCGAGGTCACGCTGGCGCTGCCGTCGCTGACGGTGATCACGGCGGTCGCGTCCGCATCGAGCCCCGAGAGCGTGAAGCCGACCGCGCCGACCTCGTCCGAATCGATCTGCAGGTCCGGCGCCGAGAGCGCCAGGTTGCCGTCCTCGTCGGCCGAGCTGTCGGGCTGGGTGCGCAGGTCGAGCGCGGGCCCGGCCACGGTGGCGGTGTTGCCGCCGGCATCGGTCGCGGTGACCGAGCTGGAAAGCGGCCCGTCCGACAGCGCCGTCAGATCGAGCGTGACGGTGCCGTCGGCGGCGATCGTACCCGAGACGACGCTGGCGCTGCCGTCGCTGACGGTGATCACGGCGGTCGCGTCCGCGTCCAGCCCCGAAAGCGTGAAGCCGACCGCGCCGACCTCGCCCGCGTCGATCTCCAGATCCGGCGCCGACAGCGAAAGGTTGCCGTCGTCGTCGCCGGTGTCGGG
>NZ_JALKAS010000005.1 GCF_023015695.1 Jannaschia sp. S6380
GGCGGTCGCGTCCGCGTCCAGCCCCGAAAGCGTGAAGCCGACCGCGCCGACCTCGCCCGCGTCGATCTCCAGATCCGGCGCCGACAGCGAAAGGTTGCCGTCGTCGTCGCCGGTGTCGGGCGGCGGGCCGGAGCTGGTCACGACCGCGTTCCCATCGAGGAACATCTGTTGGATGTCGAGGTTGCGGCCGCCGCGGATGATGCCGAGGGCGGTGAAGGCGTCGCCGCCGCCGTCGGTGTCGATCTCGAGGCGTCCGACGGTGCCTTGGGC
>NZ_JALKAS010000006.1 GCF_023015695.1 Jannaschia sp. S6380
CCCCTGCTCCATCGCGATCGGCGCGATCAGCTCAACACCGAACGACACGTTGTCCCCCGGCATCACCATCTCCGTGCCCTCGGCCAGGTTCACCGTCCCCGTCACGTCCGTCGTGCGGAAGTAGAACTGCGGACGGTAGTTCGCGAAGAACGGCGTGTGGCGACCGCCCTCCTCCTTCGTCAGGATGTACGCCTCGGCCTCGAACTTCGTGTGCGGCTTGACCGAGCCGGGCTTGCACAGA